>JBOIGD010000116.1:0-15418 GCA_050742615.1 Casimicrobiaceae bacterium | reverse complement strand
GCGGCCAGCGCATCGTCGCGCGCGATCCCGCGCCCGTTGGCGTACATCCAACCCAGGTTGAACATCGCCTCGACACTGCCGATGCGCGCCGCCTCGCAATACACGGCGGCGGCCCTGCGCTGATCCTGGGGCACGCCCTCCCCATGTTCGTAGGCCAGCGCCTGCGCGACCAGGGTCTCGGGCGTCGCAAGCGGGTCGGCTGCGTCCGCGCCCGGGACCGCCAGCAGCGCGGCCAGCGCGAGCAGGCAGCACCTCGCGGCGCGCGTGGCGCAGCGCCGCGGCGGCTCAGGCGGTGCCGCGAACATCGGGAAGCCTTCCGTCGCGCGCGGCGGCCACCGGCGAGCGCCGCGATTCGTACCACGGCAGCGCCTCGGAGAGTCCGGCACGCAGGTCGTGCGTCGGCGCGTAGTTGAACGCATTCATCGCTTTCGAGACGTCGGCCTGCGAGTGCCGCACGTCGCCGGCGCGGAAATCCTCGTGCACCGGCGGCGCGATGTGCAGGCTCGGATGGCGTTCGACGAGGAGCTCCCGCAACGTCGAATAGAGCTGGTTCAGCGAAATCCTGCCGCCCACCGCGACATTGTAGACCTGGCCGGACACCGTCGCCGCGGGCGCGGTCGCGGCCAGCAGGTTGGCCTGCACCACGTTGCCGACGTAGCAGAAGTCGCGCGTGGTCTCGCCGTCGCCGTAGATCACGATCGGCGTTCCGGCGAGCATCGCGGCGGCCCAGCGCGGGATCACCGCGGCATACGCGCCGTCGGGATCCTGGCGCGGGCCGAACACGTTGAAGTAGCGGAGCCCGGTCGCGACCATGCCGTAGCAGCGGGCGAAAACCTCCGCGTAGAGCTCGTCCAGGTACTTGGTGACCGCGTACGGAGACAGTGGACGCCCGATGGCGTCCTCGACCTTCGGCAGCCCCGGATGGTCGCCATAGGTCGAGCTCGACGCGGCATAGACGAAGCGCCCGACGCCGGCATCGCGCGCCGCGACCAGCATGTTGAGAAACCCGGTGGCGTTGGCGGCATGCGTACGAACCGGGTCCTCGATCGAACGCGGCACCGAGCCGAGGGCCGCCTGGTGGAGCACGACATCGACGCCCTGGCAGGCGCTGCGGCACGCTCCGGCGTCGACGATGTCGGCCTCGCGGAAGCTGTGCCTGCGCCACGCCCGCTCGCCGACCGCGCGCCGTACGTCATCGAGGTTGGTGCGATGGCCGGTGGCGAAGCTGTCCAGGCTGACCACCTCCTGATCGAGCGCGAGCAACGTCTCGATCAGGTGCGAGCCGATGAACCCCGCGCTGCCGGTGACCAGCCAGCGCATCGGCCGCGACCCGAGCGCCGCGCAGCAGGCGGCGTAGGCCCCGGGCGCGCGACGCGGCTGCACGCTCAGAGTCTCCAGACGTTGAATCCGCGCGCGCGGAACAGTGCGGCGTCGGCCTGGCATTTGACGTCCACGTAGAGCCCACCCGCCTCGAGCTTGGTCGCGTAATCGTCGGCGGGCCGCTGCCTGAACTCGCTGTGCGCGACGGCGGCGACGATGGCGCGCGCCCGCGGCAGCGCGGCCCAGGGCTTCAACTCGATGCCATATTGGTGGTGCGCCTCGGCCGGGTCTGCGACCGGATCGTGCACGTGCACAGTGGCGCCGTACGAAGCCAGCTCGTGCACGACGTCGATCACGCGCGAATTGCGTATGTCGGGACAGTTCTCCTTGAACGTCAGCCCCAGCACGTTGATGTCGGCGCCCTTGACCGCCGCGCCCGACTGGATCAGCTGCTTGACCGTCTGCTCGGCGATGAACTTGCCCATGCCGTCGTTGATGCGGCGGCCGGCGAGGATGACCTGCGGGTGGTAGCCGATCTTGTCCGCCATGTGGGTGAGATAGTACGGATCGACGCCGATGCAATGCCCGCCGACCAGCCCCGGCCGGAACGCAAGGAAGTTCCACTTGGTGCCCGCCGCCTCCAGCACCTCGACCGTGTCGATGCCGATCTTGTGGAATATCAGCGCCAGCTCGTTCATCAGGGCGATGTTCAAATCGCGCTGCGTGTTCTCGATCACCTTGGCGGCTTCGGCGACCTTGATCGAGCTCGCGCGGTGCACGCCCGCCGGGATGATGCTGCCGTACACCGCGGCGACCCGCTCGAGCGTCGCGGCGGTGTCTCCGGAGACCAGCTTGATGATGCGCGGCAGCGTGTGCTCCTTGTCGCCCGGATTGATGCGCTCCGGCGAGTAGCCGACGAAGAAATCGCGCTTCCACGCCATGCGGGAGGCCTTCTCGATCACCGGCACGCAGATCTCCTCGGTCGCGCCCGGATAAACGGTCGACTCGAAGACCACGGTGGCGCCGCGCCGGAGATTCCTCCCTACCGCCTCGCTGGCCGACAGCAGCGGCGCGAAATCCGGCTGATGCGCGTCGTCAATCGGCGTCGGCACGGCGACCACGATGAAATCCGCGGCGGAGAGCGCCGACGCATCGGTCGTGCAGTTGAGGCCGGTCGCCGCGGCGAGCTCGGCCGGGCTCACCTCGCCGGTGGGGTCGATGCCCTTGGCGTACGCCGCGACCTTGGCCGCCGAAAGATCGAAGCCGACCGTCGGATACTTCTTGCCGAACTCGACGGCGAGAGGAAGTCCGACGTAGCCCAGCCCGACGACGGCGACCGTGGTAGCGTCGGCCATGCTCAAAGACCGCTCAGCAGCTTCTCGGCGTCGGCCCGAATCGGCGAAGCCTTATCGAGCTGGGTCAGCGGCTCGAGGACCTTCCTGGCCCCGGCCTTGTCGCCGGTCTTGATCAGTCCCCTGCCCAAGTGCAACCGGATGTCGGCGTTGCCCGGCGCCAGGTTCAGCGCGCCGCGCAGCAGCTCGACACCCTTTTGCGCGTCGCCGCCCTGCACTTCCGCCCAGCCCAGCGTGTCCATCACGTTGGGATTGAACGGCGCCTGCCGGTACGCGATCGCGGCGTACTCGCGCGCCTTCGGATCGCCGGTCTCTGCCATCACCCATGCCAGATTGTTCAATATCAGCGCATTGTCCGGCTCGATCTTCATCGCCGCCTGATAGTGGGTGATCGCGCTGCGGTAGTCCTTCCTGACGAGGCTCTGCTGGCCGAGATACGACTCCAGCGTGATGTCCTTCGGGTGCTCCTTCGCCCATTGCGCGGCGAACGTGTTGGCATCCGCCGCAGCGGTCTTTTGCAACGCCTCGTAACGCCGGATAGCGAGCATCGGTAGTGGCTCGCGAGTGAGCGCGTCGCGGTACGACGCGGCAGCCTTCGGCCACTGCGCCTGCGCCGCCAGCACCTCGCCTTCCAGCGCAAAGCCCAGCGCGCGATTCGGACGCTCTCTTTGCAGCTTGCGCGCCTCGGCAATCGCCTCTTCCGGACGACCGGCGACGACAAAGGTCTTGGCCAGCGCCACCAGTGCCCGGCTCCCCTCGGGCTCGGCGGCGACCGCCTGTCGCAGCGTGGCAATGGCGCCGTCGTAGTCCTTCTGCCCCGCCTGCGTATCGGCAAGCCTCATCAACGCCGTGGCGTTGTGCGGCTGCAGTTGCACCATCCGCTTGAACGTCGTCATCGCATCGGCGGTCTGGCCGTCCGCGCGCTGCGCGATGCCCAGCGCCTCCAGAATCTGCATGTCGTCGGGGAACACGACCTGCGCAGCCTTCGCGGCCTGGAGGGCCGACTTGGGATCGCGCAGGTTCTCGTAGTAATTGATCAACGCCAGCCGGGGCCGGGTCGACTTGGGCACCGCGGCGATCGCGCGCTCGATCGCCGCCTTGACCTCGTCGGGGCCACGCCCGGACATCACCAGGACCTCGGCCAGCCCCAGCAGCACCTGCTCGTTCTTGGGATCCTTCGCGAGCAACGCCTCGTAGCGCTTGCGCGCATCCTCCGGCTTCTGTTCCTGGACGTCGAGCAATGCGAGGTTGCGTGCTGCAGCGAAATATCCCGGCTGCACCTCGAGCGCCTTCTCGAAGCTGGCGCGCGCGTTCTTGTTATCGTGCATCCCGGCGTACGTCGCGCCCTTGATGTTGTAGGTCAGCGGATTGTTCGGCTGCTTCCTTTCCAGCGCTGCGACCGCACCCAGCGCCTTGATGAAGTCCCCTCGGCGCAGATAGGCGGTGATCAGCGCGAGATCCGCCTGGTACTGCGACTGGTCGGCGCCCGACAGCGATTCGAGATCCTTGAACGCCTGCCCCGCCTCGCCAGCAGCGTATTTGACCTGCGCCAGGCGAATCTGGCTCGCCATGTTTCCCTTGTCCAGCCCGTTCGCCTTCACGTAGTACTGCTCGGCCTTGGCGCTGTTGCCCGCCGCCAGCTGGGCCTCGCCGGCAGAACGCAGCAGCACCGGGTTGTCCGGCGCGCGGCGCAGTGCCGACTCGAGGGTCTCGACCGCCTGTGTCGGGCGGCCGGTGCGCATGTACAGCGCCGCCAGCACCCGCGTCGGGCTGACCTCGCCGGGAACCTGCGTGACCACCTTGCGCAGAGACTCTTCGGCGGTCGCGTATGCGCCGAGCCTGAAGTCGATCAGCCCCGCCAGATAGATGCTTTGAAGGTTGGTCGGATTGACCGAGAGCACCTGCTGAATCATGTCGCGGGCGTGCGCCGCGTCGCCGCGAGCGAACGAAACCAGCGCGTCGGAATAGAGCGTGCGGAACTCGAGGGGCGAAATCTTCTTCATCGCGTCGACCTGGGCCACGGCCTGGTCGAGCTTGCCGCTCTCGATCAGCAGCGACGCGAGTGCATACCGCGTTCCCAGGCTGCCGCCGCTGACGTCGACGGCGTGCTCGAGCGTCTTTATGGCGTCATCGCGCCGGCCCTGGGCGTTCTCGAATCCGGCCTTCACGATCATCGCTTCGGTGTTGTTCGGTGACGAGGCCAGCGCCGCGTCGATCAGGGCGAGCGCCTTGGGCAGATCGTTGCCAAGCGCAACCGCACGCGCCTGCACCGTCAGCGCTCGCGCGTCGCCCGGCAGCGCGGCCAGCGCTGCCGCGATGGTCTCGCCGGCCTTCGGCGCGTCGCCCAGCGCCAGGTAGGCGGTTGCCAACGTCGTTTGAAGCCCGGCCTGTGCTTTCGGGTCGCCGAGCTTGCGATCGGCCAGCTCGGCAACGGCCTTGCCGAACGCACCCTGGTCGACCAGCGCGCGGGCAAGCAGCGGATAGGTCGCGTCGGGGTCGTACTTGAGGTCAATCGCCTTGCGGATCTCGGTTTCCGCCGCCGCGGGATGGCCGGTCTCGAGCAGCGTCCTCGCATACAGGAATCGCGCCTCGGCGTTGTCGGGAGCGACCTGCAGCGCACTCTTGAGCTGGATGATCCCGGCATCGTATTCGTGCTTCGCCAGATACGATTTGGCCGAAGCGACCAGGTCGCCGGGGTTTTCCTTGCCGCAACCCGCCAGCGTGCAGGCGGTAAGCAGGGCAAGGGCGCTGCACAATCGTCGTTGTCGGAGATTCATCGCCGTCGCTTTCTTCGCGGACTCGATAATCGGCGCCGCCGGCTATTTGAGCCCGCAGCGGTGCATCAGATCATAAAGAGTTGGGCGGCTTACGCCGAGAAGCTCGGCCGCCTTGCTGTAGTTGCCGTTGACCCTGCCAAGCACCCGCAGGACGGCGTCCTTTTCGGCCTCCTCACGCACGCGGCGCAGGTTCAGGATCGCGGGCTCGGCATCGGCGGGAGCGAGGCCCACGTCGGCGGCGCCTATGGTCATGCCGTCGGCCATGATGACCGCGCGTTTGATCACGTTCTCCAGCTCGCGCACATTGCCCGGCCAGGCGTGCTTTTCGATGGCCGCGACCGCATCCGGCAGCAGCGTCATCGCGCCCCGTCGCTGCTCGGCCGCGAAGCGATGCACGAAGCCATGCGCCAGCAATGCGGCATCGCCCTTGCGCGCGCGGAGCGGCGGGATCTCGACCACGATTTCCGCAATGCGGTAGTAGAGGTCCTCGCGGAAGCGCCCGGACGCGATGTGATCCTTCAGGCTCTGATGCGTCGCGCAGACGATGCGCACATCGATGGCGATCTCTTCCCTGCCGCCGATGCGCTCGATCACGCGCTCCTGGAGGAAGCGCAGCAGCTTGGCCTGCAGCGCGAGCGGCAAATCGCCCACTTCGTCGAGAAACAGCGTGCCGCCGCCGGCATTCTCGATCTTGCCGAAAGTGCGCTTGGCCGCGCCCGTGTAAGCGCCCTTCTCGTAGCCGAAGAGCTCCGTTTCCAGCAGCGTCTCCGGGATCGCGGCGCAATTGATCGCGACGAACCGGTGGTCGCGGCGCGGCGAGAGATCGTGCAGCGCGCGCGCCAGCAGTTCCTTGCCGGTCCCCGATTCGCCCTGGATCAGCACCGTTGCGGACGCTGGCGCGACCTTCTCGATGGTTCGGCAGACCCGCAACGCCTCCGGGTCGCGGGTCATGAAGCCCGACATGCCTCCCGTCGCGCTCGCGCTTTGCAGGCGCCGGTTCTCCTCCTGCAGCTCATGAACGCGAAATGCCCGGTCTATCGTCCATGCCAGAATCTCGGGCTCGAACGGCTTGGTGCAGAAGTCGTGCGCGCCTAGCGCGATGGTCTTGAGCGCATTGGCACGATCGTTCTGGCCGGTAAGCACGATGATCTTGGTGTCGGGCGCAAACGCGTTGATTTCCTCGAGCAGCAGCAAGCCCTCGCTCGGATCGTCGGGATGCGGCGGGAGGCCCAGGTCCATGGTGACGACCGCAGGCTCGCAACGGCGCATTTGCGCTATCGCCGACTCGCGATCGGCGGCGACGACGGTTTCGTAGCGGTCGAACGCCCACCGCATCTGCTTTTGCAGTTCCGGGTCGTCTTCGACGATGAGCAACGGTCTGCGCGTTTCGGTCATGCCATTCCCTTGACTGTGGCCGGAGCCGCCGGCCTGTTCTCGCCGTGCGGTAGTTGCACCCGCACGCGAGTGCCCTGTCCGGGTTCGCTGTCCACCAGGATCTGACCCCCGAGCCCGGCCACGTATTGCGAGCTTTCGTACACGCCGATGCCCATGCCGGCGGGCTTGGTGGTCTCGAACGGCCTGAACAGCCGCTCGCGGATGAATTCCGAACTCATGCCTATTCCCGTGTCCTTGACGTCGATCAGCGCAAAATTACCGTCCTGGTGCAGTCTGACCGAAACGCGACCCCCTTTGCCAGTCGCGTCGATCGCGTTCTGCACCAGGTGGCCGATCACGTGTTCGAGCCGGTCCTCGTGTCCGGCAGCGGTGACGCCGGTCGAGAGGTCGAGCTCGATCGGTGGATCGTGGCTCGCCTTGGCCGCACAAACCCGTCGCACGACACTTTCCAGGTCGACCGGACGTGCATTTTCCACCGGCGTTGCCCCGGTACGCAACTGTAGCATCAGTTTGTTCATTCGTTCGACGACATGCTGCACGGTCGATAGCATGTCCCGCTGGAACTCGGGATTTCCGCTATGTCTCTCGGCGTTGCGCAACATCAGTGAAAGCTGCGCAACCAGATTCTTCAAATCGTGCACTACAAACGCCGACATGCGGTTGAATGCTTCGAACTTGCGCGCTTCCAGCAGCGCTTCTGTTGCCATCAGCTGGCCGAGATAACTCGCCGCTTGCCTGCTCGCGGTCTTGAGAAGATCGCGAACCTCCCAATCCACGTCGATCGTCGCGCGCGGAGTCATCAACACGACGAAACCGAGCAAGCCGGAAGCAGATGGCAGTGGAACGATCAGCCACGCGTCGCGCATCTTCGCCAGCCATTCCGGCAATTGCAATCCCGGATATTTCCGGGAATCGGCAGACGCTTCCTTTACGCTGACCACCCATTCGGTCCGCGCCAGGAAAGCGCCGAGCGATCCGTCGATCGGCTCGACCGCCGCGAGTGCCGGCGCGTTCCACCGCGCTTCCAGCCGCAGCTTGCGGCTTCCGTCGTCGAGCCACAGCATTCCGGCCGGGCTCTCCACGAGGTCGGCAAGCGCCATCGTGACACGTTCCTGTAGCCCCTGGTCGGAGCTCTCGTTCGACAATGTGGCGGTGAATCGCAGCCACGCCTGGCGATAATCGTAACGATAGGAATAGAAATGCTTGCTGACGAAGACCTTGAGCCTGGAGCGAAAGCGCCCGGACGACATGACCAGCGCGCCGCCGACCAGCGCGGCGAACAGGACCTCGATCTGCAGCGCGCGGCCCCAGTCGCCGCCCAGGTACCGCACCGCATATCCTGCCGCCGCGACCGCGAGCAGGAACGCCGCCGAAACGAGCAGCGCCGTCGACTGCAGCACCATGTCCCGCGACACATGCATCTCGACAGCCCAACGCGGGTTGCGCGCCATGGCGATCGCGATCAACGGCACGACCAGCGCGTTGACCACGCCGCTCGCCGCCCAGATGTCGAGGTCGAGTGTGGAGAAGAGCATCGCGTCCGCGTACAGGAAAAGCTCGAACCCGAAGACGCCGGCGAGAGCGATGCAGAGTGGCTTGACCGCCCATCGTGCCTGCGGATGTGCCCGCCGGATCAACTGTTCGACGAGCATCAATCCGAATACGGCGAGCCCGAGATGAAGTCCGAACGATGTCCTTGCCGCCTGCACGCCGAGCAGCTGCGCCAGAGGCGGAACGACCGCCAACGCCAGGCACGAAAGCATCGCCAGGACGACGACGGCGCCCACCCATCGCGGAAACGCGGGCGGCGCAGCCTGTGCTCCTCCGCCCGCGATCAGATTGCCGACGAATAGGAACCATACCCCGTATCTCACGACGTCGGCGACGTCCGACAGCATCCACATGACCGGCCGGTCGGACAAT
Organism: Casimicrobiaceae bacterium; assembly: GCA_050742615.1. GTDB lineage: Bacteria > Pseudomonadota > Gammaproteobacteria > Burkholderiales > Casimicrobiaceae > PALSA-1003. The sequence continues at coordinate 6,651 of JBOIGD010000116.1, read as the reverse complement.
GCGGCGGCGAGGCCGGCCGCGGCCCAGAGCGCGGTCACCAGCGTTGCGGCGAACAGCAACGCGCCTCTGACGCTCGGCCGCCATTTCAACGCCATCAGCATCGCCAAGGCCAGGTAACCGGCGAGTGCTAGCCCGTAGCTCCAGGGAGCCACTGTGGCCAGGGTATTTGCTGTCATCGCGCGCGGATTATGGGCGGGGGGGCTAACTCTAGCGCGGCTGCTGGCGGAAGAATATCCCTGCAGCGACGTAAAGGACCGGCGGGCGGTGCGGGCGTGCCGGGCGGAAGCTCGTCGGAAAACCGGCCCGGCGGCTGCCGGGGCCGCTTGCGGCGCGGCTAAAGGTGGCGGGATTGGCGCCGCGCCGTGCCGGGGAACCTAGCGCGCGCCTTCGCCCAGCAGGACTACGCGCACGGTTTCGAGCAGGATCAAGAGATCCAGAAGGAGCGAGTTGTTCTTGACGTAGTAGATGTCGTACTCGAGCTTCTTGACCGTATCGTCGACGGTGGCCACGTAGCAGTGCCTTACCTGCGCCCACCCGGTGATTCCCGGCTTGACGCTGTGGCGAACCGCATAGAACGGTATCTGCTCCGACAGCATAGTCACGAATTCGGGCCGCTCGGGCCGCGGGCCGACCAGGCTCATCTCGCCGCGAAGCACGTTGATCAGCTGCGGCAATTCGTCGATGCGGGTGCGGCGGATGAATCTTCCGACGCGGGTGACGCGCATGTCGTTGACGGCGGCCCAGGCAGCCTTGCCGTCCTTTTCCGCGTCCATCGCCATGCTGCGGAACTTGAACAGCGTGAATGTCTTGCTGCCGCGGCCAATGCGCTGCTGGCGGTAGATCACCGTCCCCGGACCTTCGAGGGCGATAAGCAACGCAGTAATGATGATCAAGGGCAACGCAGCGGTCACCAGCAAGGCCACCACGACGAGATCGAACGACCGCTTGACGAACCGGCGAAGCCAGTTCTGCCGGTAGCCGTCGCCGTAGATGAACCAGCTGGCGCGGCTCATGTCGAGCGGAACATGGCCGTGGACCCGCTCGAAGAATCCGGCGAGGTCGGTGACCTTCACTCCGGCGAGACGGCAGGCCAGCAATTCCCTGAGCGGCAGCACGCCGCCGCGTTGCTGCCTGACCGCCACGACGATTTCGTCGACGCCGTGACGCCTGACGGCATGCGCCAGCGACTCGCCTTTGCCGAGAACGAGCCTCGGCGTGACGGCGGTTTCTTCGCCTGAGTCGAGCGCGAAAAAGCCGATCAGCTTGACGCCGGCGTTGCCCTCATCGAGCGACGCTTCGACCTGTCGCGCCTGCGCGCCGGTCCCGAGCACCAGCAGCCGATGCGGAAGCAGCGCGTCGAGCAGCGGCAGCATGACGGCGTGCCGCAGCATCATCTGCCCGGCAACCGCGAGCAGCGCCGCCGCGCCGACGTTCTGCCGGAACATCTCGCCGCCTGGCAGCCAATCGGCGATTATGTAGGCCAGCATGGTGCCTACCGCGGAGGCCATGCAAACGCGGGTGAAATACGAGCTGCGCGCGAGCTTCTCTTTGCGCCGGTAAACGCCGAAGCCGATGTTGAAGATCACGATCAGGAACGCGTAAACGAACGCGGGCGCGGCGTGGATCGGTTCCGGGATCGGAATTCTTTGCAGGAGGACGATCGCGCCGATCGCCGCGATCATCAGCCACGAAAGCTCCGCAGCGAGGAGCAACAGCGTTGCGGCGGCTACATTCTGACGAAGAAAACTGATCAACCAAATCCCCTCGTATGAATGACGGCGCGTCCGTGAGTGACCAGACGCACGACTCGCCCTCCCAAGGAACGCGACGCTACCGTCGTCGTTCCGCGGATGGATTCTTGTATCGCGCGCGAACTACCATCATCTGACAGCCTCGACCGCGGCAAGCGCAGCGGATTCGACACGACCCCCCGCCGAAAAGTGCCCGCTCGCATCGAGCTCAACTTAGCGCAGCTATTTTTCACCGTGACCCGACTATTTCGCGCGCAAACTGCAGAATATTCACCATGTCGGCGCGGCACACGATGCTCGCGCCGACCGATGAATGTAACAATTCGACGCGCAAAGGTCCACGCCGATCGCGCAAAATCTTGTACAGCGCTCGCTGTCAACAACAGATCGAGGATAATTGCCGCGCCTGCCGCAAGCGCCGGAGTGAGCAGGCGATGCGCTGGTTGTCATGTACGGCGAAGCGCGCTGAGGATGCCAGCGCGATCTGTTACCATTGGCGCCGGACCTGCGGCAGTGGGACGCATTGCAGTTTTTACAACCGTACCGGACCCGTTTCGATCCTACCTCGCCCTGCGATGTACGCCACATCGGGTCGATGAGCGGGCGCTGGCGGCAGCCAAACGTCGTTTGTGCTCGACTAGGGTGGCCCAGGCGGCCGAGGCCAACGTGGCATCAACCCGAACCGAGGCACGTGACTTGAGCGGCATCTGCGGCTGGTACGGCACTCCGGGCGGCGATCCCCAGACGATCATCGATGCCATGACACGGCGCTTTGCATGGCGCGGCGGGTCACCGGCGAGCATCGTCGGCGCGAAGTTCGGACTTGCTGCGAGCGGCCCGCCGGGAACCGCGACGGTTTCGCAAATCGGGCCGATACGCGTAGCGGTTCAGGGTCACCCGACGCGGCGCCGCCGCGCTCCCGAACCGGGCGATGAATCGGCGAGCCTCCGCGCGATCTGTCACCACATCGTCGACGGCTATCTCGCCAAGGGCACCGAATTTCTGTCGGAAATCGGGGACGATTTCGCGCTCGCGCTGGTCGACGATCGAATCGGTCGTGTCGTGCTGGCGATCGATCGCATCGGCGTACGCAGTCTTGTTTACGAGAACGCGCGAGACACGCTGATCTTCGGGGCGAGCTCCGACGTCGTGCTCGCGCACCCCCTCGCCGGCGCAACCGTCGACCCGCAGTCGATCTACGACTATGTCTATTTTCACATGGTCCCGGGGCCGTCCACAGCGTATCGGGAGCAACAGCGCCTTCGTCCGGGCCATCGCCTGATTTTCGAGAATGAACGGCCGACCACGCAACGCTATTGGCAGCTTTGCTATACCGAGCCCAAGCGCGGGCACGTCGCCGATTTCGCGCCGGAGTTCCGCGCGGCGCTCGATGCCAGCGTCGCCGCGTTTGCCGGAGGCGGCCGGTGCGGCGCATTCTTGAGCGGCGGGACCGACAGCTCCACCGTGACGGGTATCCTCGGCCGTGTCAGCGGCGCGCCCGCACGTACGTATTCGATCGGATTCGCCGCCGCCGGCTACGACGAGATGGAATATGCGCGCACCACGGCCAGCTTTTTCGGCACCGACCATCACGAGTACTACGTAACGCCGGACGACGTGGTCCAGGCGGTGCCGGTGATTGCCGCCGCGTACGACCAGCCATTCGGCAACGCTTCTGCCATCCCCACCTATTTTTGCGCGCGGATGGCCCACGCCGACGGTGTCACGCGGCTGCTTGGCGGCGACGGCGGCGACGAGTTGTTCGGCGGCAACGCTCGCTATGCCAAGCAGCATCAACTGGCTCTGTACGATCGCCTTCCCGCCGCGCTGCGGCGGCGCCTGCTCGAGCCACTGTTGGTCAAGCTCACCGGGCTGGGCCGCGTGCCGCTTCTCGGCAAGGCGCGAAGCTACGTCGCACAGGCGAGCGTGCCGATGCCAGCTCGTCTCGAGACTTACAACCTGCTCGAGCGCCTGGGACCGCAGAATGTGTTCAGCCCGGATTTTCTCGCCTCGATCGATCGCGACGCTCCGCTTGCGCGGCTCGAGGAGGCCTATGCTTCCATACGGGCGGAGAGCCTCATCAACCGGATGCTGGGCCTGGATCTGCAGTTCACCCTGGCAGACAACGACCTGCCCAAGGTCACCCGGACCTGCGATATCGCCGGCGTCGACGTCGCATTCCCTCTGTTGCACGAGACCATCGTGGATTTCTCGGCAAGCCTGCCGCCCGATTTCAAGCTGCGCGGCACCCGATTGCGATATTTTTTCAAGGAAGCCCTTCGCGACTTCCTGCCGAGCGCGACCATCGAGAAGAAGAAGCACGGCTTCGGCCTCCCCGCCGGACTATGGCTCCGCGATCATGCTCCGCTTCGCGAGCTCGCCGGCGATTCGCTGGCAGGCCTGAGCCGGCGCGGGATTTTCCGCCGCGAGCTTTTCGACACACTGCTCACGCAACGCCTTCAGGATCATCCAGGGTACTACGGCACGCTCGCCTGGGTGATGATGATGCTCGAGCTCTGGTTTCAAAGGCACCCCGCACGCAGCGCAGAAGCATCGTCGCAGGCATGAGCTTCGCGCCGAGCCACGCTCCGGCGTTGCCTCTCGATCCGCCAATCGATCCGGCCGGTGCGAGATGAGATGGGCGCTTTAAGCAAGGTCGCGGCGTTTCTCGCCGCCCTCCGCCGTGCTGCGGCATTTTATCGCGTGCCCTATCCGACGGCGCTGCTGCGATCGGCCTATCTCTATTTCGCCGGACAGTTCTCCCGCAAGGAGATCGTCGGCTACGGCTTGTTCGTGCCGTCGATCACCACCCGGATTCCGGTCCTGATCAGCAAGGAGCGCTCGCTGGCGAAGCTGGCGAGGTTCAATCCGCCCGCACGCCAGCACCTGACCGAGAGCAAGGACGAGTTCTATGCGATCTGCCGTCGAAAAGGCCTGCCCATTCCCGACACCTATGCCTGGACCCGGGATGGGCGCCGCTACGATGCCGACGGGGATTTGATCGAAGGCGATCGAGCCTGGCGCGATTATCTGACATCGCGACTGCCGCACGACTTCATCGTCAAGGACAAGGATGGCGCCTACGGCTCGGGATTCGTCGCTTTTGATCGTCGCGGCAACAGCTTCCACCGCACGGACCGCGCGGTGGCGTACGACATCGGCGGCCTGGCATTGGTCCTTTCCCCGGCGGCCGGCGATGCCGACATCGTCATTCAGCGTCGCGTATTCGACGACGCCAGGCTCGCCGCGCTGAGCGGCCGGCGAGGTCTTCAGACGCTGCGCGTCAATACCCTGCTCGAAGCGGATGGTCGCGTATCGATACTGTTCTACATGATCAAGATTCTTGCTGGCGCGACCATCAGCGACAACTTCTCGATGGGCACCACCGGCAATTTGATCGCCTATGGCGACCGCGACGACGGGGTCCTGCGCGGAGCGGTGAACATCCACGAGTGCGGATCGGGCATGAGGCGAGTGGCCACGCATCCCGACGCCGGCATTGCGTTTGACGGATTCAGGCTCCCGCATTGGGCCGAAGCCATCGAGCTGGCCAAGACCGGCCAGCGCTGTTTTGCCGAGCTGCCAACGCTCGGCTGGGACATAGCGCTTACCGCTGATGGTCCGCTTCTCATCGAGGCGAACGCGCGATGGGATCCACCCCTCTACGCGCCGTTCCTGATGACCGAAGAGTACTGGCGACGGATTTTCGGAACCTAACGAATACGCTGCACCGGGCGGTCATTCACTGCAGATCGAGATCGGGCCGAAGCTCGACCTTGACGAGTCCGATCTCGGTATCGCGCCGCCAGCGGCGGAACCCCCGCAGCGCGCCGCCGGCAAGCGCCCTATCGAGAAAGCGCAGCGCTTCTTTCCAGTCTTGGATCCTTAGACCCTTCTTTAACTCTCGTTCAGCTTCTGCGTCGCCTTGGGCGTGCGCTGCCATCAGCAAGTCCACCACATATTCGACCTCCGAGCGTGCAGCCATAGCTCGTATACGCCCTACGTCTTTCAATGTTGGGAATGGTCCATTGCTTCCACATAGGCGCAACGCGATCATTGTGCGCAGACACTTCGGACACGCACCGCAATTCTCGTTCGGAAACTCCCAGCAAACGCGGAGATTTGCAAGAACATCCGCGTGTTTCGCAATAGTCCAAGTCTTTTGAAGGCGCGTCACTGAAATATCATCATGGATTATCTCGGTCACCCCATTGGAAAAACGATGGTCCAGCAACGGATGCGAGCCGTCAGGCCGCACGTTACCTGTCGCGTGGCTAGATGCAATGAAGCAGCGGCTTAGTCCGAGCAGCAGAGCGATGGAAGCCAGAGTGGCTCCGTGAACGAATGTGCGGCTAACGCCCAATTCGCGTACGAAACGGCTATGATTGGTCTCCACAGGAATTAACACTTTGCCGAATCGCTGGGCAAATTGACTATTTCTCTTGAGGTTCGCCGCTGCCTCGTCTTCGGCTAACGTATGGTCAAAACCAAAGACGATGATCAGCAAGTCCACATCCTCGAGGTGAGTCAGCAGACTGTAGGACGAGTCGACGCCGCCCGCGTAGAACAGGCCGGCCGGGCCGTCCGAGGGCATCGGCTCGTACAGCGTGGCGTCCAGCCGCACTTGCTTAAGGCCCGCATTCCAGCCCGCGTATATACGTTGAATCCCATCGAGTTGTTCAACAAGCCGCGAGGAAACCGGCACATTCGAAGGTAGGTGCAATGGAGACATAGCACGCATTGCCGGCGCTAGTGTAGATATCAGAAGGGCGTCGCCGACGGCCTGCGGCCGAAAATGTGACGCTGGAATTCGGTAATGCAGGGAACGGCCGTCACACATCGCGGTGACTTCGACACGGTCGTCGGGGATCGATGAGATCCGCACATCGTCTATGTACAT
>JBOIGD010000115.1:0-9940 GCA_050742615.1 Casimicrobiaceae bacterium | reverse complement strand
GCGAGCGCATCGGCGCCGGCGGCGACCAGCGGCGCGGCATTCGCCGCGGTGATGCCGCCGATGGCGACGACGCCGATCGGCCAGCGCGCTTTCGCGGCGGAGATCAGCCGCGGCTCCGCGCGAACTGCGCCCGGCTTCACCCGCGACGGGTAGAAGCTGCCGAACGCGACGTAGTCGGCGCCGGCCTCGACCGCATCCTCGGCACGCGCGATGGAGTCGTAGCACGACACACCGATGATCGCGGACGACCCGAGGCGGGCGCGCGCGGCCGCGACGCTCGCGTCGCCGCGGCCGAGGTGAACGCCGTCGGCGCCAACCGCGCGGGCGAGCTCGACATCGTCATTGGCGATGAAGATCGCATCGCGCGCCGTGCATAGCGCGCGCAATGCCGACGCCTGCTCCACCCTGAGCGCGGCCGGCGCAATCTTGTTGCGATACTGGATCGCCGACGCGCCGCCGGCCAGCGCCGCCGCCGTGCGCGCCAGCAGCACGCGGGTATCGTCGAGATCGGGGGTCAGCGCGTAAAGCCCGGCGAGCTTCGTCCGCGATCGTGCCTCGCGCAGCGCGGCCACCGGCGCAACCTCAATGGTGATGCAGGTCGGACGCCGCCGGCGCGTTCGGGGCATCCTCGACACGCGGCTCGGCCTCATCCTCGCGCGCCCAGAACAGGCGATCGGGGATGTGTTGTCCCATCCCCGGCCGATAGGCCTTCTGCAGCGCATGCCAGGTGTAGTCCTGCGCTTCGCGCACCGCCTCGGGCAACTCCAGGCCGTTGGCCAGCATCGCCGCGATCGCCGAGGCGAGCGTGCAGCCCGAACCGTGATAGGTGCCGGGCAGCCGCTGCCAGCTGTCGCTGCGCACGACGCCGCTCTTGCCATAAAGGGTATTGACCACCTGCGGGGTCGCCTCGTGAGTGCCGGTGATCAATACGAATTCGCAGCCGCTCTCGATCAGCCGCTCCGCGCAGGTGGCGAGCGACGGCTCGTCCTCGTCCTCGACGTCGGCGAGCCGCCGCGCCTCCATGCTGTTCGGCGTGAGGATCGTCGTCCGCGGCAGCAGCAGCTCACGCAGCGCGTGCAGCATCTCGTCGTTGGCCAGCTCATCGCCGCGCCCGGATGCGAGCACCGGGTCGAGGATCAGCGGAACGTCCGGATAATCGGAGAGGATCTCGGCGATCGCGGCGATGTTCTCGACGCTGCCCAGTGCGCCGATCTTGAACGCATCGACCGGCATATCCTCGAGCAGGCAGCGCGCCTGGTCGGCAACCCAGTCGGCCTCGATCGGCTGCACCGCTTCGACCCCAAGCGTGTCCTGCACCGTGATGGCGGTAATCACCGACAGCGGATGACAGCCCATGCTGGCGAGCGTCAGGATGTCGGCCTGGACGCCGGCGCCGCCCGACGGATCGGACGCGGCGAAGGTCAGCACAATCGGTGGGAAATCGGATTCGGCGTCGGACGGCTGCGACATTGCGGCGGCGCTCTCGTTGCAACCGGGTTGTGGTGAAACTGCCTTCACCGGCGCGGGCGCCAGCGAAATGCTTGCTAAAATGTGATTTTACTCCAGTCGAGCCGTCCCCGAATGAAAAAATACATGTGCCTGATCTGCGGTCATATCTATGACGAGGCCTTCGGCGACCCCGACACCGGCATACCGCCCGGCACCCGATGGGAAGATGTCCCGCCCAACTGGACCTGCCCCGATTGCGGCGCGCGCAAGGAAGATTACGAGCTGGTCGAATTCTGAAAAAAGGCGAGAGCGATGCGCATCCTGCACACCATGCTGCGAGTAGGCGACCTCGAGCGGTCGGTTGCCTTTTATACCGGCGTTCTGGGGATGAAAGTTCTGCGCACGACCGACCGGCCGGCGCAGAAGTACACGCTTGCGTTCGTCGGTTACGGTGACGAATCGACGCAGGCGGTGCTGGAGCTGACATACAACTACGGCGTCGAGCGCTACGAGCCGGGCGACGGATTCGGCCACATCGCGATCGAGGTCCCGAACGCGGCCGACGCGTGCGCGCAAGTCCGCGCCAAGGGCGGCACCGTCACCCGCGAGGCCGGGCCGGTCAAGGGCGGCACGACGGTCATCGCGTTCGTCCAGGACCCGGACGGCTACAAGATCGAGTTGATCGAGCGCTGAGCCTCAGGTCGCAGCCGCGTCCTTCCGAATCGCCGGGGCCGTGGGCTGATTGCCGCCGCGCGATGCGTCGTCGTAGATCGCGAGCAGCAGCGCCTCCCAGTCGCGCGCGAAGGCGGCGGTGTCGAACAGCGAATTGTCGTCGCGGCGCATCTGGAGATGCGCTCGGTGACCCTGCAAGGCGTCACGGTCGGCGACGAGCGCGAGCAGTGTCGCGCGATATTCCGGCAGCGAGCTCGCGACCAGTGCAGGCAATCCGGCTTCGAGCAGCAGGCTTGCGCCGACCCTGCCCGCGAAGGTGACGCCGCGGCAGGTCAGCATCGGCACGCCGGCCCACAGCGCATCGGCCCCGGTGGTATGCGCGCCGTAAGGCAGCGTGTCGAGCGCCAGGTCGGCGCAGCCGAGCCGGGCGATATGCGCGTCCTGCGGCGCGGCGCGCGCGAATATCAAACGCGCCGGATCGACGCCGGCGCGCGCGGCTTCGGCGCGAAGATTGGCCTGCGCCAGCGGATGCCCGGCAATTAGCCATAGCACCGCGCCGGATCGCGCGCGCAGCGCTTCCATCCAGATCGCGAAAAACGGCCGGCGCAGCTTGTAGGTCTGATTCAGGCAGGCGAGCACCAGCGCGTCGTCCGGCAGGCCGTTGTCGCGACGCGAGCTCGGCGCCGGCCGGCCGCGCCTCGCGTCGTTGACGTAATAGCAGCGCGGAAGCCGCCACACGCGCTCGTGAAATTCGGCTTCCGCGCCGGGCGGCACGACCTCGGCGTCGACGATCGCGCCGTCGACGGCGTCGTAGCCGATCGTCCCGGGGAAGCTCATGTAGTGGATCTGGACCGGCGCCGGACGCGATGCCAGGATGCCCAGCCGGCCGCCGCGCGTGTGTCCCTTGCGCTCGATCAGGAGATCGATGCCGTCGTCGCGGATCGTGCGTGCGATGTCGGCGTCCGACTGCGCGCGTACGTCGCGCCAGTGCTCGAACGCGGCGCACACGCGGGCGCGAAGCGCGCTGCCGTCGTCGGGGCCATAGCTGTAGCCGGTGACTTCGAAGCGATCCTTGTCGTGCTCCTCGAACAGCCCGACCATCAGGCGCGCCGTCGGATGCTCGTGAAAGCTGCCCGACAGGTAGCCGACGCGCAACCGCTTGCCGCGCGGCGCCGGCCGCCTGCGCGCTGCCGGCGCCGGCAGCATCGCGCGCGACCAGCGCCTTGCGACCGCGAGTTGCTGCGCGCCGGTGAGCGGCATCGCCAGGGCCACGAACGGAGGCCAGCGCGGATCCGCTGACGGATCGTCGAGCGTGGCGACGAGGCGGCGCTCGCTGTCCTCGAGCGCATTCCACTCGCACAGGTACTGCTGCGCATGGACCAGATTCGCCAGCGCCGGCGTCAGCGCCGGGGCGGCCTGCAACGCCTGCTCGAACGCCGCCACCGCGGCCGCCTCGTCGCCGGCGGCGCGACAGGCGAGCCCCAGGTTGTCCCATACCTCGCCGGTCCCGGCGCCGAGCTCGATCGCGCGATCCAGATGGCGCCGTGCCTGGGCTGCGTCGTTCAAGTCCAGGCAGGTCGCGCCTAGCGTGGTCCACAGGCCGGCATCGTCCGGCGCGAGCACCGTGGCTCGCTCCAGCGTCGCGCGGGCGTCGGGGAGCGCGCCGGCGGCCTTCTGCGCCCTGCCCAGGATGTGCAGCAGCGCCACGTCGGCCGGATGCCGCGCCAGACCGTCGCGCGCCGCGCGCTGCGCCTCCTCCGGCGCGGTGGATTCGAGCGCCACGTGCGCGAGGACGCGCCAGACGCTGGCGTCTTCCGGCGCGAGCTCGACGCCGCGCCTCGCCGCCGCGAGCGCCTCGGCCGTGCGCTTCTGCGCGCTCAAGGCCAGCGCCAGGCCGCTCGCCGCGGCTGCGTAGCGTTCGCTGCGCTCGGCTGCCGCCCGGAAGCAGCGCTCCGCCGCGGTGAAACTTCCGGCGTCGAGGGCGAGCTGACCGAGCCTCGCCGCCGTCGCCGCGCTTGCGGACGGCGGCACCAGCGCCTGCTCGACGGCGGCCACCGCCGCGTCGCGCTCCCCGCGCGCCAGGTGCGCGCGGCCGAGTGCCAGCCAGATCTCGTGCGCCGGCAACGACTGCTCGCGTGCGGCCGCGAGCGCGCGTCCCAGACGTTCGCGCGCCGCCTCGACGTCGCCGGCGCCGAGGTCCTGCTCGGCAATCCGCAGCAGCGCGCCCGGATGCTCGGGCATCGCCGCCAGTATCTGCTCGTAGATCGCCCGCGCGTCGGCGCGCCTGCCGCCGGCTTCGTGCCGCGCCGCAAGGGCAAAGGCATCCTGGACGGTAGTCTGCATAATCGTCGCCGCGGGCGAGCCTCGCCGGGCCTGCCCTCAAGCCGCGGGCTTCAGCACTTCGCGCAGATCGTGGGCGTAGACGTCGGGGCCGGGGCCGTAGTTCTCGTAGACGCGCAGCCGCCCCTGCGGGTCGAAAATGTACGACCCGGCCGAATGATCGAGCGTGTAGCTGCCGGGCTCGCGGCCCGGCTGCTTCTGATAGATGATCTTGAATTCCCTGGCGACTTCGGCGGTGGCCGCGGCGTCCCCGTACAGGCCGAGGAACGACGGGTCGAACGCCGGGACGTAGTGCGCCAGCACCTCGGGCGTGTCTCGCTCCGGGTCGACGGTGACGAAAAGGACCTGCACGCGCCTCGCATCGGCGCCGAGCTCCTTCATGGCGGCGGCCAGCTCGGAAAGCGTCGTCGGACAGAAATCCGGGCATTGCGTATAGCCGAAGAAGATGACCACCGCCTTGCCGCGGAAGTCGGCCAGCGTGCGCGTCCTGCCGTTCTGATCGGTGAGCCTGAAGTCGCGGCCGAAGCTCGCGCCGGTGACGTCGGAGCCTTCGAATTTCGGCGTGGCCGGGCCGCAGGCGGCAACCGCCAGAGCCAGCAGCGCGGCGGCGAGCAGGCGCACCATCAGCGCCAATAGTGATCGATCAGCAGCGCCGAAAAGAGCGCGGCGAGATAGACGATCGAATAGCGGAACGTGCGGCGGGCGAGCGAATCGCTGTAGCGTCGCAGCAGCGCCACCGCGTAGCCCGCGAATATCGCGCCCAGTACGAGCGCCGCCGCCAGATACAGGTATCCGCTCATGCGGATCGCAAACGGCAGCAGCGTCACCGCGATCAGTGCCGCCGTGTAGAGCACGATGTGCAGACGCGTGTACGCCGACCCGTGCGTAACCGGCAGCATCGGCAGTCCCGCTGTCGCGTATTCCTTGGCGCGATAGAGGGCCAGCGACCAGAAATGCGGCGGCGTCCAGAGGAAAATGATCAGGAACAGGATCAGCGCTTCGGGCGGAACGTGGTTCGCGACGGCGGCCCAGCCGAGCACCGGCGGCATCGCCCCCGACGCGCCGCCGATGACGATGTTCTGCGGCGTGGCCGGCTTGAGCAGCACCGTGTAGATGATCGCGTAGCCGACGAAGGTCGCCAAGGTCAGCCACATGGTCAGCGGATTGACCATGACGTGCAGGACCGCCAGGCCCGCCGTGCCGACGATGCATGCGAACACCAGCGTCTCCACCGAGTTGAGCTCGCCGCGCGGCAGCGGCCGGGCGCGGGTACGCGCCATCACCGCATCGATTTTCTGCTCGACCAGGCAGTTGATCGCCGCCGCGGCGCCGGCGACCAGCGCGATGCCCAGTGTGCCGAAGACCACCGCGTTGAGCGGCGGGGCTCCCGGCGCGGCAAGGAACATGCCGATCACCGCCGTGAACACGATCAGCGAAACCACGCGCGGCTTGGTCAGCGCCAGAAACTGGCGCACGCGGTCTTCGGCGAGTGCAATGGCGGTCATCGGGGCGGCGCGGGATTCGGTGGTCTAATTTTACCACTGTCGCTCAACCGATCTGCGAGGCGTTCAGGACGCGCTGCAGATCGTTGGCGAGGCGCCGGATGTCCGGATCCGCGCCGTAGCGCAGGACCAGGTTGCCGCGCGGGTCGAGCAGCAGGATACCGGCGCCGGCTGGCGCATCCAGCGGCAGCCGCGCGAGTTGGACGGCGTCGGCGCGTACGACGACGAGTCCCGGATGCGCGGCCGCGAGCGCCGGCATCAGCGGCGGCGCGTCCGGCGTCTGCAACAGCAGGCGGACCACGCGATCCTGTTGCCGGCCCTGGATCGTGCGCGCCTGCCGGGTCGCGTAGAGCGCGCGTGCGCAGCCCTCGGCGCAGCCCGCGGGACTCACGACCAGCAGCACCCATTTGCCGCGCAGGTCGGCGAGCGAGAACGCGCGCCCGTCCGCGTCGAGCCCGTTGACGAGCGGCGCCGGCGCCGTTTCCAGAAGCTCGCCGTAGTTGATGCGGTCCGACGGCGTGAACCAGTAGTAGGCGGCGTACGAGGCGACGATCGGCGCCAGCGCGACTGCCGCGATCAGCAGCAGCGTGCGCGGCGGCCGCACCTTATGGCCGCGCGGCGTCATCGGGCCGCTTCCGCCAGTTGAGCCCCAGCCAGAGAGCCACGCCCAGCGCGGCCAGCGAATACCATTGCACCATGTAGCTGCGGTGCTGCTCGATGCCGAAGTCCGGCGCCGGCCAGTCGCGCAGCAGTCCGTCGCCGGTATCGCCGGTCTGCTCGATGATGAACGGCAGCAGCGGGAACCCGGTGCTCGCCGCGAAGCGAGCGATGTCGAGGTTTTCGCGCACCGGACCCGGATTCGTATCGGGCCCGAGCTCGAGATAGCGCGCGGGCGGCAGGTTGATCCGGCCGCCGACGACGACCGGACCCGCCGGCGGCGGCACGCGGGGCAACTCGGCGCGCACCGCACCTTGCGCGACCCAGCCGCGATCGACCAGCACGTAGCGCGAGCCGTCGGTTGTCTTGAGCGGCGTGACCACGTCGAAGCCGGCGCGGCCGGCATGCACCTTGTTGTCGATCAGCACCTGATGCGCGGCCTCGAACGCGCCCCGCACGCGAATCGCGCGGAAACGAAGCGCAGCCGGGGCGGCGAGGTCGGCCCCGTCCGCGTTGAGCTCGAGCGGCGGAGCGTGCAAGGCGGCCTGGTACTGATCGCGCAGCGATTGCTTGTCCTGCGCCCGATGCCGCTGCCAGTTGCCGAGGCCGATCGTCGCGACGACCAACACGACCATTCCCAGCGTCGGCCACGGCGTCGGACGAAAGCGGCGGCGGAAAAATGATTCGCGTGGCGACATTGGCATCGGGCCGGGCCTTGCACTAGACTGCCGGTTCCCGCTTTGCCGGCGTCCCCGAGCCCCCTTTGATCCGGATCATCGTCATCGCCCTCCTGCTGCTGATCGTCGGCATGCTGGGCCGGGCGCTCTATCTGCTCTACCACGATCGCGGCGAGGGCAACCGGATGGTGACGGCATTGGCCATCCGCGTGGCGCTGTCGGCATGCCTGCTGGTCTTTCTGGTGGTCAGCTACAAGCTCGGCTGGATTGGCGAAACCGGCCTGCGCTAGAAAGGCGGCCGGCGATCCGCGGCGGACGCGCCGTGTCGGGACGGGCGCCGCGTTGCGGTCTACATCCAGTACACCAGGATGAACAGCAGCAGCCACACGACGTCGACGAAGTGCCAGTACCACGCTGCCGCCTCGAACGCGAAGTGATGCGACGCGTCGAAGTGGCCGCGGAACGCCCGCGCGAGCATCACCGACAGCATGATCGCGCCGATCGTGACGTGGAAGCCGTGGAAGCCCGTGAGCATGAAGAACGTCGATCCGTACACCCCTGTCGACAGCTTGAGGTTGAGCTCGCTGTACGCGTGCGTGTACTCGTAGGCCTGCAGGCCGAGGAAGGTGAAGCCGAGCACGATGGTGATGAACAGCCAGAGCTTGAGCGCTCCGCGGTGTCCTGCCTTCAGCGCATGGTGGGCGATCGTCAGCGTGCCGCCCGAGCTGACCAGGATGATCGTGTTCAGCAGCGGGATGCCGATCGCCGCCATCGGCGTGAACGCGTCCTTCAGATACGGGCCGTTGGTCGGCCACGCGGCGGTGTAATCCGGCCACAGCAGCTTGGCCTCCAGTCCGCCCAGGTCCGGCACCGACAGGTTGCGCACGTAGAAAAGCGCGCCGAAGAAGGCGGAAAAGAACATCACCTCGGAGAAGATGAACCAGCTCATGCCCCAGCGGAACGAGACGTCGACGCGCGCGTTGTACACACGGCGCTCGGACTCGTCGATCACCCGGCCGAACCAGCCGAACATCATCGTCAGCAGCACGCAGAATCCTGCCAGGACGAGCCAGGGGCCGAAGGCGTATGAATTGAACCAGCACGCGGCGCCGAGGCCCATCAGGAGCAGCGCGCACGAGCCGGTGATCGGCCAGTACGAGGGCTGGGGTATGTAGTAATACGGCGCTGCGCCGGTCGGAGTCGTGTTCATGTCTGTCTTCCGGTTCCCTGTTGATTGCCGGCCGCGTTCGCCTCGTGCGAGCGGGCTATGACTTGGTGCCATCGACCTCGAAGAACGTGTACGACAGGGTGATCGTGCCGACGTCGCGCGGCAGAGCCGGATCGACGACGAACACTACCGGCATCTGCCGCTTCTCGTGCGGCGCGAACGACTGCTGCCTGAAGCAGAAGCATTCGAGCTTCTTGAAATAGGCGGCGGCGAGCTGCGGGCCGTAGCTCGGCACCGCCTGCCCCGTCAGAGGCCGATCGGTCGTGTTCTCGACCTCGTAGAGCACCTGCGTCACCGCGCCGGGATGCACGTCGACGAACGGCGTCACTGGCCGGAACGTCCACGGCAGCTTGCGCACGTTGGCGTCGAACTCCAGCCGGACGGTGCGCGAGGCGTCGACCTGCGTGTTGGTCACGCGGTCCGCGCTGCCGATGTCGCGCAGCCCGGTTGCCTTGCAGATCTGCTCGTAGAACGGCACCAGCGCGAAACCGAAGCCGAACATCACGGCGACGACGAGGCCCAGCCTCACGACCATCCGCCGATTGGCGCGCCGCGCCGCGTCCGGCGCGGCGTCGGGATCGCGAAGGCTCACTCGTGCCCCCGCTTGCCGACGTTGCGGCCGATCGCGACGGCGAGGAAACCGACGATGGCGAAGCCGAGGACGCCGATCGCGACGGCCGGGACGCCCGAGTACTGCGCCAGTATGATGCCGCAGAAGAACACGACCGCGACCGACAGCAATATCGCCGCGGTCCGCAGGTTGGCCGCCTGCTGGGAGGGCCTCGTTCCTTTCCGATCCATCGGCTGGTCGTCCGCGGCTATTTCACGACCGGCGGCGTTTCGAACGTGTGGTACGGCGCCGGCGAGGGCAGCGTCCATTCGAGCGTGTCCGCGCCCTCCCACGGCCGGGCCGCCGCCGGCGGGCCGCTGCGGATCGCCTTGACGACCGCGACCAGCAGGATCAGCTGCGACAGACCGAAGCCGAAGGCGCCAATCGAGGCGACCGCGTTCCAGTCGGTGAACTGCGTGGCGTAGTCCGGGACGCGCCGCGGCATGCCGGCCAGGCCCAGGAAGTGCATCGGAAAGAACGTGACGTTGAAGAAAATGAACGACATCCAGAAATGCCATTTGCCCAGCGTCTCGTCGTACATGCGGCCGGTCCATTTCGGTAGCCAGTAGTAGATGCCGGCGAAGAAGGCGAACAGCGAGCCGGCGACCAGCACGTAGTGGAAGTGGGCGACCACGTAATAAGTGTCGTGCAGGCTGATGTCGACCGGAACGATGGCCAGCACCAGGCCGGTGAAGCCGCCCATCGTGAACAGGAAGATGAAGCCGATCGCGAACAGCATCGGCGTCTCGAAGGTCATCGAGCCCTTCCACATCGTGGCGAGCCAGTTGAACACCTTGACGCCGGT
>JBOIGD010000114.1:0-3162 GCA_050742615.1 Casimicrobiaceae bacterium | reverse complement strand
ACGGCTCGCCGGTCAACATGTCGGGCAAGTGGTTCAACGTCGTCGCCTACGGACTGGACCCGGTCACCGAGCTGATCGACTACGATGCCGCCGAGCGAGCGGCGCATCAGCACAAGCCCAAGCTGATCATCGCCGGCGCTTCCGCCTATTCGCGTGTCATCGACTGGAGGCGATTCCGGGCGATCGCGGATTCGGTCGGTGCCTTCCTGATGGTCGACATGGCGCATTACGCGGGCTTGATCGCCGCCGACGTCTATCCCAGCCCGGTCGGGATCGCCCATTTCGTCACCAGCACGACGCACAAGACGCTCCGCGGCCCGCGCGGCGGATTCATCCTGGCCGGCACCGAGCACGAACGGCAGATCAACTCGGCCGTATTCCCCGGGCTGCAGGGCGGGCCGCTGATGCACGTGATCGCGGCCAAGGCGGTGGCGTTCAAGGAGGCGCTGGCGCACGACTTCAGGATTTACCAGGAGCGCGTGATCGAGAACGCGCGCGTGCTGGCGCGCGTTCTGCAGGAGAGGGGGCTCCGCATCGTCTCCGGCGGGACCGATTCGCACCTGTTCCTGGTCGACCTCCGCGCGAAGAAGATTACCGGCAAGGACGCCGAGGCCGCTTTGTCGGCGGCGCACATCACCGTCAACAAGAACGCGATCCCGAACGATCCCGAAAAGCCGTTCGTCACCAGCGGGGTTCGCATCGGCAGCCCCGCGATCACGACGCGGGGCTTCACCGAGATCGAATGCGAGCAGCTCGCGCACCTGATCGCCGACGTGCTCGACGCGCCGTCGGACACCCGTACGCGCGATCGCGTGATCAAAGCGCTCGCCATGCTGACGGTGCGCCTTCCGGTCTACCGGCTCACATGAAGTGCCCGTTCTGCGGCAGCGCGGACACGCAGGTCGTCGATTCGCGCGTGTCCGAGGCGGGCGATTCGATCCGCCGCCGGCGCCGCTGCCCCGCGTGCCAGAAGCGCTTCACAACCTACGAGACGGCGGAGCTGCGGCTGCCGCAGATCGTCAAGCAGAACGGCACGCGGTCCGACTTCGACGCGCACCGCATTCGCAGCGGCTTTCAGCGCGCGTTGCACAAGCGGCCGGTGCCCACCGAGTACGTCGACCAGGCCGTCGAGCGGATCGTCCAGCAGGTGCTTGCCCTTGGCGAACGCGAGATCCCGTCGCGCCAGGTCGGCGAGATGGTGATGCAGGAACTCTACAAGCTGGACAAGGTGGGCTACATCCGCTTCGCTTCGGTTTACCGCAGCTTCCAGGACGTGGCCGACTTCAGGGACGCGCTGCAGGAAGTCGAGCCGGCGCCCGTCCGGCGCAAGCCGCGCTGAAGCTGTGCCGCTGCCGGACCCGCGGTCGCTCTTGGCAGCCTCCGATCCTGCGATGAAAGCCCACGACGGCGATCGCGCGTTCATGGCGCGCGCGCTGGAGCTCGCGGAACGCGGCCTGTACACGACGACGCCCAATCCGCGCGTCGGCTGCGTTCTGGTGCGCGACGGGCGCGTCGTCGGCGAAGGCTGGCACGAACGGGCGGGCGAGGCGCACGCCGAGGTGCGCGCGCTGGCCGATGCGCGGGCGCGCGGCAACGATCCGCGCGGCGCCACCGCGTACGTCACGCTCGAGCCATGCAACCATCAGGGCAGGACGGGGCCCTGCAGCGAGGCCCTGCTCGCCGCCGGCGTGGCGCGCGTCGTCGCCGCGATGACCGATCCGTATCCGCCGGCGGCGCACGGCGCGGCGCGGCTGCGGGAGGCAGGAGTCGACGTCTCGGTGGGCCGTCTCGAAAAGGAGGCGCGCGAGCTTAATCCCGGCTGGCTGATGAACGTCGAGCACGGCCGGCCGTGGGTGCGCGTCAAGATCGCCGCCAGCCTCGACGGTCGCACCGCGCTCGAGAACGGCGAGAGCCAGTGGATCACCGGCGAGGAAGCGCGCGCCGACGGGCACGCCTGGCGGGCGAGGGCCTGCGCGATCCTGACCGGCATCGGCACCGTGCAGCACGACGATCCGCAGCTCACCGTGCGCGCGATCGACACGCCGCGCCAGCCGCTGAAAGTGGTCGTCGACCGGCACGGCGAGCTGCCGGCGACGGCGCGGCTATTGGCCACGGGCGAAGTGATCGTCGTGACCGCGTCGCCGCCGAAGGCCGCGTGGCCGGCCAACGTGCAGACGCTGGTCCTGCCCGATCGCGACGGCAGGATCGACCTCGGCGCGATGCTCGCCGCGCTCGCCGCGCGCGGCGTCAACGAGCTCCACGTCGAGGCCGGTGCGAGGCTCAACGGCGCGCTCCTCGCCGCCGGCCTGGTCGACGAGCTGCTGGTCTACGTCGCGCCTTGCATCCTGGGCGAGGGCGCGCGCGGCATGTTCGCGCTGCCGGCGCCGCTCGCTCGGCTGGCCGAGCGCAAGACGCTGCGGATCGTCGGCGTCGATGCCATCGGCACCGACTGGCGCATCGTCGCAAGGGTCGAGCGCTGATGTTCACCGGCATCGTGCAGGCGGTCGGCCGGATCACCGCGGCGCAGCCCGTGGCGGACGGCGTGAGGCTGGCGGTCGACGCGGCCGCGCTCGACCTGCGCGACGTGGCGGTCGGCGACAGCGTCGCCGTCAGCGGCTGCTGCCTGACGGTTGTCGGCATCGACCGAATGATGCTCGCCTTCGATGTCTCTGCCGAGACATTGCGTTGCACGGCGCGCCTCGATCGCCCCGGCGCGGTCAACCTGGAAAAGGCGCTGCAACTTTCCGACCGGCTCGGCGGTCATCTGGTGGCGGGCCATGTCGACGGGGTCGGCGCGGTGACGCGATTCGAGCGGCTGGGCGAGGGCGCGAGCGCCGGGCTCGAGATCGAGGCGCCCGCGGAGCTCGCCCGGTTCATCGCCGGCAAGGGGTCGGTCGCCGTCGACGGCGTGAGTCTCACCATCAACGCCGTCGAAGGGCGACGCTTTGCAGTCAATCTGATCCCGCATACACTGGTTGCGACGACGCTCGGCGGTCTTGCCGTCGGTGCGCCGGTGAACCTGGAAGCGGACATGGTCGCGCGCTACGTCGCGCGGCTGCGTGAGGTCGGCTAACGAAACTGTCATCCCGGCTAGGCCGGGATCCAAGGCGCGGTGCCTCGTATGCCGGCATCGCTGATTGGGCCCCGGCCTGCGCCGGGGCG
>JBOIGD010000113.1:0-14124 GCA_050742615.1 Casimicrobiaceae bacterium | reverse complement strand
ATACGACCCTTCATCCGCTCCCGGCGACTGGCCCGTACCAGATCGTGAGCTATCAACCGCATGGCCGGATCGTCGAGGCCCGGAACCCGCACTTCCAGGCGTGGCGCTTCCACGGCTACGTCCCGGTTGGCAACCCCGACCGCGTGACGTGGGACATCGTCCAAACAGCCCACGCGGCGCTCCGCGCGGTCTTGAGCGGCAAGGACGACTGGATGAGCTACTGGCCGATCTCGAGCAAGCGGCTGCCGGGTATCGAGAGGCACTACGCGGACCGGCTCAAGGTCTTCACGCCGCCGAACCTCTCCTACTTCTTCATGAACACGCGTGTCGCGCCGTTCGACAACGTCGCGGTGCGGCGGGCCGTCAACTACGCGATCTCGCGGAAGCGGCTCGTGCACCTCGCCGGCGGCCCTCTTTTCGCCCAGGCGACCGAGAACATCCTTCCGCCGGGCTATCCGTCGTACCGGCCGCACCATCTGTACCGCTACGACCTCAAGAAGGCGAAGAGGCTCGTCGCAAGGTCGGTCGTCTCGTCGGGCGCATGGACGTGCGCCTGATCATCGCGTTCGGCTTCCTGCTGACCGCCTGGTCGCTGTGGCAGATGACCGGTTTTTCGCTGCTGATGGACAGCAGCCTGATCGTCTGGTCGGGTGTCATCCAGGGAATCGGCACCGGGTTCGCGTATGTCCCGCTGGCCGCGGTGGCGTTCGCGACCCTGCCGACGAAACTGCGCAACGAAGGCACGGCCGTCTTCAATCTGATGCGCAATATCGGCAGCAGCATCGGCATTTCCATCGTGCAGATCATGCTCACGCGCAACACCCAGATCGTCCATTCGACGCTGGCCGAGCACATCACGCCGTACACGCGCATCCTGCCACCACAAATCGGGCCAGATGGATTGAGCTCGGCGGCGGGGCTCGCCACGCTCAATCATCTGGTCACCGAGCAGGCCGCGATGATTGCGTACAACGACGACTTCCAGATGATGCTGATATTGACCCTGTGCGTCATTCCGCTCGTCCTGGTATTGCGCGATGCACGGCCGCGAAACGGCGCGCCGGTCGCGATCGACTAGGCCGCCCGCCGGCAGGGGTCATGAGATTCCGCCTCCCGATCGACGCGATCGCACGGTCGCTGCTGCGGGCAGCGGCTCCGGTGCTGGTCGGGTTGGCCGTTGCGGCTTGTGCGGTCGGACCCGAGTTCAAGCGTCCCGACGCGCCCGCGGCGGACCGCTACACCGCGAACGAAGACGAAACCCGGCTTCCTCCCGGACTCGCCGGGACCCCGCAGGAGCCGCGTCAGCACGTGAGCCTCGGCGCGAGGGCTTCGGCGGACTGGTGGACATTGTTCCGCTCGAACGAGCTCGACGCCGCCGTCCTCCAGGCGCTGGCGGGGAGCCCGACGCTGGTCGCCGCCAGCGCGACGCTGGCGCAGGCTCAGGCGCTGGTCGTGGCGCAGGCCGGCACGCTGTATCCGCAAGTGATGCTGGGCGCCGGCGTCGGACGACAGAAGTACGGCGCGCAGTTTCTCGGGCCGGCGGCACCATTGCCACCATTCAATTATTTCGCGGTCGGGCCGTCGGTCAGCTATGCGCTGGATTACACCGGCGGCGCGGCCCGCTCCGTCGAACAGCGCCAGGCGCTTGCCGACTTCCAGGCGCAGCAGCTCCGGGCCGCCCGCCTCGCGCTCACTGGCAACGTCGTCATGCAAGCGATGGCCGTCATGTCGGCGCGAGCGCAAATGGCGGCGATCGAGAGCCTGCTCGCCGACGATCGGCGCAACCTCGATCTCGTGCAGGCATCGTTCGACGCCGGCAGCGTGGCGCGCGTCGATGTGCTGAGCGCGCAAAGCCAGCTGGCCAACGACCAGACGCTTCTGCCGCCGCTGCGCCAGCAGGTCAGCGTCGCGCAGCATGCGCTGGCGATCCTGGCGGGCAGGGCGCCGGCGAACCGGACGCCATCGCCGTTCGACTTGAGCGCGTTGTCGCTGCCGCAGGAGCTCCCGGTATCGCTGCCTTCCGAGCTCGTCCACCGGCGTCCGGACATCCTGGCGGCCGAAGCCCAGTTGCACGCTGCAACGGCGAGCGTGGGTGTCGCGGCGGCCGATCTCTATCCGCACATCAACCTCACCGCGAGCGGCGGCCTGCAGGCGCTGACCTTGCAGAGCCTGTTCGAGCCATCGAGCCTCGTTTTTTCACTTGCCGCGGGGTTGACCGCGCCGCTGTTCGATGGCGGCACGCTGCGCGCGGAGCATCGCGCGGCGACGGAGGCGATGCGCGCCAGCGCAGCCAATTACCAGCAGACGGTCCTGCAGGCGTTCAAGCAAGTCGCCGACGCGCTCGAGGCACTGCAGCACGACGCCGAGCTGCTGGACGCGCAGGCAAAGGCGCTGGACTCGGCGCGCGCCAATGCCGACCTGGCCCGGGAGAGTTATCGTGCCGGCAATGTGGGAGTGCTCCAGGTGCTCGATGCGCAACGGCTTTTCCAGGGTGCGCGCCTGGGCTATGTCCGGGCGAAGGCGCAGCGCTATGTGGACACGGCCCAGCTGTTCCTGGCGCTCGGCGGTACGGACGCGGAAGCCGACTGGCGCGAAGTGCCACCCGACTCGGCTGCGCGCTAGGTGAAAGCGTGGCATCGTGACCAAAGACGGTTGCGGGGACTGGTTGCCGGCGCGCAAGATCGCTGAAGCGGCCGCTGCAGTCCGGCGACGGCGACTATTCGATGGAGTTCGCAAGGTGACCAGGATTGCCGTACTCGACGACTGGCAGCACATGGCGCGTCGCAGTGCCGCCTGGTCGCCGCTGCTGGCGCGCGCCGACGTGCGCTTTTTCGACGCGCCGTTCGCCGACGAGGACGATGCCGCGCGCCAACTGGCGGACTTCGACGTGATCCTGGCGACGCGGGAGCGCACGCCTTTCCCGCCATCGCTGGTGGCGCGGCTGCCGAAGCTCAAGATGTTCGGCCTCACCGGCGCGCGCGCCGCGCTGGTCGACATTGCGGGCATGGTCGGCCGCGGCATCATCGTCTGTTTTACTGGCGGCGGTCCGTCGGGCAGCTCGACCGCCGAGCTCGCACTGGGCCTGATGCTCGCCGCGGCGAGACGCATCCCGGCCGGCGACAGGGCGGTGCGCGACGGCCGCTTCCAGATCGGCACCGAGGCGGGGCCGGTGCTCGACGGCAAGACCGTCGGATTGATCGGGTTGGGCAGGATCGGCTCGCGCATGGCGGTGTATTGCACCGCGCTGGGCATGAAGGTCCTGGCGTGGAGCCAGAACCTGACGGCGGAGGCGGCGGCGAGCGCAGGCGCGGTGCGCGTGAGCAAGGACGAGCTCCTTTCGACCTCGGACGTCGTCAGCCTGCACCTGGTCCTTTCGGATCGCACCCGCGGCGTCCTGGGCGCGGCCGAACTCGCCCGCCTGCGGCCCGGCGCGATCCTGGTCAACACCGCACGAGCTCAGTTGGTCGACGAGGCGGCGCTGATCGACGCGGTCCAGTCGGGGCGTCTCGTCGCGGCCCTGGACGTGTTTTATCGCGAGCCGCTGCCGCCGAGTCATCCGCTGGCGCGCGCGGACAACGTGGTGCTGACGCCTCACCTGGGCTACAGCGCCATCGAGGTTTACCGCGAGTACTACCAGCACAGCGTGGAAAACGCGCTTGCCTTCCTCGACGGCAAGCCGATTCGCGTGCTGCAGTCTGCCGGACAATGATGGCGGCTGTTTTGCGCCGCCGACATTCAAGCCCGCGGCTGGACGCCGCACCCGCATCGAAGGAGTGGAAAACGTGCTGAAAATCTATGGTACCAAGACGTCGAGCAACGTGCAGAAAGTGCTGTGGTGCTGCGGCGAGCTCGACCTGGCATTCGAGCGCATCGACATCGCGCAGACCTTCGGCGGCAACCGCTCACCTGCCTACCTCGCGCTCAATCCCAACGGGCTGATGCCGACGATCGACGATGCCGGCTTCATCCTCTGGGAGTCCAACGCCATCGTCCGTTACCTCGCGGCGCGCCACGGCATGGGCAAGCTGTGTCCATCGGACCTCGCGCAGCGCGCCGACTGCGAGCGGTGGATGGACTGGCAGCAGACCTCGATCGCTGCCCCGATGGGCGTCCTGTTTCGCGCGTTGCTGCGAAAGCCGCTCGAGCCGATCGACGAGGCGCAGCGTCGCACGACCTTGCAGAAGACTGTGCAGGCCTGGGCGATCCTGAACGAGCGGCTGGCGGACCGCCCGTTCGTCGGCGGTGCCGCGCTGACGATGGCGGACATCGTGCTCGGCAATGCGATTCATCGCTGGTTCAAGCTGCCGGTCGAACGTCCGGCGCTGCCGCATCTTCGAGCATGGTACGACCGCCTCTGCGGCCGCCCCGCCTACCAGCAGCACATCGCTGCTATCTAGCGCGCCGCGCGGCCGACGCGCCGGCCCGGCGCCAGTCCGCTCGATCCTGTGCCCGCATGCGGCAGATGCCGTACCGGCCGGCGCAAGAGCGTGGAGCAGTCGTGCGCACTCACCGCGGCGTGCGGACACGCCGATGGGATGCTGGTGCGCGGCACCGGATGGGTACGGCAACGCCCGGGCGCACAAATATGCGCAGGACGGCAGGCGGCTCAAACCCGGGGGCGAGTTGGGCGCCGGTCTCGGCCGGTTCCTTTCGCCGCACGGCATCGCGGTCGATTCACGCGGCGAGCTCTACGCCGGCGAGGTCTCGTACACGGCGTGGCCCAATCTCTTTCCGGGCGAGCCGGGGCCGCAAACCTTGCGCAACCCAGAAATTTCACCCGCTATCCGATGCGGTCGCCGCGTCGGGGCGGACCGACAGGCATCCCGCCAGTCAGGATGCGAACGATGCGCCGGCAGGCAGACCGGCGCCAATCTGGTAACGCCGGCGCGCGCGGATGAAAGACGACGCGTCTAGCGCGTCGGTTGCGCGTCGCCGCCGCGCTTGCCGTCGGCAGCAGGCGCGCCTCCCTTCGCCTGCAGAATGGCATTCCAGGTCGAGTCGCTCTTGGTCGTCGCGACGGCGTCGGCGCTGGTCACGCTTTCCTGCAGCAGCTTCGCGGTAGCCGCGGCGGGAAGCGGACGGCCGAGCATGAAGCCCTGGACGGTGGTGCAACCGAGGCTCAGCAGCAGGTCGATCTGAGCCTGCGTCTCGACGCCTTCGGCCACGACGGCGAGCTTCAGGCTTTGCGCCATCGCGATGATCGCCCGCGTGATCGCGACGTCGCCCTCGTTCTGGCCCGCCTCGCGAATGAACGACTGGTCGAGCTTCAATTTGTCCAGAGGCAGCCGGCGCAGGTACGACAGAGACGAGTAGCCGGTGCCGACATCGTCGATGGCGATCTTGACGCCCATCGCGCGGAGCGCCGTCAGCGTGCGCAGCGCCGCGTCGGCGTCGACCAGCAGCATCGACTCGGTGACCTCGAGCTCCAGGTAGTCGAGCGGGACGCCGACGACCCGCGCGATCTCCTCGACGCGCTGGGCCAGCGCCGGATCGCTGAACTGGACGCTGGAAAGGTTGACCGCGATCGTCACGGCGGGCAGCCCCTCCGCGAGCCACGCGTTGTGCTGGATCAGCGCGGCGACCAGCACCCATTCCCAGATCGCCATGATCAGACCAGCCTCTTCTGCGGCACCGATGAAGTGCGCCGGCCCGAGCATGCCCAAGGTCGGATGGTTCCAGCGTATCAGCGCCTCGATGCCGACGATCCTGCCGGTGCGGATTTCGATCTGCGGCTGATAGTAAAGCTCGAACTGCTCGCCTTCGAGCGCCTTGCGCAGATCATGCTCGAGGGACAATCGCTGCGCCGAAGCGGCGCGCATCGAGTCCTGGTAGAAGAAGAAGCGGCTGCGTCCCTGCGCCTTGGCGTGGTACATCGCCACGTCGGCGTTCTTGAGCAGCGTGTCGAGATCGTCGCCGTCGCGCGGATAGAGCACGATGCCGATCGACGCCGAGACGAAGACTTCATTGCTGCCGAGGATGATCGGCTGCGCGAGCATCGCCAGCAGGCGGGTCGCGGCGCGCGCCGCATCCTGCTCGCTCGAGACACCCTTGAGCAGGACGATGAATTCGTCGCCGCCGTGGCGGCACACGTCGCGCTCCAGTGCCGTGGCGTTCGGCAGTCCGGCGATGTCATCGGGCCGCAGGCCTCGGGTCAGCCGCTGGGCGATCACGCGCAGCAGGTCGTCGCCGACCGCGTGACCGAGCGTGTCGTTGATGCGCTTGAACTGATCGAGATCGAGATACATGATTGCGAACGAGGTGCCGTCGCGCCGGGCGCTGTCCAGGGTTTCCGCGAGCTTCTCGTCGAAGCGGGACCGGTTCGGCAGCTCGGTCACGGCGTCGAAATAGGCGAGGCGGTGAATCTGCTGGATCGCGCGTGTGCGCTCGGTGGCGTCCTGGATCGTTCCGGCCAGCCCGGTCACGCTGCCGCCGGGGCTGAGCAGCGGTTCGGCGAGCACGTGCACATGGCGCAGCTCGCCGTCCGGGCCGAGGATGCGAACGTCCTGCCCTTCCAGCACCTTGCCTTGTGCCAGCCGGACGAGCCAGCGTTTGAACGGCCGGCGATCGTCCTTGTGCACGAGCCGCTGGATCGCGCCGGGACGCGGGCCGATCTGCGTTGCGTTGGCGCCGAGGATCCGGAAAACCTCGCCCGAGCAGACGACGCTGTTGCTCGCGCGGTCCCACTCCCAGCTGCCGATGCGGGCGATGCGCTGCGAGCGGGTCAGTTGCTGCGCCAGGTTGCGGCTGGCCGTGCTTTCGCGCTCCGCCGCCTCGTAAGCCGCCTTGAGCCTTTGCTCGCGCCGGGCCACACGCCGGTACATGTTATCGAGGCCGCGCTGCAGGCTGCCCAGTTCGGTCGATTGCGTACCTGCCCGCGCGTCGCCGAACGGCGGCGCTTGATGTTGGGTGGCATGGAAACGCGTCAGCGCCAGCCGCAGTGCCGCGACCGATCGGGCGATGCGCCGGCCGATCACGGCAATCGCGACACACGATATCGCGAGGGCCAGGAACGCATAGGCGACCCCGGTCAGCAGGTGAGCGGTAAAGAGGGGCAGCAGCAAGCCGTGCGCCAGCGCCACCGCGGCGATCGCCTGTCCGGTGAAGCTCGACGCGAACGCCGCCCGCGCCCGGCCCAAGCGCCTGCCCGCCGGCGGTTGCGCGGCGTTCTTCGAGCGTGTTCCCCGGTCTTGGCCCAGCTGCGCCACCCTTGCCTCCCGGCGCGGTATTCGCGAAGGATATCCGTGACGCGGACGCATGCCGATGTCCGCGAACGCGATGCGTAAAGGCTGGAAGGCAAGCATCATGCCAAGCGCAATCCCCAAGGCGCCAGGCTCGGAAGCGCCGCGAAGCGACGTGCCGGGGCACTCCCGGCCGATCTGCGCGGCCGGTCGAGCCGGATCCGTGCGGTTTCGCCGGGGCCGGCCTCGGCGGATTTTCCGCCCGCGCCAGGCGAAGATGCCGTATCGCCCCGCGACCGCTGGCGCTAAAATGACTGCAGCGGTCCTTGTCTCGTACAGGACCGCACCTCTGTATCGGACGGACGACTCCCATGCACATTGTCTGGACCATCCTGATCGGTTTCGTCGTCGGGCTTATCGCCAGGGCGGTGACGCCCGGAGCAGGGCCCAGCGGATTCCTTCTTACGTCGGCGCTGGGCATTGCCGGGTCGATCGGCGCCACCTGGATCGGCCAGGCGATGGGCTGGTATCAGGCTGGGGAGGGCGCGGGTTTCATCGGCGCCCTGATCGGCGCGGTCATCCTGCTGGTCGTCTATCACCTGATCGCCCGCAAGAGCAGCACCTGACTCACCTGTCGAGGAGCAGCGTATGGCATTCGATCTGAACAATCTGTTGCAGCAATATCTGGGCGGCGCCTCCGCGGCGCCGTCGCCGGTCGCGGCCGATCACTACCAGCAGGTCGCGACGAACGCTCCCCCGAGCGTCGTAGGCCAAGGGCTGGCGGACGTCTTTCGCTCGGATCAAACACCACCGTTTGCTGACATGGTGTCGAAAATGTTCGGCCAAGCGAGTCCGGAGCAAAAGGCGGGCATGCTCAATCAGCTTATCAGCGGCCTGGGCCCGGGCGTTCTGGCGTCGATCCTCGGCAGCGGCGTGCTGGGCGGCGCGGCGGCCTCGGCCGGTGCCGGTGGTTCGGGCGCCATTGCCGCGCAGGAGGCCGCCAAGCTCACGCCGGAACAAGTACAGCAGGTGGCCGCGCATGCCGAGCAGCAGAACCCCGGTATCGTCGACAAGATGGGGAGCTTCTATGCGGCCCACCCTGGACTAGTCAAGACGCTCGGGAGTGCGGCGCTGACCATCGCGCTGGCGAAAATCGCCAACAGCATGAGGAGCTGATCCGCGCAGGAAGCGGCTGATCGAGGCGCGAGGCGCGGATACTCCGCGGACCGCGCCGGCGTCGGATGCGAGGGCTCGCCGCAGGACGGGCCCTTTGCATTGGCGATGCCAATCGGTGAAACTGGACGTTGCGTCGGCTTCGCGAAAGAGCTCGTGCCTAACCCGATGTATTCCCGCCGCACGCTCGCGGCGCAGGCGCTCGGCAGTGTCGACGCGGCGACGTGTGCCGTCGTGCCGCCGATACATGTCGCGACCACCTTCCTCCGGGATCCGGACAACCAGTACCGCAGCGGGAACGTCTACGGCCGGCCGGACAATCCGACCGTACGCGAGGCCGAAGCGATCGTGGCGATGCTCGAAGGCGCGGCGGAGGCCCTCGCGCTCGGATCGGGCATGTCGGCCGCGACCAGCGTCTTCCTCGCGCTGGCGCCCGGCGATCATGTGGTCGCGCCCAGCGTCATGTACTGGGCCCTGCGCAACTGGCTCGCGACCGACGCCGCGCATTGGGGCCTCGCGGTCGATTTCGTCGATACCGGCGATCTTGCCGCCGTTCGTGCCGCGATCAGGCCCGGTGCGACGCGGCTGGTGTGGCTGGAAACGCCGGCCAACCCGCTCTGGACGATCACCGACGTGGCCGCCGTGGCGGAGATGGCCCACGCGGCGGGAGCACGTGTCGCCGTCGACTCGACCTGCGCCTCGCCGGTCCTCACGCGCCCCCTCGCGCTGGGGGCCGACCTGGTCATGCATGCCGCGACCAAATACCTGAACGGCCACTCCGACGTCGTGGCTGGCGTATTGGCCACCGCGAGTGCCGACGCATTCTGGGACCGCATCAAGCGCGTGCGCACGATGCAGGGCATGATCCTCGGGCCGCTCGAAGCCTACCTGCTCATCCGCGGCATGCGTACCCTGCACCTGCGCGTCGCGCAGGCGTGCATCGGCGCGATGGAGCTCGCGACCCGTCTGCAGGAGCACGCGGCGGTGGCCGCGGTGCTCTATCCGGGCCTGGCGTCGCATCCGGGCCATGCGATCGCGGCGAGACAAATGGAGGGCGGCTTCGGCGGCATGCTGTCGATCCGCGTGCGCGGCGGCGCGGCGGCGGCTATCGCCACCGCTTCCCATGTCAGGTTGTGGAAGCGGGCAACGTCGCTCGGCGGCGTGGAAAGCCTGATCGAGCATCGCGCCTCGATCGAGGGCGCCGGCTCTCCGTGCCCGCCCGATCTGCTGCGCCTGTCGACCGGCATTGAGGATGTCGGCGATCTGTTCGGCGACCTCGACCGCGCGCTCCGCGCGACCGGGCGCCCGGACTAAAGCGAAGGCTTCGGCCCGATGCCCGAAGCCGAGCACAAGAGCCTCCGCGCCGAGGTCGTCGGCGGACTCGCGTCCGCGGGCATCGCCATACCGCTGGGGATGGGCTACGGCATGTTCGCCTTCGTGGCGTTCGGCGACGAATACTTCGCCAACGGCGCGCTCGCGGGCCTGATGACCACGCTGATCGTCGGCGTCGCCAGCGTCATGCTGGGGGACAAGTCGTCCACCCTCTACGCCCCGCGCGTGACGACGACATTCTTCCTCGGGGTGTTGCTTTACGGGCTGGTGCACTCCGATGTCCCGATCGTCAAGTCGGGCGGACTGCCGCTGACCCTGGCCCTGTTCCTGTCGATCATCCTGCTGGGCGGCGTGTTCCAAATGCTGTTCGGCCTGGTGCGGCTCGGCACGCTGATCAAGTTCGTCCCGCATCCGGTGATGGCGGGGTTCCAGAACGCGGCGGCGATCCTGCTCCTCCTAGTCCAGCTGGGCAACGTCTTCGGCTTCGACCGCAGCATGCCGTTCGTCCAGGCACTGCAGCACGTGAGCGAGGCCAAGCCGTTGAGCCTTCTGATCGCCGCCATCGCTTTTGGCGCCATGTGGCACGCGAAGTCCGTGCTGCCGCGCGTGCCGCCGCTGCTCGTCGGCCTGGCGCTGGGCACCGGCATCTACTACGCGTTGGTGCTGGCCGGGCTGGAAGGCCACCTCGGGCCGATCATCGGCAGGCCGGTTTCGACCGAGCTGGCGCCGCCGTATTTCCCGCGCTTCATCGAGCTCGCGCAGCACCCGGGCCTCGGCGCCGTCGTCCCAACGATCGTCGGCGGTGCGCTGGCGCTCGCGCTGATCGGCTCGATCGATGCGCTGCTCTGCGCGAGGCTGCTCGCGCGCCCGGGCGATCCGCGCGTCGACGCCGACCGCCTGCTGACGCGTCTGGGCGCGGGCAATGCGATCGCCGCCTGCTTTGGCGGGATCACCAGCGGGCTCAATCTCGGCCCGAGCCTGGTCAACCGCTCGTTCGGCGGCCGCACGCCCTTTTCGGTGCTGGTCAACGCGGCGGCGATCCTGCTGGCGATCGCGCTGCTGTTTCCGGTCATCGCATATCTGCCGCGGGTTGCGCTGTCGGCGGTCATCATGGTCATCGCGGTCCAGCACATCGATCCGTGGACCGTACACACGGTGCGGCGCATCGCCTCGGGATCGACGCCTTACCGGCGGCACCTGATGCTGGAGCTCATCGTCGTGCTCGTGGTGGCCGTGCTTTCGGTGGCGGTCGACATCGTGCTGGCGGTCTTCCTCGGCGTCGTGATCGCCGTCCTGCTGTTCGCGGTGCGGATGAGCCGCTCGATCGTCCGCCGCACTTACCGCGGCAGCGCGGTGCGCTCGCGAAAGTCGCGCACGCTGCCGGAGATGGCGGTGCTCGAACGGGACGGTGGCGGCATCCTCATCATGGAGCTGCAGGGAGCGCTGTTCTTCGGGACGGCCGAGACGCTTGCCGGCGAGATCGCCGCGCAGATGCAGCGGGGGACGCGCCACGTGATCCTCGATTTGCGCAGGATCACCGAGATCGACAGCACCGGCGGCGAGATACTGCGCCAGATCAACGCCGATCTGCTCGCGCAGGGCGCGGACCTGGTCATCTCCGTTGCCCAGCCATCGGAGTCGGCGGCCATCCTGGCCGATTCGGGGGTGCTGGACGCCGTCACGCCGGACAAGGTGTTCCGTCAGGTCGATCGGGCGATCGAATGGGCGGAGGAGCGCGTGCTCGACGCGCGAGGCCGGGACGATGCGGTCGACGAAGAATCGCCGGTCGAACACGCCGGGATTTTCGACGGCATGACTGCCAAGGACGCGGCCGTGACCACGAAGCACCTGGACCGCGTCATTTTCGAAAAAGGCCGCACCGTGTTCGGCGAGGGCGACGCCGGCAAGGAGCTGTTCATCATCGCCAAGGGAACCGCCAGTGCGTACCTGGGCGAGATCGGTCGCGCCGACATCCGGCTGGCGACGTTCGCCCCGGGCACGGTGTTCGGGGAGCTGGCGATCCTGGACCCGGGATCGCGATCGGCCTCGGTCGTCGCCGAAAACGAGCTCGTCTGCTACGTGCTGAGCGAGGAGAAATTCAACCTGCTTTCCGAGCAGGCGCCCCGGGTGGCGATCAAGCTGCTGGCCAACCTCGGTCGCGCACTCTCCCGGCGGCTGCGCCAGGCGAACCGCACGATTCAACAGCTCGAGGAGTAGCCGGCTAACCTTTGAGGCCGCGGACGCGGTAGGCGATGACCGGGCGGCGGAAGCCCTTCAGGGTCAGCGTCTCCTGGGCCTCGACGTCGAGCAAGGCTTCCAAACCGGCGTACGCGCGCTGCGCGATCAGTATCTGGTCACCCGCCGCCTCGCCGCACAGACGCGCAGCCAGGTTGGTGACCGTGCCGATGGCGCTGTAGTCCCAGCGACCCTCGAACCCGATCGCCCCGATCGTCGCGAATCCTTGCGCGATGCCGATACCCAGACTCAACTCGTAGCCGTGCTTGGCCCAGTCCTGCGCCATGTGGCCGATGCGCTCCCGCACCGCCAGCGCCATGCGCACCGCGCGCTCGGCCGGGTTGGGAATCTGCACCGGATCGTTGAACAGGATCGTGATGCCGTCGCCGGTGAAGTGCTCGAGCGTGCCCTCGTATTCGAGCACCATTCGTCCGGCGACTTGGTGATACTCGCGCAGCACGCCCATGACCTCTTCGGGCTCGGCGACTTCGGCGAACGCGGTGAAGCCGCGCAGGTCCAGAAAAACGACCGTGATTTCGCGGCGATGGCTTTTCAGCGGGTCGTCGGCGCCGCCGGTGACGATGAGCTCGGCCAGGTGCGGGGAAAAGAAGCGGCGCAGGCGCCCGACCCGCTCGAGCTCGCTCACTTGCGCGGCAACGCGCAGCTCGAGCTTGGCATTCCACTCCTTCACTTCGGTCGCCAGCTCCTCGACCTGGTCGTGCAGACGCTTGATCCGCAGCATCGAGCGCACGCGCGCGGCCAGCGCGGCGTGGTCGACTGGCTTGGTCAGGTATTCGTCACCGCCGGCCTCGAGTCCGGCGATCACGTCCTTCGAATCGGCCATCGCCGTCACCATGATGATCGGGGTGAACGGAAACGAGGCATCGCCGCGCAGGCGGCGGCAAACCTCGAAGCCGTCCATCTTGGGCATCATCACGTCGAGCAGGATCAGGTCGGGCTTGTCGCGCCGGGCGGCTTCCAACCCCTCCTCGCCGTCGCCTGCAGTCACGACCTCATAGCCCTCGGCGACCAGGCGGGTCTGCAGGACCTTGACGTTGGTCGGGTTGTCGTCGACGATGAGGATGCGAGGCGTGGTTCTCAACAGCGAAGCTCCCGGCGGTCGGGGCAATATACGGCCTCGCCTGGAGTAGCACAAGGATGAAACGGCGGTTGTAAAAAGTGCAATCCTCACTCGACAGCCCGTCATCGGCCGGGCATCCGGAAGTCGTCATCGAGCAATTCGCCGACCTGGTGCAGCGACGAACGCCACTGCGGTTTCTGGTGCGCTGGGTCGCCGCAATCCATGCTTCGGTCCACACCAAGCTGCTGGGCGCTTTTCTGATCGTCACGGCACTGTTCATCGGCATGGCTCTGGTCAGCCTGCAGACGCTGGTCAGCGCGACGCAGCAAAGCCACCTGCTCGACGAGGCGCACGAACTGGTCAGTCTGGCGCAGCAGAGCGAACAGGCGCTGGCCCGGCAGATGCACTACACCGACCTCGCGCTCCTGTCGCAGGACGAGGCGGCGATCTCCAGGATCCTGCGCGAGAACAACCGTTTCAATGACCGGCTGGCGAAGCTGGAAGCCGCCGGCACCGCCGACAAGACGCTCGTCGAGCAGATCCGGACCTCGCAGGACGATGCGATGGCGGTGGTGGCCGACATGGCCAACGCGATCCGCGACGGCAAGCTGGGCTCGGTCACCGGCGCCCTGCTGCATCGCCAGGAACGCCTGGATACCGAAATCACCACGCGCGTGGGGCTCTTGGTCGCGGCGCAGCAGGACCGGATGACGCGCCTGCGCGAAAGCGTCGCCGCAGCCAACAAACGGTCGCTGTTCCTGACCAGCCTCTTTGCGGTGTTCGCGGTCATTTTTGCCCTGTTCTGCGGCTTCGTCATCTCCTGGTCGTTCATTCTTCCGGTACGCGAGGCGCAGGGCTTTCTCGACAAGGTGGGGGCCGGCGATTTCGGCGCCCGCATCAATGTCCCCAATCGCGACGAGTTCGGCGCGCTCGCGGAACGAATGAACCACATGAGCGGGGAGCTGCAGCGATTCGACGAGGAGCAGCGGCGCGCCGCGGCCGAGCTCGGCCGGCTGAATCTGCAGCTCGCGCAGACCAGCAGGGCGAAATCCGAGTTTCTGGCCAACATGAGCCACGAGCTGCGCACGCCGCTCAACTCATCGCTCATCCTCTCGAAGATCCTGG
>JBOIGD010000112.1:0-46533 GCA_050742615.1 Casimicrobiaceae bacterium | reverse complement strand
GGAGCAATCCGCTCGAGTTCGCGACGCGGCGCCTGCAACTCAGCCGCGAGCTGTGGGACCGGCTGCAGGACAGGCAACTCGCGCCCGGGCAGAGCTACGAGGTATTGCGGCGCAATTTTCTCGCCGGCCTGACCCAGCTCGGCAACTCGGGCGTAGTCGCGGCCAAGTACGTCGGCGGCGTCGTCTACGTGCGCGACCACGCCGGAAGCGCGCGGGAGCCGTTCACGCCGGTGCCGCCCGACAAGCAGCGCGCCGCGCTGAAACTGATCACCGACGGCCTCCTTTCGGTCGACAGCTTCCGCCTGCGGCCCGAGTTCGTGCGCCGGCTCACCGTCGACCAGTTCGAACGCGCGCGCGACGGCGCCGGCATCGGCGCGATCTCGCCGGATATTTCGCTGTCGGACCGGATGCTCGCGGTGCAGCACGCGCTGCTTGACCAGTTGCTGAGTGAGTCGGTCGCCACCCGCATCGAGGAGAGCGCGTACCGGCAAGCGCGAAGCGCCGACGCGTTCCATTTGTCCGAGCTGTACGACACGCTGCAAAACGCCGTCTGGAGCGAGCTCAAGACCGGCCGCGACATCACGCCGTTCCGGCGCAACCTGCAGCGCGAGTACCTGCGGCGCATCGCTACCACGCTGGTGCGGCCATCGCAGTCGGTCCACGCCGACGCGCGGGCGCTGCAGCGCGCGGAGGCGAAGCAACTGCTGGCGCAGATCCGCGGCGCCAAAGCGCGCCCGTTGCTGTCCAAGGAGGCGCGCGCGCATCTGGCCGAATGCGAGAACACGCTCGACGAAGCTTTGAAGGCGCCGATACTGCGGCCCGGCGCATAGGGGAGCCTTGAAGACGCAGACCCTGGACGTCGAGCTCTCGCCCGTAGACAACCGTGCGCTCGCCAATCTCTGCGGCGCGCTGGACGCCAACCTGCGCCAGATCGAGGCGGCGCTGGACGTCGCAATCGCGCGGCGCGGCGCGGCGTTCTCCGTGCGGGGATCGCCGGCGCAAGCCCGGCAGGCGGCCGCCGCGCTCGAGCGCTTCTACGCCGAAGCCACCGCGCCGCTGAGCGTCGACGACATCCAGCTCGGCCTGATCGAGTTGCGCAACGTCGCCGAGCGCGAAGCTGGACCGTCCCAGGCGGACGAGGCGGCTTCGGAGACGACGACGCTGCGCACGCGGCGCGCCGATCTGCACGGCCGGACGGCCAACCAGATCCTGTATCTGAAACACATTCAGGAGCACGACATCACGTTCGGCACCGGGCCGGCCGGCACCGGCAAGACCTACCTTGCGGTCGCCTGCGCGGTCGATGCGCTGGAGCGCGATCTGGTCAAGCGCATCGTGCTGGTGCGACCCGCGGTGGAGGCCGGCGAGCGCCTGGGATTCCTGCCCGGCGACCTGGCGCAGAAGGTCGATCCGTACCTGCGCCCACTGTACGACGCGCTGTACGACCTGATGGGCTTCGACAAGACCGCGCGGCTGTTCGAGCGCAACACCATCGAGATCGCGCCGCTGGCCTACATGCGCGGACGCACGCTCAATCACTCGTTCATCATTCTCGACGAGGCGCAGAACACCACGCCCGAGCAGATGAAGATGTTCCTGACGCGCATCGGCTTCGGGACCAAATCGGTGATCACCGGCGACGTCACGCAGATCGACCTCGCCCGCGGGCAGAAGAGCGGCCTGATCGAGGCGCGGCGCGTCCTGGCGGACGTGCGCGGCATCGCGTTCACCGAGTTCACCGCCGCCGACGTCGTCCGCCACCCGCTGGTCCAGAAGATCATCAGCGCCTACGAGAAGCACACGCGCAGCGAACGGATCGACGCGCCGGGCGCCGGGTCCGGCAGCGACCGCTAGCGTGCAGCCTCATTGGCGGGCGAGCTTCTGAGCCGGCAAAGCGCATCGATCCGATCGCGCGCGGAGGGGCAGGAAGCGCTGCGCGGACGCTGCTCGATCGTGGTTTCCGGACACGGCGACGCACCGCCGGGTGCCGAGCTGACGCGCGTCGCTGCGTGGTGCCGGGAGCAGGGCTGGCACGCCGATCGCTACGGCGACGGCGCGCTGATTGCTGCGTTCGAGGCCAGGGTCGCCGCGCTGCTGGGCAAGGCCGCGGCGGTGTTCATGCCCAGCGGAACGATGGCGCAGCAGATCGCGCTGCGCATCGCCTGCGAGCGCGCGGGCAATCACCATATCGCGATGCACCCGACCTCGCACCTCGAGCTGCACGAGGAGCACGGCTACGCGCGCCTGCACTCGCTTCGGGCGAGTCTCCTGGGCGAGCGGGACCGGCCCACCGCCGCGCACGATCTCGCGGCGCTTGCCGAAGAGCCCGCCGCGCTGCTGGTCGAGCTGCCGGCGCGGGAGATCGGCGGGCGGCTCCCGTCGTGGCAGGAGCTCGCCGCGCTGTCGGCGCTCGCGCACGAGCGCGGCATCTGGCGGCACATGGACGGCGCGCGCCTGTGGGAAGCGCGCGAGTACTACGCGCCCGCGAGCCATGCCGACCTCGCCGCGCAATTCGATTCGGTCTACGTGTCGTTCTACAAGGGAATCGGCGCGCTGGCCGGCGCGATGCTGCTCGGGCCGGAGGATTTCATCGCGCAGGCGCGCGTCTGGCGGCGCCGGCAAGGCGGCACACTGGTCCAGCTGCACCCGTTCGTCGCATCGGCGGCGATGCGCTTCGACGGCCAGCTCGCGAAAATGGCGGCTTATCGCGCGCGCGCTGCCGATTTCGCGCGGGCATTGGCCGGCATCGACGGCCTCGCCGTCGACCCGGATCCGCCGCAGGTCAACCTCTTTCACCTGCATTGCCGTGCACCGGCGGAGGCGCTCACCGCCGCGCGCGATCGCATCGCCGGCGAGGACGGCGCGTGGCTCGCGCCCCGGTTCGTAGCCGGTCCGGCAGCGCAGGCGGCCAGCGCCGAAATCTATGTCGGCGACAGCCTGCTGGCGATCGACCGCGGCGACGATCGCGCCGTCCTCGCGCCGCTGTACGCGAAGCTCATGGCCCTCGCCCGGGTGGCGGCCGAAGGGTCGCCGCGATGACCGCGCGGCGGCGCCTGACGTTGACCGTGCAGCACGCGACCGCCGATGCCGACCTGCCGGCACGGGGCTTGCTTCGCCGCTGCGTCGTCGCGGCGCTGGAGCGCGACGCGAACATCACGTTGCGCTTTGTCGAGCGCGACGAAGCGCGGCGGCTGAACCGCAGGTACCGACATCAGGACCACCCCACCAACGTGCTCTCCTTCGTGTACGATGACGAGCGTGACGTATTGCACGGGGATATCGTGCTCTGCGCGCCGGTCTTGAGGCGGGAGGCGGAGCAGCAGGGCAAGGCGTTGGCCGCGCACTGCGCGCATCTGGTCGTCCACGGCGCCCTGCACCTGCAGGGATACGACCACGCCGACGCCGCCGAGGCGCAGCGGATGGAGGCGCGCGAAACCGCGATCCTCGCGCGACTGGGCTACGCCGACCCCTACGCCGCCGACCGGCGCCCCTCGCGCGGCGCGCGATGAACGGCGAGCCCGACGGCCGGTCGGCCAAGCCGACGCTGCTCGAGCGGCTGTCCGCTTTCCTCTCGCGTGAGCCCGACGACAGGGAGGAACTGCTCAAGCTGCTGCACGGCGCCTTCGAGCACAAGCTGCTCGACGCCGACGCGCTGTCGATCATCGAGGGCGCCCTGCAGGTATCCGAAATGACGGTGCGCGACATCATGATCCCACGCGCGCAGATGGACGTCGTGTCGATCGAAGACGAGCCGGCGCAATTCATCCCGCTGGTCCTGGAGACCCGGCACTCGCGCTTCCCGGTGATCGGCGAGAACAAGGACGACGTCGTCGGCATCCTGCTCGCCAAAGAGCTGCTGAACTTCTACACCAACCCCGAAACCTTCAAGCTGCACGACACCTTGCGGCCGGTCGTGTTCGTGCCGGAGTCGAAGCGGCTGAACGTGCTGCTGCGCGACTTCCGCGCCAACCGCAATCACATCGCCATCGTGGTCGACGAGTACGGCGGCGTGTCGGGCCTGGTGACAATCGAGGACGTGCTCGAGCAGATCGTCGGCGACATCGAGGACGAATACGACTTCGACGAAGCCGAGGACAACATCATCCCCGAGGCGAACGGCCGGTTCCGCGTCAAGGCGCAGACCGAGATCGCCACGTTCAACGAGCGTTTCGGCAGCGACTTGAGCGATGAGGATTTCGACACCATCGGCGGGCTGGTCCTGCAGTCGTTCGGACGGCTACCCAAGCGCGGCGAGACGACGACGATCGAGAAGTTCCGGTTCCGCGTCATTCGTGCCGACAGCCGCCGCATCTACACGCTGCAGGTGGAAAAGCTGTCGCCGCCGCCCGAAGAGGAGCCCGAAGCGGGCGGTTCCTGATGCCGCTGGCAACGGGCACCGCCCTGCTGCTCGGCATTGCCAGCGTCTTCGGCTTCGCGCCGTTCGACGCATGGGGCGTGCCGATACTGACACTCGCCGCGCTGTTCGCGCTGTGGCAGCGCGCCGCATCACCGCGCGCCGCCGCATGGCTCGGTTATGCGTTCGGCCTCGGTCTTTTCGGCGCCGGCACGTCGTGGACGTACGTTGCGCTGAGCATCTACGGCGGCATGCCGGCGATCCTCGCCGCCATCGGGACGGCGAGTTTTTGCGCCTATCTCGCGCTGTTCCCCGCGCTGGCGGGCTGGGTTGCGGTGCGTCTCGCGCCCGGCGCGTCACCGGCGCGCCTGGTGATCGCCGCCGGCGCGTGGACGGTGGCCGAGTGGCTGCGCAGCGTTGGATACCCGGGGTTCCCGTGGCTCGCCGGCGGCTACGCGCAGACCGGCAGCCCGCTCGCCGGATACGCGCCGGTCGGCGGCGTTTTCCTGACCGGTCTGGCTGTCGCCGGCGCCGCCGCGCTGCTGGTCCACGCCGCAGGCGCGTTGGAGCGCGGCAGGCGGCTCGTCGCGGCGGCGGGCGCAGGGGCAATCGTCGCGCTCGCGCTGGGCGGGATTGCGCTGCGCACCATCGAATGGAGCCAACCGAGCGGCGAACCGGTGACGGTGAGCCTGGTCCAGGGCAACATCGACCAGGAACTGAAATTCGATCCCGAGTTTCGCGAGAAGACGCTGGCGATCTACGCCGCGCTCGCTGCGCACGCCAACGGGCGCCTGATCGTATTGCCGGAAAGCGCGTTGCCGATGTTCGCCGACGAGGTCCCGGCCGCGTACGTGTCGCTCCTTCGCGCCGACGCCGAGCGCAACGGCGGCGACCTGCTGACGGGGCTCTTCTTTTTCGAGCCGGCCGAAGGCGCGGAGCAGGACGATCGCTACTACAACGCCGTGGCCAGCGTCGGCCAGGCCCCGACGCAGGTCTATCGCAAGCATCATCTGGTGCCCTTCGGTGAAAGCATCCCGGCCAAGCCGGTGTTCGGCTGGCTGCTCCGCCGCGTGCTCGCAATACCGATCGCCGACCAGACGCCCGGCCCGGCCTACCAGCAGCCGCTGGAGGTCGCGGGCCAGCGCGTCGCCGTCAACATCTGCTACGAGGACGCCTTCGGCGGCGAGCTTATTCGCCAGCTGCCCGCGGCGAGCCTGCTGGTCAACATGACCAACGACGCCTGGTACGGGCGCTCGCTCGCCGCCGAGCAGCACGCCCAGATAAGCGCGATGCGGGCGATCGAGACCGCGCGGCCGATGTTGCGGGCGACCAATACCGGCATCACCTCGATCATCGATCATCGCGGCGTCGAGCGCGCGCGGCTGCCGTGGTTCACCCGCGGCGTGCTCGAAGGCAGCATCGCTGGAAGGACCGGCACGACGCCTTACGTGCGCTTCGGCGATGCCGTCGCGCTCGGCGCGGCGCTGGGCCTGATCGCCGTCGCCTTCGGTGCGTTGCGGTTGAGACGGCGCGGCGCAGCCGTCTGACCGGCGGCCCGGCCGCGAAAATGCGCGGCCGGCGCCTTCGACGATTCGCCCGGAATCGCGCTTTCCGGTCCGGCGAATCCGTTTGGTCGCGGTGCGCCCATCCCGTAAAATCGGCTCTTTGCGCCGATCGGTCGCGGCCCTCCCATGCTGACGTTCCAGCAACTGACGATGAAACTCCAGCAATACTGGGACGGGAAGGGTTGCGCGCTGCTCCAGCCGTACGACATGGAGGTCGGCGCCGGGACCTCGCATACGGCGACGTTTCTCCGCGCGCTCGGCCCCGAGCCCTGGCGCGCGGCGTATGTGCAGCCTTCGCGCCGTCCGAAGGACGGCCGTTACGGCCAGAACCCCAACCGCATGCAGCACTACTACCAGTATCAGGTGGTTCTGAAGCCTTCGCCGATCGACATACTCGACCTCTACGTCGGTTCGCTCGAGGACCTCGGCCTCGATTTGACCCGGAACGACGTGCGTTTCGTCGAGGACGACTGGGAGAATCCGACGCTGGGTGCATGGGGGCTGGGCTGGGAAGTCTGGCTCAACGGCATGGAGGTCACGCAGTTCACCTATTTCCAGCAGGTCGGCGGACTCGATTGCCATCCGATCACCGGCGAGATCACCTACGGGCTCGAACGGCTGGCGATGTACCTACAGGGCAAGGAGAACGTGTTCGACCTGACCTGGACCACGTGGAAGGAGAACGGCGTCGAGCGCTCGCTGACGTATGGCGACGTCTATCGGCAGAACGAAATCGAGCAGTCGAGGTACAACTTCGAACAGTCGAACGCCGCGGAGCTGTTCAAGCTCTTCGCCCTGTTCGAGGCCGAGGCCGTGCGGCTGCTCGAGGCCAAGCTGCCGCTGCCCGGCTATGAAATGATCCTCAAGGCGGCGCACACGTTCAATCTGCTCGACGCGCGCGGCGCGATATCGGTGACCGAGCGCGCCGCCTATATCGGACGCATCCGCGCGCTGTCGCGCCTGGTCGCGCAGGCCTATTACGACTCGCGCGAGGCGCTGGGCTTTCCGATGCTCGCCGCGCAGCCGAAGGCCGCCTAGTGTCCGACACCCTCGTGGTCGAGCTGTTGACCGAGGAGCTGCCGCCGAAGGCGCTGCAGCGCCTCGGCGAGGCTTTTGCGGCCGGGATCGAGGCAGGATTGCGCGAGCGCGGATTCCTGGGGCCGGCGAGCCGCGCGACCGGCTACGCGACGCCACGCCGGCTGGCGGTGTCGATTACCGAGGTTGCGGACGCGGTGACCGACCCGGCGCGCGCCGTCGCGCTGGTGCCGGTCAACGTCGCGTTCGACAGCGCCGGAAACGCCACGCCGGCGTTGGACAAGGCGGTCAAGGCCAAGACCGGGTTCGACACCGCCGCCGCCGTGCCGAAGGATCGCCTCGAGCGCCGCAGCGACGGCAAAATGGAGCGGCTCTACTACATCGAACCGCCGATCGGGGTCCGCCTGCGAAGCGCGCTGCAGGAAGCGCTGGATGCGACGATCGGCAGGCTGCCGATCCCGAAGCTGATGAGCTATCAGCGGCCCGACGGCACCACCGTGAAGTTCGCGCGGCCCGTGCACAAGCTGCTGGCTTTGCACGGCGCGACGGTGATGCCGGTGGAGGCACTCGGACTCGTCGCGGCCAAACTTACCGACGGACACCGTTTCCTAAGCCGCACCGACATCAAGATCGAGAACGCGGCGGCGTACGCTCCGACGCTCGAAGCCACCGGAAAGGTCTGTCCTTCGTTTGCCACGCGGCGCGCGAGGATCGTCGCCGCGCTGGAACACGCGGCCGAGCACGCGAGGGTCATCATGCCCGAGCCTTTGCTCGACGAGGTCACCGCGCTGGTCGAGTGGCCGGCGGTCTACGCCGGCACGTTCGACCGCGCTTTCCTCGAGGTCCCGCAGGAATGCCTGATCCTGACGATGCAGCAGAACCAGAAGTACTTCGCCCTGGCCGACCGCGACGGCAGGCTCAGGCACCGCTTCCTGCTGGTCAGCAACATCGAGACGCCGGACCCGGCGGCGATCGTCCAGGGCAACGAGCGCGTATTGCGCGCGCGCCTTGCCGACGCCAAGTTCTTCTACGACCAGGACCGCAAGACTCCGCTGGCATCGCGCGTC
Source organism: Casimicrobiaceae bacterium (assembly GCA_050742615.1). GTDB lineage: Bacteria > Pseudomonadota > Gammaproteobacteria > Burkholderiales > Casimicrobiaceae > PALSA-1003. Next base: position 38,512 of record JBOIGD010000112.1, on the reverse strand, counting down.
GACAGATTGCGCGGCATCGTCTACCACAACAAGCTGGGCACGCAGGCCGACCGCACCGAGAGGCTGCGCTTCATCGCCTCGCGCGTGGCCGGCATGCTGGGCGCGGACGCCGCGCACGCCGACCGTGCGGCGCTGCTGGCCAAGGCGGACCTGGTCACCGAGATGGTCGGCGAGTTTCCGGAATTGCAGGGCACGATGGGCCGCTACTACGCGCGGCACGATGGGGAAGCGGCCGAGGTCGCCGATGCGATCGCCGAGCACTACCTGCCGCGGTACGCGGGCGACGGACTGCCGAAAAGCGCGGTCGCGCAATCGGTCGCGCTGGCCGACAAGCTCGACGCGCTGGCGGGCATGTTCGAGATCGGTCAGGCGCCGACCGGGGATCGCGACCCGTTCGGCCTGCGCCGCGCGGCGCTCGGTGTGGTTCGCACCCTGATCGAATGCCAAGTGAGGTTGTCGCTCTCGGCGCTGGTCGACCTGGCGTTCGATGCGCTCGCCGGCCAACGCGCCGTGGCGCGTCTGCGCGCCGCGGTGCTCGATTTCATCCACGAGCGTCTGCGCGGCTATCTGCGCGACCTGGGGTACACGGCGAATCAGGTGGCGGCGGTGGTCGACTCGCAACCCGATTTCATCGACGACCTGCCCGATCGCCTGCAGGCCGTGCGTGCTTTCGAGGCGCTGCCGGAGGCCCTGTCCTTGTCCGCCGCCAACAAGCGCATCGTCAACATCCTGCGCAAGGCCGCGGGCGAGACCGGGGGCGCCGTCGACAGCAGCGCCCTCGCGGACGGCGCCGAAACCGATCTGCACGCCGCCTTCGACGCGCTTCGCCCGCAGGTCGAGGCCCGCGTTGCCGACGGCGACTTCACCGCCGCGCTCAAGGCGCTGGCGTCGACCAAGGCGGCGATCGACCGCTTCTTCGACGACGTCATGGTCATGACCGACGATCCGAGGATTCGCGCCAACCGCCTTGCCTTGCTGCGCGAGGTAGCCGCGACGATGAATCACGTCGCCGACATCTCCAAGCTCGCGGTCTGACACAGCCGGTCCAATTCGCCCCGGGAACCTAGATGCCGACCCGCCAGGCCAAGCTGATCGTCCTCGACCGCGACGGCGTGATCAACTACGACAGCGAGCAATTCATCAAGAGCCCCGCCGAATGGCGGCCGATACCCGGCAGCCTCGAGGCGATCGCCCGGCTCAATCACGCGGGATTCCGGGTGATCGTCGCAACCAACCAGTCGGGGCTCGGCCGCGGCCTGTTCGACATGACGACGCTGATCTCGATCCACGACAAGATGTACAAGGCGCTGGCCGGGCTCGGCGGGCGCATCGACGCCTTGTTCTATTGCCCGCACACGGCCGATTCCGGATGCGACTGCCGCAAGCCCAAGCCCGGGATGCTGGTCGAAATCGGCCAGCGCTTCGGTGTCGAGATGACCGGCGTGCCCTGCGTCGGCGACAGCGAGCGCGACCTGCAGGCGGCGGCGGCGGTCGGCGCGCAGCCGATCCTTGTCCTCACCGGCAAGGGCGAGAAAACACTGCGCAGCGGCAATTTCGCGCAGGACACCGCGATCTTCCCCGACCTCGCCTTTTTCGTGACCGCGCTCCTGGCCGGCGACTGAATCGTCCGCGATGTCGGCGCTCCGCTCGCTGTTGTTCGCGCTGTTCCAGACGATCGTCACCCCGGTCTACGCGATCCTGGTTCTGCTTCTGTTCTGGCTTCCGCCGCTGGCCCGCTTTCGCTTCATCACCGGCTGGTGCCGGATCACCCTCCTTGGCGCGCGCCTGATCTGCGGCATCCGCCATCGCGTGATCGGCCTCGAGAACATCCCGCCCTGGCGCGATCCGCACCTGGTGATGTCGAAGCACTCGTCGACCTGGGAAACGCTGTCGCTCAATTTCCTGTTTCCGCCGCTGGCGTTCGTCGCCAAGAAGGAGCTTCTGTCGATTCCGTTCTTCGGCTGGGCGTTCACGTTGGCCTCGCCGATCACCATCGACCGCAAGGCGGGACAGGATGCGATGACCCAACTCGTCACGCAGGGCCGCGAGCGGTTGCGCCAGGGCTTCTGGATCGTGGTCTACCCGGAAGGCACGCGGATCAGGGCAGGCACGCGCGCTCACTACAAGACCGGGGGCGCGCGGCTGGCGATGGCGCTCGGCATACCGATCGTTCCGGTGGCGCATAATGCCGGCTATTTGTGGCCCAAGGGCCTGCTCGGCAAACGGGCCGGCACCGTGACGGTGTCGATCGGTACGCCGCTCCACGCCGAGGGCAACGACATGCAGCGGCTGATCGGCGAGGTCGAGTCCTGGATAGAGAACGAAGTCGCGCGGCTGGGCAATCCGCTGGACGAGCGGCCGGGCGCGCACGGCTGACCGGCCGCGGCCGTGACGTGGGCGAGGGCAGCGCACGCCGCGTGATCCTCGCCGGGCAGGACGTCGACTATCGGCTGTTCCGCGCCCGCCGCAGTTCGATCGGCATGGTGATCGACCATAGCGGCCTGATCGTGCGTGCGCCGCGCTGGGTGCCGCTGCGCGAGATCGAGCTGGCGCTGGTGGAGCGCGCCGACTGGGTGATCCGGACGCTCGCCGAATGGCGCGGTCGCAACCGCGACTCGCTGCCGACCGAGTGGCGCGCCGGCGCCGCGCTGCTCTACCAGGGGCGGCCGCTGACGCTCGCCCTCTTTCCGGCGCGCCGGAAGACGATCGCAGCCGACCTGCTGCACCTGACCGTGCTGCATCCCGAGCCCGGCGACGAAGGCGAGATCGCGGCCTTCGTCGGGCGCTGGCTCAGGGAGCAGGCGTTGGCGCTGCTCACGCCGCGGGTCGCGCATTTTGCCAACCGGGTCGCCAGGCAATCGCCGCCGCTGCGTCTTTCCAGTGCGCGCACGCAGTGGGGGAGTTGCAACCACAAGGGAGAGATCCGGCTGCACTGGCGGCTGGTGCAGCTGCCGCCGCGCATCGCCGACTACGTCGTCGCGCACGAGGTCGCGCACCTGGTCGAGCTCAACCATTCGCCGCGCTTCTGGGCGCTGCTCGAAACGCTGCTGCCCGGCCACGACGACGCCCGCCGCGAGCTCGACGCGCTGACGCCGCTGCTCGGCTAGCTTCCCTGCGCCGGCAGTGCCGGCAAATCGACCGCGACGTCCGCCTGCTCGCGGAGCAGGCGCACGAGCGCGGCGCCCAGTTCCTCGCCGTTGCGCGAATCCTGCCAGGCGCCGCCGGCCGCGCGAAAGTGAAAGCCGCCCGACTTGGCCGCCACCCAGATCTCCCGATTCGGCACGTGCCGATTGACGATCAGCTTGCCGGCCCGGCCGCAGTCGATGGTCAGAACGCCGTCGATCAGCGACCAGTCAATATCGGCGTCGCTCGCTTCGATCGCGGCGTCGAGCGCCGCGCCGACGGCGGCGAGAACGGCGTCGGCGCGCGCAATGAATTCGCTGTCGCCGCTCATCGAATCGGCGCGCGCTCGCGTGCTAGACTTTCCGGCAATGAACGTCGCATCGACATCGCGCCCCGGTCGCTAGAGCCACCGATGTTACGCCGTTGCACCGCCGCCGGCATCGCATGCGTGGTCGCGCTTGGGCTGGCTTCCTGCGGCATCAAGGGCCCGCTGAAACTGCCGCCGGCCAAACCCGGCGCCGCCCCCGCGGCGCCGTCCACCTCGACTCCCGCCGCACCTCTCACCACCCGCCCGCCGTCGACCACGCCGACCGCCCCGCCGCCGGCAGAATCTCCGACCGCGCCCGCGCCATCCGGGGACGGCAAGCAGTGACCGCATTCGACTACCGCGACGGCGCATACGCCGCCGAGGGCGTCGCGCTCGCCGACATTGCGGCGCGCTACGGCACCCCGTGCTTCGTCTACTCGCGCGCCGCGATCGAAGGCGCCTTCCAGGCCTTCGACCACGCCTTCGCCGGCGTGCCGCACTTGGTGTGCTATGCGATGAAGGCCAACTCGAACCTGGCGATCCTGAACCTGCTGGCGCGCCTCGGCAGCGGCTTCGACATCGTGTCCGGGGGCGAACTCGCGCGCGCGATCGCCGCCGGCGCCGATCCGGCCCGCATCGTCTTCTCCGGCGTCGGCAAGACGGAAGACGAAATGGCCGCCGCGCTCGAGATCGGCATCCTCTGCTTCAACGTCGAATCCGCAAGCGAGCTGGAGCGCCTGAACCGGGTCGCCGGGTCGCTCGGCAAGCGGGCGCCGATCAGCTTCCGGGTCAATCCCGATGTCGATCCGAAAACGCACCCCTACATCTCGACCGGCCTCAAGGAGAACAAGTTCGGCATCGCCGCCGACGATGCGCTTCCGCTATATCGGCACGCCTCCCGGCTGCCGCATGTGGACGTGCGCGGCATCGACATGCACATCGGCTCGCAGATCATGGCACTCGACCCGCATTGCGAGGCGGCCGCCAAGGCGTTCGACCTGGTCGACCGGCTGGCCGCCGAAGGCATTGCGCTCGAGCACGTCGACCTGGGCGGCGGCATCGGCATTCGCTACCGCGACGAGGAGCCCGTTGCGCCCGGCGATTACGCGGCGGCGGTCCGCGGCCTGCTGGGATCGCGCCCGCTCAAGTTGCTGTTCGAGCCGGGCCGCCTGCTGGTCGGCAACGCCGGCGTGCTGCTGACCCGCGTTGTCTACCTCAAGCCGGGCGTCGAGCGCAATTTTGCCGTCGTCGACGCGGCGATGAACGATCTGCTGCGGCCGGCGCTCTACCACGCGTGGCACGAGGTGCGCGCGGTCGCTCCGCGCACCGGCCCCCCGGCCGTCTGGCAGATCGTCGGCCCGGTCTGCGAAAGCGCCGATTTCCTGGCGCACGACCGCGTGCTCGATCTCGCCGAAGGCGACCTGCTCGCCATCCTTTCGGCGGGCGCCTACGGGATGGCGATGAGCTCGAACTACAACTCCCGAGCGCGCGCGGCGGAGCTCCTCGTCGACGGAAAAACGACACACCTCGTTCGCCCGCGCGAGCTTGTCGCCGAACTGTTTGCACGCGAATCTTTGCTGCCCTGAACGCGTGCGCAACGTCGCAAAACCGCTGTGCAAAATCGCAACACTGACGTACAGCGTCACCTAAAACCGCAATTAAATCTTGTATTTCGAAAAAAATTGGCTAGAATTCAGGCAGCAGGTGTCAATGGGTTTGTCAAGAGGTGCGGTAATTCTCGGCGACCGATTCCGGCGAAACCTGCGATGAAGCAGAAGCACTCATAACAGTTTCAGCAACTCAGACAGGAGAACTGCAAATGATGGCTGACATGATGACGATGTCGACCCCGTCGGCTCCGGCCGCGGCGCCGAAGAAGAAGGCGAAGCGAAAAGCTGCGCCGAGAAAGAAGGCGGCGAAGAAGGCTGCGCCGAAGAAAAAGGCGGCGAAGAAGAAGAAGGCTGCCCCGAAGCGCAAGGCGGCGAAGAGGAAGGCTGCCCCGAAGAAAAAGGCCGCCAAGCGCAAGACGGCGAAGAAGTCGGCGAAGCGCAAGGCCGCCACGAAGAAGAAGGCCGCCAAGCGCAAGCCGGCCAAGAAGAAGGCTGCGAAACGCAAGGTCGCCAAGAAGAAGGCTGCCCCGAAGAAGAAGGCCGCCAAGCGCAAAACGGCCAGGAAAAAGGCCAAGAAGAAATAGGCTTATCGCGGCACTACGTCCGTCGCAGGTTGCGATGGACCCCAAAACAGGCGACGCGCAAGTGTCGCCTGTTTTGTTTTGGCTCTGGCGGAACGTCGGGCCCGGGCCGGGCTAGCGCGAAGCGGCGGGGTGCGTGCCGCCATGCGTCCGCTTGCGGCCCTGGCCGTGCCTCGATTTAGCCGCCGGGTCGGCGTCGCCAACCACACGAAGCCTCTGTCCGCTGGCGAGCTTCCCCTTGAGGTCGGGATTCCAGGTCTTGAGCTCCTGTACGCTCACGTGGTAGCGCCCGGCTATGCCGAAGAGCGTCTCGCCGTGTCGAACGCGATGATAGAAAGTCCGTCCTTCGGGGACGCTTGTGAAGACCGCATTCTGCAGCGTCGCCGCCGTGGCGTTGGATGGCAGCTGCGACGGTACGAGCAGGGTGTGATTGACCGGCACCGTCGCGCGCGGACCGATGCCATTGACCTCGCGCAGCGTTTCCAGCGGAAGGCCGAACCGTGCCGCCACCTGCTGCAGGCTCTCCCCGGCCTTGAGCTTGTATGCCTGCCAGGTGACCATCGGCTGATCGGCGAGCTCGAGCTTGGCCGCAAACAATCCGGCCTTGTCGTACGGCAGCAGGATCGATGTCTCGTCGGCGCCCGCAATCACAGGCCGATTGTGCTGCGGATTGAGCGACAGGAATTCCTCCAACGGCATGTCCGCCAGCTCGGCCGCGATCTTGACGTCGATCTTGCGACTGGTGCGCACGACGCTGAAATACGGCGCATCGGGAATCTCGGCGAATTTCAAGCCGTACACCTTGGGGTCCCGGACGATGTTCTCAATCGCCTGCAGCTTGGGCACGTAAGCGCGCGTCTCGGCCGGCATCTTGAGGCTCAGATAGTCGGTCGGAAGATGGCGCCTCGCGTTGGCTGCGATCGCCCGCCGAACCGAACCGTCGCCCCAGTTGTAAGCCGCGAGCGCGAGGCGCCAGTCCCCGAATTCCTGGTAGAGCTTCTCCAGGTAATCGAGCGCGCCGTCGGTCGCGGCGACGATGTCGCGCCGCTCGTCGAACCACCAGTTCTGTTCCATGCCGTAAGTCTTGCCGGTCTTGGGCATGAATTGCCATATCCCGGAAGCGCGGCTTTTCGAGTAGGCCATCGGATTGAACGCGCTTTCGATCATCGGCAGCAGCGCGATCTCCATCGGCATCCCGCGCTTTTCGACCTGCCCGACGATGTAGTAGAGGTAGCGCCGGCTGCGCTCGACCATGCGCCCCACGTAATCGGGATTGGCCGCGTACCAGTCCGCCGCCTTCTTGACTTGCGGCGTGTCCAGGTCGGGCATCGCGAAGCCTAGCCGTATGCGCTCCCACAGGTCGCCATTGTCGGGCGGCAGCGGCACCGTGATCGCTTCCGGGTCTTCGACGCTGACCGCCGGCTCATCGACGCTCGGGGCGACGACGGCGCGGGCAATCGCGGGTTCATCCGAAGGCTCGGCTTGCTCCGACGGCCGCCACGACGCGGCGGGTTCGGCGCCCAGGTCGACCGCCGGCTCGGCTCCGCTTGCCTCAGGCGAAGTGGCGGGGGCCGCCGTCGCCGCAGGAGCATCCGGTGCGTGGCCGGGCATGCCCGCGCACGAGGCCAATGCCAACGCGACCGCGGCGATTGCGGCTCTGGCCCATGCTGCAGCGGACGATTCGATAGCGCGCAACGTGCCGCGATGGTAGAGGCCGGTCCGAGGCGCCGTCAAGCGCGCACCGCGCCGAGCCTGAGCGCCACCGCTCGAGGGCGCCTAGCGAAACGCATTCTTCCACGCGCGAATCTCGGCAAACACCCCGATCCGGTCGGCGAGGCGGCGATTGGCATGCACCGATGCCGCGGCCTGGACCGCCGTCTCTCCGGTGCGCAGGAACGGGTTAGTCGCGCGTTCGTCGCCGATCGTCGAAGGCAGGGTCGGCGCGCCGCGCGCGCGCGTTGCCCTAGCGGCGCTTTCCCGGTCGCGTAACGCCGCATTGGCCGGTTCGACCGCCAGCGCGAAGCGAAGGTTCGCCACCGTGTATTCATGGCCGCAATACACGAGCGTGTCGTCCGGCAGCGCAGAGAGCTTGTCGAGCGATGCGACCATGTCGGCCGGCGTGCCCTCGAACAGGCGGCCGCAGCCGCCTGCAAACAGGGTGTCGCCGCAAAAGACCAGCGGCGCGGCGCCGGATGCGCCGACATAAGCGATGTGGCCCGCGGTGTGACCCGGAATATCGAGCACCGACAACGCGAGACCGATCCCGGGCACGACGATCGCGTCGCCTTCATGCATCGCGTGCGTGCGCCCCGGGATCGTTTCGCGCGCCGGCCCGAAAACCGGGACCTGCCACCGCCGCAGCAGCTCGCGGTTGCCGCCGACGTGATCGCCGTGATGATGCGTGCAGATGATCGCCGCGAGCTCGAGGCGCTCGCGCTCGAGATGGGCGATCACCGGCGCGGCGTCGCCGGCGTCGACGACCGCCGCGGCGGCTCCTTCTCGCAGCAGCCATATGTAGTTGTCGGCAAACGCAGGTATGGGGATAATCGTCGGCATGGGGGAATCTTCGTCAGCGTCTGGCATTGTGTCAACCGGCACGCTCGCGGCCTGGTTCGCCACCCCGCTCGGCCGCCATCTGCTCGCACGCGAGCAGGCGTACTTCGACAGCACGCTGGCCGACATCTTCGGCTATCACGCCCTGCAGATCGGGCTGCCGGAGACGCCGCTCCTGCAGGCTTCGCGCATCGCCATGCGCTATACGGTCGATCTGGAGGAGCCGGCGCAGGTGCTGGCCGATCCGCACTGGCTGCCGTTCTGCGAAAACAGCTTCGACCTGGTCGTGCTCCCGCACGCGCTCGAATTCACCGACGAGCCGCACCAGCTGCTGCGCGAGGTCTATCGGGTGATCCGCCCCGAGGGCCAGCTCGTGGTCAGCGGCTTCAATCCGTTCAGCCTCTTCGGCGCCAAACGCTACTTCGGCCGCGAACAGACGATGCCGTGGACCGGCAACTTCATTTCGCTCTACCGCCTGAAGGACTGGCTAGCGCTGCTGGGATTCGAGGTCAGCGGCGGCCGGCTCGACGCCTATGTCCCGCCGTTCGCGCAGGAAAAATGGCTGCGCCGCTGCGATTTCTTCGAGAAGGCGGGCGACCGCTGGTGGCCGGTCGCCGGAGGCGCGTACTTCCTGCGTGCGACCAAGCGCGTGGCCGGAATGCGCGTGATCACGCCGGCAGGGAACCGCCGGGTGCGCAAGAAGGCGCTGGCGTCGGTCGCCCGGCACGCGCGGGAATCCGTCGATGCTCTCGAGTAGGCAGGTGCGCGCGGGCCGCGCATGACGGGCCCGGTTGTCATCTACACCGACGGCGCGTGCAAAGGCAACCCGGGCCCGGGAGGCTGGGGCGCGCTGCTGCAGCACGACGGCCGGACTCGGGAAATTTTCGGCGGCGAAGCGCACACGACGAACAACCGGATGGAGCTGACGGCGGTCATCCGGGCCCTCGCAACCCTCAGGCGGCCTTGCGCCGTCACGCTCTACACCGATTCGCAGTATGTGAAAAACGGCATCCAGACCTGGATTCACGCCTGGAGGAAAAACGGCTGGAAGACCGCCGACCGCAAACCGGTCAAGAATGCGGACCTCTGGCAGCAGCTCGCGCTGGCGGTTGCTCAGCACGACATCGGCTGGCACTGGGTCAAGGGCCACGCCGCGACCCCTGGCAACGTGCGTGCCGACGAGCTTGCCAACCTGGGCGTCGCGTCGCTCGCGCCGTAGTCAAAGCTGCATCGGCAGGATCACCATCTGCATGCCCGCGAGGTGCAGCCTCTGCTGCAATGCCAGCGCGGTCTGGTTGTGCAGCAGGCGCGTGAGCCAGGTCTCGTTGCGGAACACCAGCTTGCTGGTGAAAAAGACGCTGTTCGGAAACTCGCTCTGGATCTCCGCGGCAAGCTTCATCAGCTCATCGACCCGGTCGGTGCCAAGCGCGAAGCGCGCGGTGGCGGCAAGGCCGTTGGCATGGCAGTAGTCGACATAGAACGACAGCGCGCGATCGAGCGCGGCCTCGAGCTCATGGATCTGCGCGGCGCCGCCGTAGCTTTGCGCGTCGACGGCCTTGGCGCTGATGAAGACGAAGTTGCGGAAGTGGTTGGGAAAAAGCCGCTGCACCCACAGGACCGTGTGCAGGCCGCCGCCGCGGCTTCCGCCCACCATGAACACGGCCGTCGGCGCCTCGGGATCGAGCGCCGGAGGGCTTTCGCATTTCGGGCAGCGCGCCGCGCTGAAGACCTCGTCGACTTCCTTCAGCCGCGCCTTGACCATGTCGTAGTGACGATGGATGGCGAGGCACAGGGCGATCACCACCGAAGTGATGACGACCGTCACCCAGCCGCCTTCGCCGAACTTCTCCACCGTGGTCACGGCGAGGATGCCCGAAGTGACGCCCAGGCCGAGCGCCGACAACGCCAGCCGATAGCTCCAGCGCCGGTCCTCATGCCGATTGCGCCACCAATAGATGCACAGGCCGAGAAGCGACAGCGAGAAGGTCAGGAAGACGTTGATCGAATAGAGCACGACCAGGAGATCGACCTTGCCCGCGCTCCACAGCAGGATCACCAGCGCGGCCAGTCCCATGATCACGATGCCGTTCTGCGTGACCAGGCGCGTCGACAAATGGCGGAACTGGTGCGGCATCCACGAGTCGGCCGCCATGTTCGACAGGACCGCCGGGCCGCCCAGAAAGCCGGTGTTGGCCGCGACGAACAGAAGACCGGCCTCGAAAACGAGCACCAGCGTCAGCGCCGCCTGGCTGACGCCGGCCGGCAGGCCGAGGCTTTCGATGATGCGGCCGAACACGACGGCGTTGAGCGTCTGTCCGTCGACCGGCCTGGCGGCCCAGAGCAGGTACAGCAGGATGATGCCGCCGGCGGTGAAGGCGAGCGACAGCGCCATGTAGAACATCGTCAGCCTCCCGGTGCGCACCACCGGCTCGCGCAAGGTCTGCACGTTGTTCGATACCGCCTCGATGCCGGTATAGGTGCCGCCGCCGAGCGAATAGGCGCGAAGGAACAGCGACAGCGCGGCGACCCACCCGATGTTGTGCACGAGCTGGCTCGATTCGGCGACCGCATTGGGGACGACCCGGGTCAATCCCTGCGAATGGCCGAGCACGCCGTAGGCGATCAGCAGCAGGTGGGTGACGCAGAAGCCGACGAAGATCGGCAGCAGGACGCGGATCGATTCCTTCATCCCGCGCATGTTCAGCACCAGCAGCGCGGCGACCAGAAGCAATTCGGCGGCGAGCTTGAACTGGCCCGCGGCGGCCGGCAGCAGGCTGAACAGCGCATCGACGCCGCTGGCGACCGATATCGCGATGGTCAGCACGTAATCGACGATCAGCGCAGCGCCGGAGACTAGGCCCGCGCGCGCACCGATCAGGCTGGTCGCCACGCGATAACCGCCGCCGCCGGTCGGGAAGAGCTCGATCACCTGGTTGTACGCGACGGCGATGATGAACACCGTCGCCGCAGTCGCCAGCGCCATGAACAGGCCGAGCTGGGTGTGCGCGCCGAGAGCCTTGAAGGCTTCCTCGGGCCCGTACGCCGACGACGACAGGCCGTCGGCGCCCAGCCCGACCCAGGCGATGAAGGCGGCCAGCGCAATGTGCTGGCGCGTGGTCTGACTGAGCGGATCGAGCGGCGCGCCGATGACCGCGCGCCGCAGCTTGTCGTACCGGATCATCGCGGCCTGCCGCGGCAGCGGGAAAGGCCGCGGTCGGTGCCGCGGGTCCGCGCTGCGGAGGCGCCGACCCTGCTCGCGCGAGCCGACGGCCACTGGCGATTGCTGCGATGCAGCATCGCCGCACTCTACGCCGGGGGATGTTGCTTGGCAATCCGCCGCGCGAAGACCTGCATTTCCTTCATCGCCTGCTTGTCGCCCTTGCGTTCCGCGGCAACGATCCCGTCGCGGTACGCGGCAAGCGCTTCATCGTAGCGCTGTTGCGCCGCGAGCGCCTGCCCGAGGAGCTTCCACGCAGCCGAGTAGGCGGGATCGAAGGCGAGCGCCCGGCGCAGATGCGTCGTCGCGCGCGCACCGTCGCCCTGCTTCAGGTACTCGCTGCCCAGCGCAAAGCGCAGCAGGGCACCGTCCTTGCCCGCGGCGAGCAATTGCTCGAACCGGGCGATCGCCGGCGGCGGCTCCCCCGTCATCGTCGCGCCGCGCGCGATGGACAGCGTTCAGTTGGCCAGTATCTCGCCACTCTGGCAGTTGACGCGGTGCATCGGAAAGACCACCTGCTTGTCGCGTCCCTTGACCTTGCCTTCGACCGTCGCATACAGCCAGCCCTCGCTGCCGCGCCGGTAGACGATGCGCTGCGGAAACTCGACCGCGGTCGCCGCATTGACGAACGTGAAGACCTCGTCGCCGCCTTCCGCGGTGGCCTCCGACGTCAGCCGGAACGAAGATTCGTTCTTGCCCGACGGCGCCGCGACGTAAAAGACGCCTTCCGGGCGCTGCTCCAGGCGAAGGTACTCGTAATCGATGGTCTTGCCCTTCAGTGCGGTCTGGCTCACGCCGACCATCATGTCGCCGGTCAGCGGCAACCACTCTTCGCGGAACTGGCGCTGATTCACCTTGCCTTCCCAGCACCCGCTCACCCAGGCCAGCGGCGACAATGGGCCCGTCGCGGGCTTGTCGGCCGGCTTGTCCACCGGTTTTTCCGCCTTGGCCGCTACAGCCGCGGCGGCCGGCCGCGCGCCCGGCGCCGGCGCCTGCGCGAGTCCCGGGCCGGCGAGCACGGCAGCCAGCAATGCGCAGATCGCGCTACCACGAAAGATGCTCGAACTCATGACGCTCGCTTCCTCATTGCTGCCGCGCGAGCGGCAGGTTCAACAGCAGGTTCTGCGGCTTGAGCCGCAGGCGGTTTGCACCGTCCATCGCCATCGCCAAGTATACCGGCCGTCCGGCGATCGCCGGACGCATCGCCGCCGGATCGGCGAAGCGCAGCGCGAACAGGCACAGCAGGCGCTCGCGGCGCTCGTCGGCTACGTCGACGCCGTTGTACAGATCGTTGAGCAACGCGCTCGCCTCCGCGTCCAGGCCAACGTGCCAGGCCCAGTGCGCGTCGACGATTTCGCGCTCCGGCGCGATTCCGACCTCGACCGCCAGGAAATGCGCAACCCAGCGCTGCAGCACGCGGCAGAGCGCCGACAGCGCCGGCTGGCCGCGGTTGAGACTCACCGCCAGGTCGAAGCGCTCGTCGCGCGTCCAGTAGCTATCGGCGTTGTCGTCAGACAGCACGTCGAGATCGACGGTTCGCGCCGGCGTGCGGCCCTGCACCAGCAATTCGCCGAGGCTGCCCAGGCTGCCGGCCGTTGCCAGCAACTCGACGGCCCGTTCGTCGGCGGCCATCACCGAGCCGTCCTGAACGCTTATCTTCTGCGCGCGAAACAGCATCTCCGCGGCGCGCGCCTCGATCGGGTCGGCGCCGTCACCGAGAATGTGCCGCAGCAGGATCTGCGTCAGCTGATGGACGAACAGCGGCGGCACGTCGACACCTTCGCCCTCGAACAATCCGATGTAGGCGGCCTCGAGCGATCCGGCACGGAGCAGCCGATCGCGGAACCTGAGCCATATGCGAAGGTTGTCCCGTGCGTCGGCGTCGACGATCGCCGCCACGGCGCCATCCGCCACCGGTGCCCGCGGATCGGCCAGCAAGGCCTCGTGCAGCGCGACCTCGGCGGCACAGGATTCGCGCACCGGCGCGAGCTCCGGCCGCAGCAGGTAGCTGCGCAGGAAGTCGTCGCTCAAGTGCAAGCGCCGCTCGCCGTCGACGGTAAGCAGGCGGTATCCGCAGGATGGCCAGAAATCGGGCAAGGAGCGACGATAGCATGCGGGCGGCGCCGCACTGCCCCGGTAGTCGACGCCCCCTGCGTCGCCCCCCGCGCCCGGCGCATCAATCGCCGAGCAGGGCCTTTTTCAGATCCGCCTGCACCGGTTTGTCACCGAGCCAGATCCGGGTCAGCGCCTGGTTGAAGCGCTCGCCGGGGACCGAGCCGCTGTCGACGCCATTCAGGACGACGTGCGTGGCCCCGTCGTAGAAATCCAGCGCGACCACGTCCTTGTCCTTCACCTGGCCGAATGCCTTCATCAGTGTTGCCAGCTGCTCGGCGCCCGGCTTGATCGCCGCCATCTCGGCCGCGGGGTTGTTGGTTTCGAGGCCTTCGTTCAGCGCGTCGATGAACGTATCGGCGGACAGCGTGCGCAGCATGTCGAGCCGGATCCGGCGCGGACTTTGGGCGAGCACCCCGGACAGGTCGGCGGCTTTCTGCGGCAGATAGAGGCTCGCGACGTACACCCTGAAGATCACGCGCTTGCGCACTCCGCCGCCGTTGAGCACGAGTTGCTGCCCGCCGACCGTGGCTTTGTCGTCCAGCGGCACGCCGCCGATGTCGGCAGCCGACGCGCCGGCGGCCAGCGCGACCAGCAGCAAAGTGACGAATCCTCGCATCCCGAGCTTTCCGGTGGTCACGCTGCCATTGTTCATGCGCTTGCACGCCTGCGTCCCGGTGCCGAAGCTGCGCCGCCAAGGGGCGCCGCCGCGCCACGCCTGCGGTGGCGGGCCCGGTTCAGTCGAATGTATAGGTCAGCTGCACCGCGCCGATATTGACGTTGCTCCGATACGAGCCGCTGATGAGGCCGTTCTGCGCGGTGCTGCCTTCGTTCTGGTTGATGCTCGCGTCCTTGATGATGATGTAGGTGTATCCGGCGTCGACGACGAGTTGCGGCGAGAACCGGTACTGCGCGCCTATCGCCAGCCAGGTGCGGTCGCTGTCCGGCAGCCGCGGCGTCCGCTGCGCGTCGCGCACGGGGGTCTGGTCGTACGCGAGTCCCGCGCGGAACATCCATTGCGGCGAGTAGTGGTAGTTGGCACCGACCGATGCACGCCAGGTGTCGCGGAAATTCTCCGGCGTGGTCGACAGCACGGCGCCGGTGCTGCGCACGACCTTCAACTCCTGCACGCTGCTCCAGCCGGTGAACTGCACGTCGGCCATCACGTCCCAGCGATTGTCGATCTGGCGGAAAAGCGACACGTTGGCCGTTTCAGGCAGCTCCAGCGCCAGGTTCACGTCGCCGCTGGCAAGGACGGCGTTGACCCCGTTGGCCACGGCGGCGCCGACCCCGTCGAGCGGCGGCGGCAACGGGCCCAGCGCCGGATTGTCGATGCTGACCGATCCGGCCACGTTGTATTTGATGCGGGAGCGGTAGTGCAGGCCGATGCGGGTCTGCGGGTCGAGGTCGAACAGGGCGCCGATGTTCCAGCCCCACGCGCTGTCGTTGCCGCCGACGTCCGCGCTCGATTCGAGGCCGGCCGCGGCGCCGATCAGCGTCGGCGCGATCGCCGCCGGGATCTGCCCGGCCGCGACGCCCTGCGCAAACGCGCCGGCATAATTGATGCGGCTGGTCAGCGTCGCGTTGATGTGCTGCCAGCTGACGCCGCCGGCGATGGTCACGCTGTCGCTCAGGCGAAACGAGACCGCAGGGTTGAGATTGACCGTCTTGACTTCCGACTTGATCGCCTGAAAGCGCCCGATCCAGTCGGAATCGTATTCGGTCTTCAGGCCGAACGGCACATTCGCGGCGAGACCGAACGCCCACTGCCGGTTGATCGGCACGGCGAGGTAGAGCGCCGGGACCACCGCACAGCCGCCGGCGTCGCCGCCGTTGCTGCCGAGCGGCTGCAGCGCCGCCGGCTGCGAGCCGCCGTCGTGGAATTTCGCCGACAGGCAGATCAGGCTGCCGGCCGCCGCTACCTGCGTTCCGGGCAGGTGCGACATCCCCGCCGGGTTGGAGTAGATCGTACTCGCGTCTTCGGCGGCGGCTGCGCCGCCAGCGAACGCGTTGCCGAGTCCGCTGCCGCTCTGTTCCTGCAGCGCGAATCCGGCTCCGAAGGCCTGACCTGCAGCGGCAGCGAACAGCGCACCGGCCACGGCGGCGGCCCGGCCCGTGTAGTTGAAGCGAGCGCGTTTCATTGATTTTCCTCCTTGGTGGATCGTCTGCTGCGGTTACCGGCGGCCTGTCGATCTGCGGGCGCACGATCGCCGAAAGAACCCCACGGTTCACTATACACTGCAGAATCAGGGGAGTGGAAGCGGCCGCGGGCGGCGGTCCGCGTCGACGGCGACGTAGGTCAGGCTTGCCTCCGTCACCTTGACGCAGATCACGTCGCTCGGATTGCGTTGCGCATAGACCTCGACGGCGACGGTGATCGACGTCCGGCCTTCGCGGACGATTCGCGCATAGAAGCTGACGATGTCGCCGATCATGACCGGTTCGCGGAAGACGAACGAGTTCACCGCGACCGTCGCGATGCGCCCGCGGGCCCGCCGCGACGCGGGAATGCTGCCCGCGATGTCCACCTGCGACATCACCCAGCCGCCGAAGATGTCGCCGTGCTGGTTGGCATCGGCCGGCATCGGCACCACCCGCAGCGCGGGCTCGGCGTCGGGCAGCATTCCGGCCCGCGGGTCGCTGGTCATGCCGCCTTCCTTTTCATTTCGTCGCGGAGCTCGCGCCGCAGGATCTTTCCGACATTGGATTTCGGCAGCTCGGTGCGGAATTCGACGCTGCGCGGACACTTGTAGGCGGTCAGCTGCGAACGGCAGTGCTCGAGCAGCGTCGCGGCGGTCAGCGACTCGTCCCTCCTGACGACGAACAATACGACCGCCTCGCCCGACATCTCGTCGGGAGCGCCGATCGCCGCGCACTCCAGCACGCCCGGGTGCATCGCGACGACCGCCTCGATCTCGTTCGGATAGACGTTGAACCCCGAGACCAGAATCATGTCCTTCTTGCGGTCGACGATGCGCACGAAGCCGCGCTCGTCCATTGCGCCGATGTCACCGGTCGCGAGCCAGCCGTTGCCGTCGATGACCTTCGCCGTCTCGTCGGGCCGATGCCAGTAGCCGGCCATGACCTGCGGACCCTTGACGCAGATTTCGCCGGCCTTGCCGATCGGCACCGCCCTGCCCTCGTTGTCTCGCAGCTCGACGTCGGTCGACGGCACCGGCAGGCCAATCGAGCCGTTGTACTGCCGCAGGTCCAGCGGATTGATCGTCACCGCAGGCGAGGTCTCGGTCAGGCCATACGCCTCGATCAGCGGCTTGCCGGTCGCGCTCTCCCAGCGCTCGGCCACCGCCCTCTGCACCGCCATGCCGCCGCCGAGGGTCAGCTGCAGCGACGAGAAATCCAGCTTGTGAAACCCGGGGTCGTTCAACAGCGCATTGAACAGCGTATTGACGCCGGTGAGTCCGGTGAAGCGGTGGCGGCCGAGCTCCTTGACGAAGGCGGGAATGTCGCGCGGGTTGATGATCAGCACGTTCTCGCCGCCGAGCGCCATGAACGTCAGGCAATTGGCGGTCAGCGAAAAGATATGGTAGAGCGGCAGCGGCGTTATCATGACGTGCGCCTGTTCGCCCAGGAACGGCTTGACCCAGGTGCCCGCCTGCAGCAGGTTGGCCACGATGTTGCGATGCTGCAGCATCGCGCCCTTGGCGACGCCGGTCGTGCCGCCGGTGTATTGCAGGAACGCGATATCGTCGTGGCCGATCGGCACGCGCTCGAGCTGGCGCCGGCGACCTTCCGCCAGCGCGTGGCCGAGGCGCATCGCGCCGCCGATCCGCCACGCCGGGATCATCCTTTTCACGTGACGCAACACGAAGTCGACCAGCAGGCCCTTGAGCCCGAGCATTTCTCCGATGCTGGTCACGATGACCTGCTTCACCTGCGTCCTGTCGAGGACCTTGGCCAGCGTGTGCGCGAAATTCTCGACCACGACGATGACTTCGGCGCCGCTGTCGGCCAGTTGGTGCTCGAGCTCGCGCGCGGTGTAGAGCGGGTTGGTGTTGACGACCGTGAATCCCGCGCGAAGGATCCCGAAAAGACAGACCGGATACTGCAGGATATTGGGCATCATCAACGCGACGCGCGCGCCCTTGCCCAGGCCGCATCCCTGCAGAAAGGCGCCGAAGGCCGCCGACTGCGCGTCCAGCCGGCGGAACGTGAGCGCGCGGCCCATGCACGAATAAGCGCGCCGTGACGCGAATTTGGCGCAACTTTCCTCGAGCACCTCGCGCACCGACGCGTACCGGTTCACGTCGATCTCGGCAGGAACGCCCGGCGGATAAGACTTCAGCCACACCCTGTCCATGCGCTCCTCCCGAACCGCGTCTTATCCGACGATGCCAGCAGAGGGACTCAACGGCCGGCGCCTCCGCGCGCCGCGAGATAGTGCAGCGGGCCGCCGGTGAACGGCGCGAAACCGGTGCCGAAGATCGCGCCGGCGTCGACCAGATCGGCGTCCGCGACAATACCCTCGGCCAACGCTGCCTGGGCCTCGGAGAGCATCGGATCGATCAGGCGGCGGGCAAGGCCCGGCGGCACGACGCCCGGCGCGTTCTTCGCCGCCTTGCCGCTCGACCAAACGTAGAAGCCACGCTGGGTCTTGCGTCCCAGCGCGCCTGCGCCGATCAGCGCCGTCAGTTTTTGCGGCGGCTCACCGCCCCGTCCCAGCATCTTCCCTACCGCCAGGCAAATGTCCAGGCCGACGCTGTCGGCGAGCTCGATCGGTCCCACCGGCATCCCGAAGGCAAGCGCGGCTTCGTCGATGGTTTCCAGCGCGATGCCTTCGTCGACGCAGCGCATCGCTGCCATCAGATACGGGGCCAGGATGCGGTTGACCAGAAAGCCCGGCGCGCTTTTCACCGGCAGCGGAAGCTTGTCGATCTTGCGCGCGAACGCGAGCCCCTGCGCCGCCAGTTCGGGGCGCGTGCGCTCGCCGGCGACGATCTCGACCAGCATCATCCGGGCGACCGGGTTGAAGAAATGCAATCCGATCAGCCGGCCGGGATCGGCGAGCGGCGCGCCGATCGCTTCGAGCGGAATGCTCGAGGTATTGGTGGCGAGCAGTGCCGTCGGCTTGGCCTTCGCTTCCAGCGCCACGAACAGCTTTTGCTTCGCCTCGAGGTTCTCGAATATCGCCTCGATGATCACGTCGGCGTGCTTCGCGCCGTCACCGGCGACGTCCGGAATCAGGCGATCGAACGCATCGCGCGCACGCAGCGGGTCGCGCAGCCGGGCGGCGAAGAGCTTCGCCGCCCGGCCCATCGCCGGTGCCAGCCGCTCGGCATCCTGGTCTTGCAACGTGACGGTCAGCCCGCGCAGCGCGCACCAGGCCGCGATGTCGCCGCCCATCGTGCCAGCGCCGACGACGTGCACGTGCTGCCTCGCCGATCCGCCGTCCCGCCCGAGGGCTTTCAGGCGCTCCTGCAGCTTGAAGACGCGGATCAGGTTGCGCGCCGTCGGCGACTGCAGCAGATGCGCGATCGATGCGGGGTCCGACGGCGCCGCCGCCAGCGGGTCGCCGTCGTGCTTGACCCAGATGTCGAGGATCGCGTACGGCGCCGGATAGTGCTCGCGCCGGGCGCGCTTGGCGAGCTCTTTTCTGGCTTGCGCCGCGATGATCGGCCGCAGCAGAGGATTCAGTGTCAGCGACAGCGGAAATGGCACGCGGCGAGGACGAGGCTTCTGCATCAGCAGCCCGCGCGCGGCATTGTCCATGATGCGCGGCGGAACGCATTCGTCGGCGATGCCGAGCTTCCATGCGCGGCGGGCGTCGACCGTGCGGCCGGTCAGCAGCATGTCCAGCGCGGCCGGCGCACCGGCCAGGCGAGGCAATCGCCGGATGCCGCCCCAGCCGGGCACGATGCCCAGCATCACTTCGGGCAGGCCGAGCCGCGTCCCCGGCTCGTCGACGACGACCCGATAGCGGCAGGCGAGCGCCAGCTCCAGGCCCCCGCCGAGGCAGAATCCGCGCACCAGCGCCACGGTCGGGTACGTCGCGCTCGCCAACTGTTCGAAAATGCTCCAGCCGCGACGGACCAGCGCCGTCGCGTCCTCGATGCTTTGCAGCTCGCCGAACTCATCGACGTCGGCGCCGGCGATGAAGCCGTTCGCTTTGCCCGACCGAATGACCAGTCCCTGCGGCGGCGCGGCGGCAAGCTCCGCAAGCATCGCGCGCAGTTCCTCCATGACCGCCGCGGACAGGGTATTGGTCGACACCCCGGCCCGATCGAGCGTCAGCCAACCCAGGCCGTTGCCGTCCCGCTCGAGTCGCCAATGCTGATAGGCCGGGATCGACGTCGCGCCGCTCATCCGCCGGCCTCTTCGCCAGGCAGCGGGCAACCGTCCATCGCGTGTCGGCCTGCACGCACTCGCTTAGGCGCCGGCCTTCGGGTCTTCAAGCTTCCGCCTCGCTCATCCGCGCTCGACCAGCATCGCGCCGCCCTGGCCGCCGCCGATACAGATCGCGGCGATGCCGCGCCTGCCGTGGTTTCTCTCGAGCACGTTGAGCAGATGCAGCACGATGCGTGCGCCGGACGCGCCGACCGGGTGCCCCAGGGCGATCGCGCCGCCGTCGACGTTGAGCTTGGCGGGATCGATGCGGCCGAGCGCCGCCGGCAAGCCGAGCTCATCGCGGCAGTAGCCGTCGCTCCCCCAGGCCTTGAGGCAGGCGAGGACCTGCGCCGCAAAGGCCTCGTTGATCTCCCAGGCGTCGAGATCGCCGAGCGCGAGCCCGTGCCGCTGCAGGATCGGTGTGGCCGCGTGGACCGGGCCGAGTCCCATCTGCGCCGGATCGAGACCCGCCCATTGGCTGTCGACGATCGTGCCGAGCACCGGCAGCTCGTACCTCGCCACCGCCGCTTCCGAAGCGAGCACCAGCCACGCCGCGCCGTCGGTGATCTGCGAGCTGTTGCCGGCGGTGACGTTGCCGTACTTGCGGTCGAAGAACGGCTTGAGCTTCGCCAGGTTTTCCGGCGTCGAGTCCTCGCGCACCCCGTCGTCGGCCGCGTAGAGCTTGCCGTCGCGGTCGTACAGCGGGACGATCTCGCGAGAGAAATAGCCGGCCTTCTGTGCCGCGAGCACGCGCGCGTGGCTTTCCGCCGCGTAGGCGTCCATGTCGCGGCGCGAGATGCCGAAGCGGAACGCGAGATTCTCGGCGGTCTGGCCCATCATCAGCCCGACCACCGGGTCGGTCAGGCCCTTCATGATGCCGACGATCGGCGAGAGCATCGCCGCCGGGCTGAGTTTCAAGAGGGCAGCCGCCTTCTGCCCGAAGGTCCGCGCCGCGCCGAAGGCGGCAAACCACAGCACCATCCTGTCCGAGTACAAGAGCGGCGCGCGCGACAGCGCGTCGACCCCGCCGGCGAGCACCAGGCTCGAGCGGCCGGCGCGGATGTTGGTGAGCGCGGAATCCAGCGCCTGCATGCCCGAGGCGCAGTTGCGCATCACCGTCCAGCCGGGCACTTTGAGGCCGCATCCGATGCGCAGCGCAACGACGCGGCCGATGTTGACTTCGTCCGGGGACGGACTCGCACAGCCGAGTATCACTTCGTCCAGCGCGTCGGGCGCGAACGGCATGCGAGCGAGCAACGCGCGGCCCGCCTGGACGGCCAGGTCCGAGGCGGCAAACGGACCGGGCCGGTTGCGCGCCTTCAGGAACGGCGTGCGCGTGCCATCGACGACATGGACCGCCTGATTCATCGTCCGGTCATCCGATTGTCGGATGCAAGCCTGCGGTTCATGCCGCCGCGGTCTTGCGTCCCGCCACCGGCGGTTTCGCCGCGGCCACCGGAGGCCTGAGGTCCGCCGCGCCCAGGTCCTGCGCAAAGTCGTCGACGCGGATCACGCGATCGGCGAGCTCGCCGGCCCGGCGCAGGATCGCGAGCTCTTCGGCACTGATCACACCGGCGGCGACGGCCGCCGCGTCGCGGCCCGACGCGGCTGCAGCGTTGAGGCGTCCGGCCTTGACCGCGTCGCGCATGCGGGCCTCTATCGGCTCGGCGGCCAGCGTGGCGGCCAGCGCCAGCTCGATTGCGCCGAGCGCGTCGCCCTCGTCCTGCGGCAGGTACATGCCGGCGGTCAGGCGATCGCGCGTCGGCGAGGGCTCGATCAGCAACCGCGCGACCTCGTGGCCCAGCTTGTCGGACGGCACGACGTACGGCCGGCCGAGCGGGAAGACCATCGAGCGCAGCAGCGCCGAGATCAGCCGGCTCGGAAAGTTGGAGATCACGCCCTCGATCGCGTTCTGCGCCGCAAACATCGCGTCCCAAATCGCCCAGTGCATCAGCGGGGCGTCGGCGGCCTGCCGTCCTTCATCCTCGTAGCGCTTGAGCGTCGCCGAGCACAGGTAGAGCATCGACAGCACGTCGCCCAGCCGGGCCGAGAGCTTTTCCTTGCGCTTCAACGCGCCGCCCAGCACGCCCATCGAGATGTCGGCGAGAAAGGCCAGCGCGGACGAGAAGCGGGTCAGCTGCTGGTAGTAGCGCCGCGTCTCGGGAGCCGCGCCGGCAGGAGCGCGCACCCAGTGCGACCCGGTGAGTCCCATGACGAGCGTTCGCGCCTTGTTCGACAGGACGAATCCGATGTGGCCGAACAGCGCCTGATCGAACGCGATCGATGCGCGGGTGCTGTCCGGATCGTTGGCGGCGGCGATCTCGCGCAGCACGAACGGATGGCAGCGGATCGCGCCCTGCCCGAAGATGATCAGGCTCCGCGTCAGGATGTTCGCGCCCTCGACGGTGATCGAGACCGGGAGCTGCATGTAGGCCGCGCCGAGGAAGTTCGACGGCCCCATGCACACGCCCTTGCCGCCGGCGATGTCCATGCCGTCGATGACGACGTTGCGCGCCCGCTCGGTCAGATGGTATTTGGCGATGCCCGACAGCACCGCGGGCTTTTCTCCCAGGTCGACCGCCAGCGCGGTCAGCATGCGCGTCGCGTCCATCATGTACAGGTTGCCGCCCATCCGTGCGAGCGCTTCCTCGACGCCTTCGAACCTGCCGATCGGCGTCTTGAACTGGCTCCGCACGCGCGCGTAGGCCCCGGTCGCGCGCACCGCGAGCTTGGCCATGCCGGTCGACGACGACGGCAGCGAGATGCCGCGCCCCGCGGCCAGCGATTCCATCAGCATGCGCCAGCCGTTGCCGATCTGCGCCCTGCCGCCGATCACCCAGTCGAGCGGGATGAAGACGTCCTTGCCCCAGTTCGGTCCGTTCTGGAACACCGCGTTCAGCGGCATGTGCCGCCGGCCGATGTTCACTCCCGGATGCCGCGTCGGTATCAGCGCGCAGGTGATGCCGAGATCCTCGATCTCGCCCAGCAGATGCTCGGGATCGTAGGCCCGGAACGCGAGCCCCAGCAGCGTCGCGACCGGCCCCAGCGTGATGTAGCGTTTTTCCCAGGTGAGGCGGATCCCCAGCGTGGACTTTCCCTCGTGCTGACCCGTGCAGACGATGCCGCGGTCGGGGATCGCCGCCGCGTCGGAGCCGGCATGCGGGTTGGTCAGCGCGAAGCAGGGAATCTCCAGGCCCTTGGCCAGCCGCGGCAGATAATGGTTCTTCTGCTCGTCGGTTCCGTAGTGCAGCAGCAATTCGCCCGGCCCCAGCGAATTGGGCACCATGACGGTCACCGCCACCGCGCTCGCATGCGTCGACAGCTTGGTGATCACCTGCGAATGCGCATAGCCGGAAAACCCGAGCCCGCCGTAGGCTGTGGGAATGATCATCCCCAGAAAGCCGTGGTCCTTGATGTATTGCCAGGCCTGCGGCGACAGGTCGCGGTAGACGTGCGTCGTCTCCCAGTCGCTGATCATCGCGCACAGTTCTTCGCACTCGTGGTCGAGGAAATACTGTTCGTCCGCGGTCAGTTGCGGTGCCGGCAGCGCCAAGAGCTTCGCCCACGACGGGCGGCCCGAGAAGAGCTCGCCGTCCCACCATACGGTGCCGGCCTCGATCGCGTCGCGCTCGGTCGGCGACATCGACGGCAGGGCTTTGCGGAATGCCGCCAGGACGCCTTCGCTGATCAGCTTGCGGCGCAGCCACGGCCAGTTCAACGGAATCGCCAGCAGAAACAGGATGGCGGCAAAAAGGCCGATCAGCGGCGTCGGCAGCACGTGCAGACCCAACGCTGCGATCAGCGCGACGCCGATGCCCAGGATCCAGAGCCAGCCGGCGGCGTCGACGTAGGCCAGCGCCGTCAGACCGATCAGGACTGCGACCAACCAGAGAAGCATCAGCATCGCGAATCTCCTATCCGGATCTCTGCCGTGCGGCTGCCCTGGCGCTGTCCAATTCGGAAAGATCGGGCAACGGTGCTCTCAGGCCGGCGACGAGGAACGGCGCCAGCCTGCGCAGCAGGATTTCGTCGTTGCCGGTCTCGCGCGGCGTGAGCGCGGTGATTATTTTCAACGCATCGGTGCCCGCGAGCGTGTATGACAAGGCACCCATAACGAAGTGCAGGCGCCAGCTCAACTCCTTTTTCGGAAGCTCCGGCAGCGCACGCGCGAATGCGGCCTTGAAGCGCGCGATCATCGTCGCGTACTGCTCGGCCAGAAAGCGCCGGATGAACGGCGCCGGATCGGCGTATGCGCGGCCGAGCAGGCGCAGGAAGTTCTGGCCGCCGCGCTCGCGATCGCGCGCCAGCGCGAGCGCCGGGATGAACATGGCCGTCAGGACTCGCTCGCACGACAGCACGTCCGGCGCCGCGTCGCGCTCGTAGCGCGTCAGCAGCCTCATCCGTTCCTGGTTCATCGGGTCGAGCCGGCGCCTGAGCACCGCTTTCAACAGGTCTTCCTTGCTGCCGAAATGGTAGCTGACCGCCGCCAGGTTGACTTGGGCGCGCGCGGTGATGCGGCGCAGCGACGTCGCCTCGAACCCATGCTCCATGAACAAGGCTTCGGCGGCGTCGAGCATCCGGACCTTGGTCGGTGCCGGTCCGCGCGGCGGCGGCACTCCGACCAGTCGCGTCGCGCTTTGCGCTTGCCTCACGGATACTCCGGTGTTCGCTCCGCGCGCGGTCGCGCCGGCGAGTCAGTTAAACGTTTGTTTGAATTCTACGACTCCGGTGCGGCGGCGTCAACGCCTTGGCGCGAGCGCGGACCCGCGCGTGCCGGTGGCCGCGGTTCCGCCTGCCCTCACTTGCCGTCCGCCGCGTAGATTGCATCGAGCGCCCGCTGGTAGTGCTCCAGCACCCGCGGGCGCTTGAGCTTCAGAGTCGGCGTCAACAGGCCGTTGTCGATGCTCCACGGCTCGGTCGTCGCGATGGCCCGGCGGATGCGTACCCAGCGCGGGAAATCCTTCAGCAGATCATTGGCGCGCCTGAGGAGCGCCTTTTCATCGGTCTCCTGGGTGACCGCGAGCAAAGTCAGGAACGGCCGCCCTTCGCCGACCAGCATCACCTGCACGAACAGCGGATCGTGGAGCAGTGCGAACTCGGCGTCCTGCGGCGACAATTTCTCGCCGTTCGACATCACCAGGATGTCCTTCAGGCGCCCGCGAAGGTAGATCCGGCCGTCGCGGATCTCGGCCAGATCGCCGGTGTGCAACCATCCCTCGGCGTCGATCGCGCCGCGGGTCGCCTCGGGATTGCGCCAATAGCCCTGCATGATGTTGCCGCCGCGGGCCAGGAGCTCGCCGGCGTCAGTCAGCTTGACCTCGACGCCGGGCAGCGCCGCGCCCACCGACTCCGGATCGTTGTCGTCGTCGCGGTTGACCGAGATCACCGGCGAGGCTTCGGTCATCCCGTAGCCTTGCAGCATCGGCAGGCCGAGGCCGATGAAGGTGTGGGAGACGACCGGATCGAGCGCGGCGCCGCCGACGACGGTCAACCGCAGCCGGCCACCGAGGCGCGCGAGGATCGGTCTCGCGACCAGGGCCCGTAGCAGCGGCAGCGCGAGCGCGTCGAGCCATCCGCCCTGCCGCGTCGCGACGCGCCAACCGCGCGTCGCGCATTGACCGAACAGCCAGCGCTTGAGCGGCGAGCCCGCCAGCGACTGCTCGATGCGGCCGAGGAATTTCTCGAATATCCGCGGCACCGCGAACATCACCGTCGGCGCCTGTGCGGCGAGGTCTTCGCCGAGCTGCGCGACGCCGCGGCTGAAGACGACTTTGGCGCCGAGCGACAGCGGAAGGTAATAGCCGCCGGTGCGCTCGAACATGTGCGACAGCGGCAGGATCGACAGGAAGACATCCGCGCTGCGCGCCATGCCGGTCTGCCGACAGGACCCGACGTTGGCGATGATGTTGCCATGCGAGAGCATCACGCCCTTGGGCCGGCCCGAGGTGCCGGACGTGTAGCAGATCGTCGCCAGCGCGTCCTCGGGAAGCGGCGCCCAGAACGGTGCCCCGGATGCGGCCGGCAGCAGCGCCGCGACCGACGTGCGCTGGTCGGCGGCGTCGGGACGCAGTACGTAGACCGGCGGCAGCGCCGCGCCGACTCCCGCCAGCGCCGCGGCCATCGGCGTGCTCTCGACGACGAGAGCCTTCGCCTGCGCATTGGCGGCGCACCACGCGACGTTGTCGGGATTGTCGTCGACGTACAGCGGGACGACGGCCAACCCCAGTCCGAGCGCCGCCAGGTCCAGCGCAACCCAGTCGACGCCGTTCCTGAGGCAAACCGCAATACGGTCGCCCGGCTCGAAGCCGAGGGAGCGCAGCGCCGCCTGCCAGCGTCCGATCAGCGTGCCAAGCTCGCCGGCGCTGACATCGATCCAGCGGTCGTCGCCAAAGTGGCGATACAGAACTTTCTCCGGCGTCGTCAGGTGCGGCGCGAAGTATTGCGCGATATTGGCCACTTGCCTCCCTTTGCCGCGGCCCATGTAGGGTGGACCGATTCTGCCGGCTTTGCCGCCGCCGGTCCATGCGGCCCGCCTTCGCGCGGCGCACGAGGCCGTTGGCTATACTCGGGCTTCGCCTGCGAAAGAACACGCGATGCCGACGATTGCGATCAAGCGCCGCCACGAGCTCGACCCGAAAAAAGCCAGGGCAGCGGCGCAGCAGGTCGCCGGAGAGTTGTCCTCGCGTTACCAGCTCGCCTGCTCCTGGAGCGGCGACGACGTCGCGTTCGAACGTCCTGGCGTTTCCGGCTGCATGCACGTCGGCAAGTCCGAGGTCCGCCTCGACGTCCAGCTGTCGTTTCTGATGACGCCGCTCAAGGGCGCGATCGAGCGGGCGATCAACGACGAGCTCGACCGGCTTTTCGGCGACAGGGCCGGCCGGACCTGACCGGCCCTACGCCGGCTCGGCGAACGGAGCATCGTCGCCGCCGAGGATCGCCCGCAACAGCGCCGTCTCCCGCGCCTCGAGCACCTGCAGAAATTCCGCGGCGCCGTTCATGCCGCGAAACGACATCAACCCGCGTTCGAGAAACGCCTGCAGCGCGCCGAGTCCCGCGATCCTTGCCGGCCGCCGCATCGCGGCAAGCGCCGAGCGCAGGAGCGGCATGTGCACGTAGCGATCGAGCGCCGACCCGAGCTCGACGATCAGCGCGATCTGCCTCTCGCGATCGGCACGGTTGTCGCACGCGCGGTAGGCGGCGCTGTACGAGCGGACGGTCAATGGCGAATCCTGGCCGTGCTCGACCAGCAGCCTGCGGTCGAGATCGTGCGACAGCGCCGACAATTCGATCGCCTTCGCGATCGTTCCGACGACGGATTCCGGCAGCAGGCGCACCATCAGCGGCACGACCCGGACGAGATCCGCGTCGCGACGGCTGTAGTCGCCGGGCCCATACAGGTCCGATTGGAAAAACTGGATGGCCTCGGCGTAACGCGGATCGCGGGCGAGGTCGGCGTAGGTCGCATTGAGTCGCCGCGACTGCCAGTGCGCGAGGCGATCGAGCGCGGCCGCGAGCGTTGGCGATGCCCTGCGCTGGTCGTGCAAGCCCTGCGCTCGCTCGAGCTCGCGAATCAGTTGCGTTTCGGCGGTCGAGAGCATGGGGTGTGTGCAAGAGCCGCGACGAGGCGATGCAGAACTACATCAGCCAAGTGGAAAAGCTGGCGCGGCGCGAATCGCCGGCGCCACGACGCGCATGGAACGAGGCTCCGCGGCCGCGGCGGCGTCCTGCTTTCAGATCGTCAGCTTGCGCAACAGCTCGGGATCCTTGATGACCGTTCGCTGCCGGCCCTGCGGGGCGCCGTAGAGGCCGGCCGGCGGGTTCGTTTCCAGCCGCGACAGCACCGCCGCATCGGTGCAACGCGGATCGAAGACGACGCTGATCCGGTCGCCGGCGACGCCGCGGACGCTGAAGCAGGCCTGGCCAAGCTGCGCGTTCAGCGGCTTCAGCACCGCGGCCGCGACCAGGTCCCCGACGGGGCCGTCGCCGGCAAGCTGCAGGTCATAGTCGCGCGGCGTGGCAGGCGGCCGCGCGGTCGCGGTGATCACGGCGGGCAGACCGATCAGCTCGCGCGCGAGCAGATCCTCGGCGGCGGCGCTCGGCATGCCCTGGACGCTCACCGTGACCTTCTGCCCGCTCACGCTGACGTGCTGCAGGAAGAATTCGCGCGAGAATTCGTCGGCGATTTTCGCGCCGATCGCCTGCAGAGCCTCTTCCTCGCTCGGCCAACTGCCGAGGCCTTTAGGCAGCGCCGTGTTGTAGTAGATCTCCTCGCCGGTCTCGCGGTCGGTACATTTCACCGTCCACGAAGTCAGCGCGTACTTGCTCACCGTGAGGCCGGAAGCCGGCAGGCGCATCGAAAGCTTCTTGACTCTCGCTTCGCCCTGTACCAGGAAATCCGCCGCGTTCTTGCCCGCGTCGGCGCCTCCTTCGGACCAGGTGCGGAAGCCGAACGACTTGATCCGCTCCTTCAGGATGTTCTCCGCCACCGGTGAGGGCTGCGGCGGCAAATCGGGCGCATCGGCATCGCGCACGCTGACCTGCAGCGCGACCCTGGGATTGCCGCTGGCGCGGATGAAGTCGATGCGCTCGTCGCGCGACATCTGGTTCAACGATTTCTGCACCGCCTTGATGTTGACCACGCCCTGCGTCGTGATCGACATCAGGCCGTCCTTGCCGAGTTGCGGCTCACTCTCCCTGAGCACGGCGGGGACGAAGCTCGCGCTCTGCGACAACAGCTTGTCCTGCAACATGTCGTAATGCTTCTCGAGCGAGCCGGTCTGCAGCAGCATGCCCAGCGCCTTTTCGACGAGCTGGCTTCGCGAATCGGCGCGCAGCGCGCTTTGCTGCAGCGCCTTGTCGCCGTGAAACCGCGGATCGCTGGGATCGATCAGGCCGACGGCGGAGATCAGGATCGTTCCCGGCGCCGTCGCCGCGACCGGCGTGGCCGTCGCCGAGGGCGCGACCGCGACCGGCGCCTGCGTCGACGCGGCCGGCTGTTGCGCCGGCGACGTGGACATCGCGGCCGGGTGCGGTTGCCTTAAGTACCACGCGAGCGCCCCGAGCGCGACGACGGCAACACCCGCTGCGAGCGCAATCGCCGCCGTCTGCGATTTCCTCGGCGACGAAAGCGCTGCCACGGGCACGGCCGCGCGGGGCGCCACGCTCGCGGCGCGGGTTGCAGCGGGTGTCGTGATCAGCGTCGCGGCAGCGTCCCCCATCAGCGTGGGCTCCGCCGTCGCCGATGGCACGACGGGCGCGGCGGCGCGGATCGCGTCGGAGAACTCGCGCGCGGTCTGGTAGCGATCGTCCGGACGCTTGGCCAGCGCCTTGCGCACGACGGTATCCATGCCGGCCGGCGCCTGCACGTTGAGGCTGGTCGGCGGCAGCGGGTCCTCCTTCAGCACCTTCTGCATCGTCGTCGTCGCCGAACCGGCGAACGGCCGCTCGCCGGTCAGGAACTGGTAGAGGATGACGCCGGCGGAAAACAGGTCGGAGCGCCCGTCGACCGGCAGACCCATGATCTGCTCGGGGGACATGTAGCTCGGCGTGCCCATCACCGCGCCGACCTGCGTCAGGTTGGAGGTCTCGATGTGGGCGATGCCGAAATCGGCGACCTTCGCGACGCCGCCCGGCAGCAGGAAGATATTGGCCGGCTTGATGTCGCGGTGGATGACGCCCTGGCGGTGCGAATAGTCGAGCGCGTCGAGGACCTGCGACATGATGCGCACGATGTCGCCAATCGTGAAGCGCTCGTTCGCCTCGAAGCTCTGCTTGAGCTCTTGGCCGGCAACGTATTCCATCGCGATGAACCACGTTCCGGCGTCCTCGCCGAATTCGTAGATCGCGACGATGTTCGGGTGGCTCAGGCGCCCGGCCGCCTGCGCTTCGCGGCGAAACCGCGCCACGACGTTCGGTGCGTCCGCACCGGCAAGCTGGTCGGCGCGTATGGTCTTCAGCGCGACGATCCGCTTGATCATCGGGTCGTAGCCTTCGTATACGACCCCCATCGCCCCGCGGCCGATCTCGTGCCGGATCTCGTACTTGCCCAGCGTGCTGATGTCCGCCATGGCTTCGCTCCCCGTTGCCCGAAAACGGCGACGCCGGCGTGCGGCCGGCGTCGCGCCGCTTACCGCCGGCGGGTCACTTGTACTTGTTGTCGATCTCCCAGACCGACTTCTGGACCAGCCGCTGCACCATCGTGTCCAGCGAAACCCCGCCCTGCTGGGAGTTGGACACGCCGAGCACGGAGGCCGATTTCGCGCCGACCTCCATTTTCTCCTCGGTATAGCCGGTCGCGACCTGCTCGGTGGTCTCGGCGTTGATGATCTTGTAACGCATGCCGATGATCCAGACACCGCTGGACTCGCTGGTTTGCACCGACCCTACCCCGACGCTGGCCGCCGCCGCGCCGCGACCGAAGCCGCCGAGGATCCCGGCCATCTGGCCGAGCGCCCGGCCGTCGAATCCCTGTTGCGCCGCCGCGACCTGCTCGGTCTTGAGGATGTCGAACTTGACCACGTACCTGGTGCTCTTCAGCTTGCCCATGCGCAGGAGCTTCCGCGCCTGGTCCGGATCACCCAGGTTGTAGGCGAGCTCGAATTCGCGCTGGATCGGTCCCAGGTTGGAGCGCTCCAGCACCGGGAAATTGGCGTTGCTCAGCTCCACCTCGCCGAAGTCGGCGATGTTGTTGGCGGTGAACTTCTGCAGGAAGGTCGCGTTGTTGCTCTTGATCTCGCCGGGGATGACGATCACCGCCGGGCCTCTTTTTCTGACGTTCGTGTACTCGACCGCCTGGTAGAGCGCCTGGTCGGCGGAAGCGTTGGCCTTTTGCGAGGTGTCGCTGCCCGCGGTCGGCGACGGATTGCCGAACCGGGGCTGCGCCAGCGCAAGCGAAGCGCTGGCCAGCAAGACGGCGCCGAGGGTGAATCCCGAAAGACGGGAAAGACGGACCAGCGTGCGATTGTTCATGGCGAAAAGCTCCCTGTCAGATTCCTGTCGATGGCGCGACCGGCAGGCTCATCTCGGCGCCGGCTTTTTCGCGCTTGCGTAACCGGCGTTGGCGCAGTAGTCCGCATACAGCTTGGCCACCACCTCGTCGGCGTTTTCCTTGACCAGCGTCAGCGCCATCCGTCCGACGTCCGCCCCGGCGTACGAGCTGGACCGCGCCTGCGCGTCGGAGATCAGCCTGCCGTTGCTGCCGGTCAGGTTGAAATCCATGTTCACCGAGACCTGGTTGACGTTCATCATCGGGTTGCGGCCGGCTTGTGACGAGATAAGCCCGCGCAGCACGAAACTCGCGCCCAGCTTCCGGGACGCGGCCAGCGCCGCGTCCGGATCGTTGCGAAAGTAGGCATCGATCTCGGCTTGCGCGATCTGCCGGCGGATTTCCTCCGGCGTGTACGTCCGCAGGCCGAGCGCGCGCAATCGCGTGTTGATCGCCTGGAAATGCGGGCCGTAGTTTTGCTGCTGCGCGTATATCACGCCGTTGGAGCGCGTCTCGCCGATGACCACCATGATCTTCTTGCCCTTGAGGTCGGCGCGGCACGGTGTCGACAGCTGCTCGGCAATGCGATTTTCGCGTGCCTCGCTTTCGGCACGGTCGGCGTCGTCCGGGTCCGAAAACTTGAAACCGTTGGCGGCGATCGCCGCCGAAGACAGCGCGGCCGACAGCAACAGGATCGCAAGGGCGGGCTTCGGTCGCATCAGGACTCGACTAGCAAGGAACCGGCGCGGCGAACGACAACCGGCAAAGGTTAGCGCAACGGGGTCGGGAAATCCATCGCGAATATTCCGCACACCGGACGGTGCGACCCCGGGCGCCGGTTGTGGGCAACAGCCGGGCTCCCTGAGAGCGAATACCTTACTTCGGCGCGACTTTGGCGGGTTTGGCGACTGTGGCGCGGGGTTTCTTCGCGCGCCCGGCCGCGCCGGACGAAGTCCTCGCGGCGATGTCGTTCGCGCCCGGCATGGTCTTCGAGGCCGTGCCGGAGGCTCGGCGCGCCGCGCCCTTGCCCATCCGGGCGTCGGACGCCGCGGGCCGCTTCGGCCGCACGCCTTGGGTCTCCAGCAGCGCGTTCACCGCTTCGGACAATGCGTCGACACGTTCGGTCAAGCGTTCGAGATCCGCTGCGCTATAGACGCCCAGCCTGCTCAAGGCGCGCGATACGCGGTCCTCGAAAACCTGCTCGAGCTTGTCCCAGGTGCTGCCGGCCATCGCCTGCATTTCCTTGGCCCGCGATTTCGCGGCGTCGCGCGCCGCATCGGCCGTCTGCGCCGCAGCCTGGCGTGTCCTGGCCTCCAGCGCCTCGCCCTGCTTGACCAGCGTCTCGAACACCTTGGCGCCGCCTTCGTGCGCTTTCGCGAAAGCGCCGAGGCCCGCGAGCCAGATCTGATGCGACGATTCCAGAACGGCCTTCGACAAACCCTGAGCTGGTCCTGCGGACTTGGCGCCGGATTCGGCTTTCGCTTTTTTCAGCATGGACGGTCTCCGCGACGGTGAAGCGAGAGAAGCGTGCATTGTATGCGACGCGTTCAGAGATATCATCCCAATGGCAGCGCCGTCGAACGCACGTGCCCGCGCCCTCGCCCGGACAGAAGGCTTTCGCGCAGCGGCCGCAGGGAATACACTGAAGGCAGCGCATCAGAGCAAACCGTCGCCAAGTCGAATGATCGAGGCGACCGTGACGGAAATCCCGCAGCAGATCGACGGAGAACGCCGATGAGACGCTTCCTTCTTGCCGTGACCCTGAGCCTCGCATTGAGCGGTTGTGCGATGATGGCCGTGGTCGGACCGCCGCATGCGATCAAGGTCGGATCCATGACGGTGACGGTTGCCGGGCTGGACGGCTTCAACCCGTTTGCAGTCCAGACGCCCGACCCGAACGGGCCCGCTATCCTGGTCGTCGATAACCACGTCCTCGTCAACCAGGAGCCGCTCTACCCGCGGCATTCCGACGACCAGGTGGTCATCGTCTGGCGGCTGGATGCGAGCGAAGCCTCTCCCTATTATTTTGCCGACAACGAAGCGATCAAGCTGCACGCGGGCGCGAGCAACCCGCTCCCAGCCGACCTTGCCTGCGGCGCGTTCGGTCCCAGGAATAAGGCATTCGTCTGCGCTTACCGCAAGCCGGCAACGCCGAAGCAATGGAAGTACAGCATCCGCGTCAAGAACCGGACCGGCAGGGACCCGGACCCGATCGATCCCTGGGTCCACCAGAACTAGCCGCGCCGTCCGGCCTGCACCGCTGCGATCTGCCCCGGTTTGCGACCCGAGTCCCCGGCGCAGCTGCACTCCGGCGCGGCGAAAGGCCGGCCCGCGGTCAGTTCATCGTCTGGATCGGCGTGTCGAGCCAACGGCGCACCTCGTCGACGGCCTCGCTGTAGGAGAGCCGGCGCCCTCCCGACTCGGCGGCGGCGAATGCCGCCTCGCCCAGCGCCGCTCGCGACCGGGCGACCAGCGGCAGGAGGAATGCCTCGTCACCGGGATCGCGGTGCAGGCCCGTCTGCGCTGCCTGGGCTTCGGCGACGCCGAAGAAACGGGCCGAGCGCTCCCATTGCCGAAGCAGGCAGGCGAGTCCGGCGGAGACTTCGAGCACGCTCTGTCCCGCCGGCCTGAAGCCGATTTCCTCGGCGATGGCGAGCGCATCGAGCAAGGGCGCCCGGGCGTCGTCGCCCGCCGCGCGGCCGATCGATACCATCGCCAGATTCAGCAGGCCGATCGCGACATTCTGCCGATCGCCTAGGGCCTGAGCCAGCGCCAGGAACTCGGCGTAGAGGGTTTGCGCGGTATCCAGGTTGCCCTCCGCGCGATGGACCTGCGCCAGGCCGTTGAGCGCCGCCGCGAGCTGCCGCCGGTTGCCCAGTTGTTGCGCCAGCGCGCGCGCCTCCTCGAGGTGGGAGCGCGCGGCGTGCAGGGTCCCCTGCGCGAACGCCACCATGCCGAGAAGCTCGAGCACCGCCTCGATCCGTTCCGCATTGCCGATTTCACGCGCGATGGCGAGGCTCGCTTCCAGGTAGCCCTGCGCCTCGGTGTACCGGCCCATGAAGCAGCAGACCTGGCCCGCGTTGAAGAGTCCGAGACATCTGGCAAGGTTGCGCCCCTGCGCGCCTTCGCGTTGCAGCGCCTCGATCGTCAGCCGAAGCCGCAAGGCGAGCAAACCCCGGCTGAACCAGTAGGGGCGCATCGACTCGACCAGGCGCAGCCCGAGGGCCGCGCCGTCCGGAGCACGATCGCACCACGCGTGCGCGAGCAGGATATTTTCCCGCTCGAGATCGAGCCGCGCCAGCCAGACACCTTGCTCGGGCCCGTCGAGTTGCGACCTCGCCTGCTCGGCGAGCGCCATGTAGAAGGCGAGGTGCCTGGAGCGCACGTCGCCCCCCTCGCCGGACTTCTCGAGTTGCTCCCGCGAATATTCGCGCACCGTCTCCAGGAGCCGGTACCGCTGCCCTTCGGGCTCGACCGCGACCAGGGACTTCTCGACCAGGCGCGTCAGGACATCGAGCACTTGATCCTGGTCGAGATCACCGCCTGCGCCGATGGCCTCGGCGGCGACGAGCGTCCAGCCGCCGGCGAACACGGCGAGCCGTCGCAGCAGCGCCCGTTCCGGTTCGGTCAGGAGGTTGTAGCTCCAGTCGATCAACGCGCGCAGCGTTTGCTGCCGCGGCTGCGCGGTGCGATCGC
Organism: Casimicrobiaceae bacterium; assembly: GCA_050742615.1. Taxonomy (GTDB): domain Bacteria; phylum Pseudomonadota; class Gammaproteobacteria; order Burkholderiales; family Casimicrobiaceae; genus PALSA-1003. The sequence goes on along the minus strand of JBOIGD010000112.1, from coordinate 3,987 downwards.
CGCCGGTCAGCAGTCGGAATCGCTCGCCGAGTCGCTCGCCTATCGTTTGCACCGACAGCGCGCGCACGCGCGCCGCCGCCAGCTCGATCGCCAGAGGGATCCCGTCGAGCCGATGGCAGATGTCGACCACCGCCGCCGCGTTGTGCGCGGTCACCTCGAAAGTCGGCTGTGCCGAGCTCGCGCGCTCCGCGAACAGGCGCACGGCGGCAAATCGCGTCAGCGTCGTCAAAGCCATCGTCGAAGAGGGATCGGGGACGGCGAGCGACGGCACCGGATACGTCACCTCGCCCGCCACAGCGAGGTGCTCCCGGCTCGATGCCAGGATCCTCAAGTGCGGACCTGCCTCCAAGAGCTGCCTGACGAGCTCGGCGCAGGCCTGCACCAGATGCTCGCAATTGTCGAGAACCAGCAGTGATCTCCGGTCCCGGCCGTATTTGACCAGCGCCTCCGCCACCGGCCGGCCGGCCTCCTCCTTGACGCCGAGCACCGACGCCACCGCCTGCGGCACGAGCTGCGGGTCCGCGATCGGCGCGAGCTCGACGAACCAGACCCCATCCGGATAGGCGTCCAGCGCGTCGGCCGCGACCTGCAGCGACAGGCGCGTCTTGCCGATTCCGCCGAATCCCGACAGCGTCAGCAGGCGCGTCGTCCCGAGCAGGCGACCGACTTCGGCCAGCTCCCGCTCGCGGCCGACGAACGAGCTCAGCTGCTGCGGCAGGTTGTTCGGCGTCGCCTCGAGCGAGCGCAGCGCCGGGAAGTCCTGCCGCAATCGCGAATGTAGGACCTGGAAAACGCGTTCCGGGCTGGCGAGGTCGCGCAAGCGCACGGCGCCCAGATCGCGCAGCGCAACCCCGGCCGGGAGGCGGTCGGCAATCAGCGTCGCAACCGCCTGCGACAGCAGCACCTGGCCGCCGTGCGCGACGCTCATGATGCGCGCTGCGCGATTGACGGCGCCGCCGAAGAAATCGTTCTCGCGGTGTTCGCCGACGCCCGCGTGCAGCCCGCAGCGCACGGGCAGCGCGACGCCGTGCGTCGCCGCGGGGTCGGCGAGCGCCTGCTGCAGCTGCAGCGTGGCGCCGAGCGCATCGAGCGGGTCGTCGAAGACGCCGTGCACGCCGTCGCCGCTGGTTTTCACCACCGTACCGCGGTTGTCCTCGACGGCAGCCCGAGCGATCGCGTCGTGGCGCGCCAGCGCGAGCCGCATGCGCTCGTGGTCCCGATCCCAGAGCCGCGAGCTCCCTTCGATGTCGGTGAACAGGAACGTCCTGACGCCGGATGGGGCGTGCACGCCGGTGCGCCTCGCTCTAGCTTCCCGCTGCAGGGACGATGGTGCCGGAGGCTCACCCGAGGCCGGGCGAGCGGACGCCGGCAGCGGGTTCGCGGTCCGCCGGCCCACCCGCGACGACGCGGGCGACCCGTTCCATCACCCCCGCATCGTTCAGCAGGGCGTTGTGTCCGATGCCGGTCAGCGCGATGTTGTGCGCGCCGGCGAGCTCGGCGCTTGCCTGTGGCGCGACCATGCTGTCGTGACGCGACCAGATCGCAAACATCGGCACCGGCGGCGTCTCGCCTTCGGCGCGATTGAGCGCGGCGAGCCAGCGGCTGCGCGGGCGCATCTGCGCGAGGCAGTATCCGACGGCCAGCCAGGCCAGCACGCTGCCGTGATGCGGCGTGCCGATGGTGATCAGCCGCGCGACGCGCTCGGGGCCGAAGCGGCGCAGGTACGCGCGCGAGACGAGCCCGCCCATGCTGTGTCCGATCAGTGTGACGCGCGCCGCGCCGGTGGCCGCGCAGATCGCGTCGATCCTGGTCTTCAGTTGCGCGGCGAAGTGCTCGATGTCGGCGAGCGGCGGCCCGTAGTTGATCGTGTACACCGGCCCGGCGCCGCGGCGGGCGAGATCGCGTCGCACCGCGAACCAGACCCCGTCGTTGACCAGCACGCCGTGCACCAGCAGCACCGGCTGCGCGGCGGTCGCCGGCTCCGGATCGCGGATCAGCCCGCGGTGCAGGATCATCAGCGGCCATGACTGTGCGATCGCAGCCACCTCCCCGAAAAACAGGCGCGCGAAACCGGCCGGCCCGACCCCAAGCCCGGGCGGGCGCGGCGTGCGCCAGATCCAGGCGATGGTGAACCAGACGGTCGCCAGCAGAAGCACCGGAAGACAATAGGCGATCGGGGCGACGGCGACAAACCACCAAGTCGGATCGCCCTGAGCGATCCGGTGCCCCGCCCACGAGACGTAGCCCGCAGCGCCGGCCACCAGCAGCAAAAAAAGGGAAATCGCCGTCATCGCGCCCGATGATACCGGACCCGATACGTTGACGCGGCGAAGAGGAGCGACCTGCGCTCGCCGACGCTTGGGCGCGTCGCTAGCCCGTCTCCGCGCGCCAGGCCTTCAGAGCCGGGCCGACTTCCGCCAAGTCGGCGATCAGGCGCACGCCTGGCAGCGACTTGCGCACGCGCCGCGTCATTTCCCCGCCCGCCCACAACGCGATCGGCGCGGCCACGTGCCGCCGCAGCGCGGCCAGGCCTTCACCCGCCTGACGCAGCGGAAAGGCGGCCGAGAACGAGAGTGCGACGATGTGGACCTTGTGCGCGACCGCGGCGCTGCGGATATCGTCGATCGGCGTCTGCGTGCCGAGCGAAATGCATTGCGCCCCGTCGGGCACGAGAAGGGCCTCCACCATCAGCAAGCCGAGCGCGTGCTGCTCGCCGGGAAACGTCGTCAGCAGCACGCGGGGCACGCCGGCCTGTCGCGGAAACGCATTGACCGCCGTGCGCAGCGTCACCTGAATCTGCTCGGTGAACAGATGCTCCTCGAAGACCTGCAATTCGCCGCGCATCCATGCCTCGCCGATCGCCCGGTTGAGCGGAGCGAGCGTCTCCAGCACGAAGCGCTGCAGCCCCTGGCGCATCAGCAGATGCGCGAGGGCGTGCTGCAAAGCCGGCGCGTTGTGGGCCTTGACCAGCGCGATGATGTCGCGTTCCAGCGCGGGCGCCGCGGCGTCCTTGCGCGGACCGGCGCGCGTGTCGGCCAGGCCGTTGAGCTCGGCCAGCGACTGGCGCATCAGCTTGCCCGGCCGCATGCCGGTATCCATCAGCCGCTTGATCGCCCGCAGCTTGGCGACCTGATCGGGCGGATACAGACGCTCGGCGTTGTCGTCGCGCACCGGGTCCGGAAAGCCATAGCGCCGCTCCCACATCCGCAGCACGTCTTTCGACAGCCCGGTCTCGCGCTCGACCGCGCCGATGTTAAGCGCCAGGCCCGGGGGTTCCACTTGGATTCATGTCCTGGACAATCGTTGGTGAATCAGGATGCAGATCGTATTCTAGCGACCGACTCGGTTTGTTGTCCATGACACCCTTGGCGCACGTTGAGGGTTGCAACGGAGGTATCATTGCCGGATGCGATTCCTCCTGGCTACGATCCTCGCGCTTGTCGCCAGCGGCAGCGCACCGGCTTGGGCGGCTACGGTGGCGGGCGATGGCCCTGCGGCCGGTGCAAACTGCCCCGCGGTGTTGAATTACACGTTCAACCGGCTGCAGACCGGCAAGCCGGAGTCGCTGTGCCAGTTCCGCGGCAAGGTGGTGCTGATCGTCAACACGGCGAGCTACTGCGGCTACACCCATCAGTACGAGGGCCTGGAAGCGCTGTATCGCCGCTATCAATCGCGCGGACTGGTGGTGGTCGGCTTTCCGTCGAACGACTTCGGCGGCCAGGAGCCCGGCTCCAACAAGGAGATAGCGGAGTTCTGCCGCCTGACCTACGGCGTCCAGTTTCCGATGTTCGAGAAATCGAGCGTTACCAGCATCCAGACGAATCCGCTGTACGAGAAGCTGCTCGCCCGCACCGGCCAGGCGCCGCGCTGGAACTTCCACAAGTACCTGGTCGATCGCGACGGCAGGCGCATCGAGAGCTTCCCCAGCCGCGTCGAGCCCGACGATCGCGCCCTGACGAGCGCGTTGGAAAAGCTGCTGGCCGAGGC
>JBOIGD010000111.1:0-8448 GCA_050742615.1 Casimicrobiaceae bacterium | reverse complement strand
GCTTGGCCGCGATCGCCTTGTGTCCCATTTCCTCGACGACGATCATCGCCGTTTCCTGGTCGAGCATCTGGTTGATCGTCACCATCGTGCCGAGCTTCATCATCGCCTTGATGATCTCGGCGGCCTTCACGCTCATCTTGCGGGCGAGATCCGCCACGGTGATCGTTTCCGGCACCGCGATCTGGCGGATCATCGGCTCCGGACCGGCGACGGCATGCGCGCCCTCGTCGTGCTCCTCGCCGTCCTCGTGCCGATGCTTGCCGCCCTTGGGCTGCTTCCAGCCGGCAGCGGCGGCCCCGCCGGTGATGTCGCCGCGCAGCTTGAGCGCGCGCCGCCGGGCCGCCTCCTCCTGAAACGCGGTGGCCGAGGGCTTGCGCGAAGGCTTGTCCTTCTTCGCGCCCGGCTTGGCGACGGGCTTGTGCAACGTGCCCTCGGTCTTGGCTTTCGCCTCGGCCTTCGCCGACGCCGCAGGCTGCATGGCGGCAGCGGGTGCCGGCTTGGCGGAGACTGCGGCGGACTCGGCCTCCGCGGCCTTGGCCAGAGCCTCTTCCTCTTCCTTTTCCTTCTTGGTCTTGCGCTTTTTCGCCTGTTCCTGCTTTTGCTGTATCTCTTCCTGCTGCTTGGCAATCAGCGCGGCGCCCTTGCGCGCCTCTTCCTCGCGTGCGGCGAGCTCCGCCGCGGTCACGACCGGTTGCGGCACGGCCGGAACGGCTTCCTCGGCGGCGGCCGCCGCTTCGGCGCCGTCGCGTTTGACGAATACGCGCCTCTTGCGCACTTCGACCTGGATCGTACGCGCGCGACCGGTGCTGTCGGCCGCCTTGATCTCGGTGGTCTGCTTGCGCGTCAGCGTGATCTTCTTTTTCTGGTCCTGGCCGCCGTGCTGCTTGCGCAGGTAGTCGAGCAGCCGGGTCTTGTCCTGCTCGGACAGCTTGTCGCCCTGCTTCTTGCCGGCAACGCCCGCGGCCGCGAGCTGCTCCAGCAGGATCCCTGCCGGCATCTTGAGCTCGGTCGCGAATTTATCGACTGTGGTCTGGGGCATGACTATTCTCCTGCCGCGCTGTTCCGCCCGGCCTTACTCTGCATGTTCCGTGTTTTCGAACCAATGGGCGCGCGCCTTCATGATCAGGTCCTGCGAGCGTTCCGCCGGCAGCCCGGTCAGCTCGACCAGCTCGTCGACCGCGAGGTCCGCGAGGCCGTCGCGGGTCGTGATGCCCTTCTCGGCGAGCAGTCCGGCCGTTTCGGTGTCCATCCCCTCGAGATTGAGCAAATCCTCGGCGACGTTGCCCACCGACTCCTCGCGCACGATCGCTTCGGTAAGCAGCGCATTGCGGGCGCGGCTGCGCAGCTCGTTGACCGTTTCCTCGTCGAAGGCGTCGATCTCGAGCATTTCATTGAGTGGCACGTAGGCGATTTCCTCCAGCGAGGTGAATCCCTCCTGGATCAGGATGTCGGCCACCTCCTGGTCGACGTCGAGCTTGTCGATGAACAACGCGCGCGTGCGCTCGCTTTCCACCTGGTGCTTCTGCTGCGACTCCTCGACGCCCATCAGGTTGATTTCCCAGCCGGTGAGCTCGGAGGCCAGCCGGACGTTCTGCCCATTGCGGCCGATTGCCATCGCGAGGTTCTCCTCGTCGACGACCACGTCCATGCTGTGCCGCTCCTCGTCGACGACGATGCTGGAAATCTCCGCCGGCGACAGCGCATTGATCACCAACTTGGCCGGGTCCTCGGAAAAGAGAACGATGTCGACCCGCTCGCCGGCAAGCTCGTTGGTCACCGCGGTGACGCGCGATCCGCGCATGCCGATGCAGGTGCCCTGCGGATCGAGCCGCGGATCGTTGGACTTCACCGCGATCTTAGCGCGCACGCCCGGATCGCGCGCCGCCGCCCTGATCTCGATCAGCCCCTCTTCGATCTCCGGCACTTCCAGCTCGAACAGGCGTACGACCAGGTCGGGTGTGATACGCGACAGCAGCAGCTGCGGTCCCCGCGCCTGCGACTCGATCTTGGTGACATAGGCGCGGACGCGATCGCCGACCCGGATGTTCTCTTTCGGTATCAACTGGTCGCGCGGGATCATCCCTTCGATGCGTCCGGACTCGACGATCACGTTGCCGCGCTCGATGCGCTTGACAGTCCCGGTCAGCAGGTTGTCGTCGCGATCGAGGAAATCGTTGAGGATCTGCTCCCGTTCCGCATCGCGTATCTTTTGCAGGATCACCTGCTTCGCCGCCTGCGCGCCGATGCGGCCGAACTCCACCGGCTCGAGCGGCTCCTCGACGACATCTCCGAGCTGCAGCGGCGGGTCGCGTTCGGCCGCGTCGGTGATCGCGATCTGGTGCGCCGGTTCCTCGTGCTCCTCGTCGGGCACGACCGTCCACCTCCGGAACGACTCGTAGTCGCCGGTTTCCCGATCGATCGACACCCGCGCGTCGACGTCGTGGGCAAAGCGTTTCTTGGTCGCCGACGCCAGCGCCGATTCCAGTGCCGTGAACACGATTTCCTTCGGCACGTTCTTTTCGCGCGCCAGTGCGTCGACCAACAGCAGCAATTCGCGGTTCATCTCGAGTTTCTCCACTCAATCTTCGGCACCAGCCGCGCACGGTCGATATTGGCCAGCGCGATCACGCGCGGACCCGTTTCGGTATCGAGCCGCACCGCGTCGCCGTCCACGCCGCGCAGAATGCCCTTCAGACGCCTGGCGTTGTCGATGGCCTCGCGCAGCGTCAGCCGCACTTCCTCGCCAGCGAAGCGGGCGAAGTCGGCCGCCTTTTTCAGTGGTCGATCGAGACCCGGCGACGACACCTCGAGGCGCTCGTAGTCGATCTGCTCGGCGGCGAACAAATGCGACAAATGCGTGCTCACCCCGGCGCAATCCTCGACGTCGACACCGCCCGGCTTGTCGATGAAGACGCGCACGAGCCCGCTCCGGGTCGAATGATCCCAGTCGACCAGCTCGTAGCCCAGCGGGGGCAACGTACGTTCCAGAATGCCACCGAGCGTCAGCAAGTACACCGCCTTGGAAAATCCAAAAAAGCAAAAAAAAATGGGCTGTCGAGCCCATTTCTTATCGTTTACGTCCGGATGCAAGTATAGCAAAAATCCGGCCCGACTTGAAGGGGTTGCCGGGCCGGGGAGGCCATACGGTCGCGTCGCGGCCCGCCGTTTCGCCGCCCTCAGGCCACGCCGTCCGGCGGCGCGACGCCACCGCCCGCGGTCGGCTAGACTTGCGAGTGAAAACGTCGTTTCGGAAGACGCCATGGCACAACCGCTGCCCATTGCCAAACACGGCGACCTCGAGCTATGTCTTCTGCCCGCGCTGGTTAATCGGCACGGGTTGATCACCGGCGCGACCGGCACCGGCAAGACCGTCAGCCTGCAAGTGGTGGCGGAACGCCTTTCCGCGCTCGGCGTGCCGATCTTCATGGCCGATGTAAAGGGCGATCTCGCCGGGATGAGCCAGCCGGGCGCCGCGTCGCCCAAATTCGACGAGCGCCTGAAGCTCGTCGGCGTTCCCGCTCCGGCGTACACCGGCTTTCCGACCGTCTTCTGGGACGTCTTCGGCGAGTCCGGGCACCCGATGCGGGCCACGGTGTCCGATCTCGGGCCGCTGCTGTTCGCCCGCATCCTCAACCTGAACGAGACGCAGGAAGGCGTGCTCGCGCTCGCGTTCAAGATCGCCGACGACAACGGGCTCCTGCTGCTCGATCTCAAGGACCTGCGCGCGCTGCTCGAGTACGTCGGCAACCACGCCGGCGATTTCCAGACCCGCTACGGCAACATTTCGGCTGCGAGCGTCGGCGCGATTCAGCGAGGAATACTGGCGCTGCAGCAGCAGGGTGCGGACCAGTTCATCGGCGAGCCGATGCTCAACATCGACGACTTGCTGCAGACCGACGCCAGCGGCAAGGGCAACGTCAACATCCTGACCGCCGACAAGCTCCTCGGCGCGCCGGCGCTGTATTCGACGCTGCTGCTCTGGCTGCTGGCCGAGATCTACGAGCGCCTGCCCGAGGTGGGCGATCGCGACAAGCCGAAGCTGGTGTTCTTTTTCGACGAAGCGCATCTGCTGTTCGCCGATGCGCCCAAGCCGCTGCTCGACAAGATCGAGCAGGTGGTCCGCCTGATCCGCTCGAAGGGAGTCGGCGTGTATTTCGTCACGCAGAACCCGCTGGATGTCCCGGAAAAGGTCTTGGGCCAACTCGGCAATCGGATCCAGCACGCGCTGCGCGCCTTCACGCCGCGCGATCAGAAGGCGGTCGCGGCCGCCGCGAGCACGATGCGGGCCAATCCGAAGCTCGACACCGAGAAGGTCATCACCGAGCTCGGCGTCGGCGAAGCGCTGGTTTCGTTCCTCGACCCAAAGGGTGAACCCGACGTCGTCGAGCGCGCCTACATCCTGCCGCCGGCAAGCCGCATCGGACCGATCAGCGCCGAAGAGCGCAACGCGGTCATCGCCTCGTCTCCCGTCGCCGGTGTCTATGAAAAGACCGTCGACCGCGAGTCGGCGTATGAAAAGCTGCGCAGCCGGATCGCCGACTCGACGCCAACCATTGCGGCGCCGTCGGGCGGCGGGGTGATGGGCACGATCGGGAATTCGCTGGGCGGACTGCTCAGCGGAAGCGGGCGCAAGGACAGTCTGGTCGAGGCGATGGCCAAAAGTGCGGCCCGCACCGTGGGCTCGACGATCGGCCGCTCGATCGTGCGCGGAGTGCTCGGGTCGCTACTCGGCCGCCGGTAGCGCGGGCCGGCCCGAACCGCATGGAAAAAATTACACGTCTCGCGGTGATCGGCGCATGGGTCGTTGCGGCGTGCGGTGGACCGCCCGAGCGTCAACCGCTGCCGATCACCGCGCCGCGCGAGGTCCCCGGCGCGGCCGTCGTACGGCGCCCGCTGCCGGAGGCCGCGTCGCCGGCGGTGGCCGCATCGCCGACAAGCCCCACTGCACCGGCCCTGGCCATTGCCGCTCCGCCCGGGGCGCTGTACGTCTGTGTGAGCGGCCTGGCCGCGCAGCTGCAGCAAACCGCGATCGAATTCGCGCCGGGCGTGGGGGAGCTTTGCCGCAAGCATCCCGAGATGGGCCCCTGCCAATACGAGCGCGACGCCTGCCGCCGCAGCGGCGGCCGGGTGTTCGCCGCCGATGGCAGCGAGATCACACCCGGCGTCGAGGACGAATACAACAAGCGCGTCATGCGCGTTCGGCTTCGCTCCAACTAGCGGCTGCTAACAGGCCCCAGGACCCCCGCTTGTCAGCTTCCGGGCGCCGGCTGGGATGGCAGGCCGGCACCTCCGGTTCTTTCGATGCTATGCTGTTGTCATAGCATTCCCCGAATGTTCCAGGCATGCCGTTTGCTTTGGGTGTGCGGGGATTTGGCGGTCCCTATACCCCTGGGCTTTGGCGCACCTTGTGGCGCTTTATCCGGGTCTTCTGGCGCCAAGGCGAACAAGACGCAGGATGGCGATGGTGCTTCGACACTTCCGCATTTCGCTGTGTACGGTGGCCGTCCTGTTCGTCCTCGGCGTCCGCTATGCCAACGCCTACGACTGGCTCCAGTTCGGCGGCGATCCACAGCACAGCGGGAGGAACACCGCCGAGACGATCCTGACCCCCGCCAACGTCGGTTCGCTCGCCGCCAAATATCAGGTCGCGCTGGCCGGCAGCGCGGACGGTGCGCCGGTGTTTCTGGAAAACGTCACCACGCCTGGCGGTGTCAAGGACTTGCTTTTCGTCACGACCCGCGACGGATTCATCATCGCGCTCGACGCACAGAACGGCGCGCCCGTCTGGAGCCATCCGAACGGTCCCGGCGGCTGCACGATCAACAACGGGAGCACCGCCTGCTACACGACGTCGTCACCGGCGATCGATCCGAATCGGCTGTACGTCTATAGCTACGGTCTGGACGGAAAGGTCCACAAGTACCAGGTCGGCGACGGCACCGAAGTCTTGAGCGGCGGGTGGCCGGAGATCGCCACGCTCAAGGGCTTCGACGAAAAAGGCTCGTCGGCGCTGTCGGTCGCGACCGCCGCCGGCGTGAAATATCTCTACGCGGTGCACGGCGGATATCCAGGGGACAACGGCGATTACCAGGGTCACGTCACCGCAATCAATCTTGCGACCGGTGCGCAAAGGGTGTTCAACGCGGCATGCAGCGACAAGGCGCTGCATCTCGACCATCTGAGCGGATCGGAAACACCGGCGACCTGCGCGACGCGACAGAACGCGATCTGGGCCCGGCCGGGGGTCTTCTACGACGGCGGCACCAACCGGATTTTCGTGGCCACGGGGAATGCGTTTACGGCCGGCGTCGGTCGATTCGACGGCGTCCACAATTGGAGCGAATCGGTACTGGCGCTGCAGCCCGACAGCAGCGGCGGCACCGGTGCCAACGCAGGTAAGCCCCTGGACAGCTACACGCCGGCAAACTGGTCTTCGCTCGACGACGGCGATACCGACATCGGCAGCACCGGGCCGGCCATTCTTCCGGCGCCGCCGGCATCGAATCTGCAGCACCTGGCAGTGCAGAGCGGCAAGGACGGCCTGCTGCGGCTGCTCGATCTGGCCGACCTGAGCGGCACAGGTGGCCCGGGGCACGTCGGCGGATCGGTCGGAGCTCCGATTGCGTTGCGCCAGGGCGGCGGTGTGTTCAGCCAGCCTGCGGTATGGATCAATCCTGCGGACGGCAGTACGTGGCTTTTCGTCGTCAACGGCAATGGCACATCGGGCCTACGTCTGCAAGTCGATGGCAGCGGCAATCCCTCGATCGTCACGCAATGGCCTCCGGTCAACGCTCCCAATTCGGTGCCCGGAGGCACCTCGCCCATCGTGGCCAACAACATGCTGTTCTATATCAGCGGCAGCAACGTGCGCGTGGTCGATCCGACGTCGGGCAGCATTCTGCGCACCGCGTCCGGAACCGGCGGCCCGCACTGGCAGAGCTTGATCGTCGCCAAAGGCGTCGTTTACGCGACCGATCAGGCGAACCACCTGACGGCGTTCGCGCCGTCGTCACAGGCCGCCCCGACGACGACGAGCCTGGGCAGTGGCGCGAATCCGGCGAATGCGGGGGGCAGTGTGGGGTTGACGGCGACGGTGAGCGGTGTGGCGCCATCCGGCAGCGTCGCGTTCAGCGAGGCCGGCAGTGCGCTGCCCGGCTGCAGCGCCGTGGCCTTGACCGGCAGCGGCAGTGTCCGCAGCGCGCTGTGCAACAGCGCCACCTTGAGCGTAGGCACGCATGCGCTGGTCGCCAGCTACGGCGGCGATCCGGCCAATACCGGTTCCAGCAGCAGCCCCTTGCTGCAGGTCATCGACACGGCAGCCGGCGGGGTCAACGTCGCCGCCGCCAGCGCCGGCGGCCTGGCCTCGGCCTCGAGCGTGTTCAGCAATCAGTTTCCGGCGGCAGCCGCCAACGACAACGAGCGCAAGGGCGCCGCCTGGGGCAACGGCGGCGGCTGGAACGACGCCACCGCCAATGCCTTCCCCGACTGGCTGCAGATCGACTTCAACGGCAACAAGACCCTCGATCGCGTCATCGTCTACACGCTGCAGGACAACTATCCCAATCCGCTCGAGCCGACCGACAGCCTGTCCTTCACCCAGTACGGCGTGACCGACTTCACCGTCCAGGGCTGGAACGGCGCCGCCTGGATCACGCTGGGCAGCGTCAGCGGCAACACCCTGGTCAAGCGGGCCGTGACCTTCCCGGCCTTCACCACCCGCCGCATCCGCATCAATGTGACCAACGCCCCGGTGCTCTATTCACGCCTGGTCGAGGTCGAAGCCTGGGGCACGGCCGCCGTCGGCCCGCCGCCGGCCATCACCACGCTCGCCAGCTCGCTCAACCCGTCCACTGCCGGGACGAGCCTCACCTTCACCGCCACCGTCACCGGCAGCAATCCCACCGGCAGCGTCGCCTTCCGTGACGGCGGCAATGCGCTGGCCGGCTGCGGCGCCGTCGCCCTCGCCGGCAGTGGCAACACCCGCACCGCCCTTTGCCTGACCACCGCCTTGAGCCCCGGCACGCACAGCCTGGTCGCCGCCTACGCCGGCGACGCCGGCAACGCCGCGTCGAGCAGCAGCCCCCTCGCTCAGGTCGTCAGTGCCCCCGGCAGCACCAATGTCGCACTGGCCAGCAACGGCGGCCTCGCCACCGCCTCCAGCACCTACAGCGCCGCTTTCCCCATCGCCGCCGTCAACAACAACGAGCGCGCCGGCTTGAACTGGGGTAATGGCGGCGGCTGGAACGACGCCACCGCCAATGCCTTCCCCGACTGGGTCCAGATCGCTTTCAGCGCCAGCAAGACCATCGATCGCGTCGTCGTCTATACCCTGCAGGACGACTACACCCATCCGCTCGAGCCCACCGACACCATGACCTTCACCTTGTACGGCATCACCGACTTCACCGTGCAGGCAAGACAAGCCAGCAAGTGGGTCACGCTCGCCAC
>JBOIGD010000110.1:0-11584 GCA_050742615.1 Casimicrobiaceae bacterium | reverse complement strand
GCGTGCTCAATTTCTTCCGCGCCAACGAGACGGTCTACATGGTGATGCGCTACGAGCGCGGGCGCACGCTGCAGCAGCAGATCCAGCTGCGCCAGGACCAGATGTCGGAGCGGCTGGTGCGCCATGTGTTCATGCACCTGCTGAACGGATTGCGCGAGGTGCACACGCACAAGCTGCTGCACCTCGACATCAAGCCGGCCAACGTCTATCTGCGCACCGACGGCAGCCCGGTCCTGCTCGACTTCGGCGCGGCCCGGCAGACGCTGACGACGTCGCGGCCGAAGCTCGCGCCGATGTATACGCCCGGATTCGCCGCGCCCGAGCAGTATCGCGAGCCGGACCGCCTCGGGCCGTGGACCGACGTCTACGGCATCGGCGCGAGCATGTTCGCCTGCCTCGCGGCATTCGCGCCGCAGGCGGCGGACGCGCGCCTCAACGAAGATCATCTGGTGTCGGCGAAGAAGATATGGACGGGCTCCTATTCCGAGAACGTGCTCGAGGTCATCGACTGGTGCCTGCGGCTCGACCCGCTCGAGCGGCCGCAGAGCGTGTTCGCGCTGCAGAAGGCGATCCGCGACATAGCGCCCCGCAAGCGCAAGCTCACGTTCCTCGACAATCTCAAAAAGCGCCTGTTCACCGAAGTGATGTAGCACGGCCATGCGCTTCACGATATTCCAGGAGAGCCGCAAGGGTCAGCGCAAGATCAACCAGGACCGGCTCGCCTACACGTACAGCCGCGATACGCTGCTGCTGGTCGTCGCGGACGGCATGGGCGGGCACGCCGGCGGCGAGATCGCCGCGCAGATCGCCGTGCGGCTGTTCATCGAGCGCTTCCAGCAGGAAGCCAAGCCGACGCTGAAAAATCCGCTGAAGTTTCTGCAGGATTCGATGCTCCGCGCCCACCAGGCGCTCGGTTCCTACGCCAACCAGTTCTCGATGCTGGAGACGCCGCGGACGACCTGCGTCGCGTGCATCGTGCAGGCCAACTACGCGTACTGGGCGCACGTCGGCGACTCGCGGCTGTACCTGTTCCGGCAGGGAGGGCTGATCGGCCAGACCAAAGACCATTCGAAGGTCCAGTACCTGGTCGATCAGGGTCTGATCGGTGCCCACGAAGTCATCAATCATCCCGATCGCAACAAGATATTCAGCTGCCTCGGCGGCCTGGTCGAGCCGGTGATCGACCTGTCACGGCGTACGCCGCTGCGCAACGGCGATCTGATCGTGATTTGCACCGACGGCCTGTGGAGCGTGTATCCGCAGGAGGAAATCGCGCGCGCGCTCACCGGCGCGCCGATACTCAAGTCGTTGCCGGTGCTGATGCGCGAGGCGGAGGTTCGCGGCGGCCCCGAGGGGGATAATCTGTCGCTGATCGTCGTGCGCTGGGGCCCCGAGACGCTGACCGACGAGCCGACGACGACGATCACCGAGACGCTGGGACTGGGCGAATTCCAGACCGAGATCGACCGCACGCTGACGCTGACCGATCGCAAGGGGATGCAGCGCGACCTGACCGACGATGAGATCGAGCGGGCAATCGCCGAGATCCAGGCGACGATCAAGCGCTACAAGACCTGATTCGGGTATCAGGTATCAGGTATCAGGTAGTAACAGGCAACAGGGCGAGTTAGTGAAGACAGGGTTCATACTTCAGGAACGGTTACCTGGCATCTGAGCTCCCGATACCCGGGAGGCAAGGACATCCGGGACAATGTGGGCATTCCGAAGCTTCAACGGTTACCTGACCTCTTATCCCCGATACCCGGATGCGCCAGCTCATTCTCGACACCGAGACCACCGGCCTTGACCCGAAGGACCATCGAATCATCGAGATCGCAGCGGTCGAACTGGTCGATCGCAGGCCGACCGGCCGCAGCGTTCACTTCTACGTCAATCCGGATCGTGAGATAGACTTCGGCGCCACCGACGTGCACGGCCTGTCGTGGGACATGCTGCGCGACAAGCCGAAATTCGGCGAAATCGCCGACGAATTCATCGAGTTCGCGCAGGGTGCGCAGTGGATCATCCACAACGCGCCGTTCGACATCGCTTTTCTCGACGAGGAGCTGACGCGGCTGGGCAGGGCGTCGAGCGCCGCGATCGCGGCCGAAGTCGTCGACACGCTGGCGCTCGCGCGCGAGCAATTTCCGGGGAAGCGCAACAACCTCGACGCGCTTTGCGAGCGGTTCGGCGTCGCCAACGCGCATCGCACGCTGCACGGGGCCCTGCTCGACGCGCAGCTGCTCGCCGAGGTGTATCTCGCGATGACGCGCGGCCAGGAATCGCTGACGATCGACATCCTCACCCCGCGCAGCGATATCGCCGGCGGCTGGGTCGGGGGAAGTCCGGCGCCGCTGTTTTTTCTCGCGCCCTCCGCGGACGAGCTCGCCACGCACCGCGCCTATCTGGTCGAGCTCGAGCGCGACGCGCACGGACCCTGCCTGTGGCTGGCGTTTGGCGCCGCTGGCGATTGAGCGGGCGGTAACACGACCGTAACGGGCGCCGGCGAAAATGCTCGATCGCGCCACAGCGACCGGCGTGCGACGACACGATCCTCCGATGCAGCCCGAATCTCCTGGCAAGGCCGGCACGCCGCAGCTGATGAAGCGGGAGCTTTCTCTGCTGTCGTTCAACCGGCGCGTGCTCGCCCTGGCGCAGGACCCCGGCGTGCCGCTGCTCGAGCGCCTGCGCTTCCTGTGCATCGTCAGCAGCAACGTCGACGAGTTCTTCGAAGTCCGCATTGCGGGGCTGCGTGAACAGCTGCGGATCAAGGCGCCACCGCCGGGAGTGACACTGCACGAGCTGCGCGCGCTGTCGGCACAGATCGGCGAACAGACGCATCAGCTGGTCGCGGACATCTACCGCACGCTCAACGTGCAGGTGCTCCCGGCGATGGCGGCGGCCGGCGTGCGGCTGCTGCGTCACATCGAGCGCAACGCCGCGCAGCGTGCCTGGGTGGCCGACTATTTCCGCCGCGAGGTCAAGCCGCTGCTGAGCCCCATCGGCCTGGATCCCGCGCACCCGTTTCCGCAGGTGGTCAACAAGAGCCTCAATTTCATCGTCGAGCTCTCCGGCAGCGATGCGTTCGGCCGCGACACGGCAATCGCCATCATCAAGGCCCCGCATCAGCTGCTGCGCGTGATCGAACTGCCGGGCGAGGTTGCGCCGGCCGGCACCTTCGTGCTGCTGTCCTCGATCATTCACGCTCACGCCGGCGAATTGTTCGCCGGCCGCCGCATCGTCGGCTTTTCGCAGTTTCGCGTGACCCGCGATGTCGACCTGTGGTTCGACGAGGAGGAGGTCAAGAACCTGCGCCAGGCGCTGGAGGGCGAATTGCCGCATCGGCAGTTTGGTCTGGCCGTGCGGCTCGAAGTCGCCGCGAACTGCCCGCCGGCGCTTGCCCGCCTGCTGCTGCAGCAATTCGATTTGCAGGAAGCCGATCTGTACCGCTGCGACGGGCCGGTCAATCTCGCCCGGCTTTCCACGCTGGTCGACGAATCGGACCTGACCGAGCTCAAGTATCCGCCGTTCGTGCCGGGCACGCCCGACCGCCTGCGCGATCAGCCCGACATCCTGTCCGCGGTCCGCCACCACGACGTCCTGCTGCACCATCCGTACCAATCGTTCGACCCGGTCGTCGATTTCATCCGCAAGGCCGCCGAGGACGGCGACGTGGTCGCGATCAAGCAGACCGTCTATCGCACCGGCGTCAATTCGGTCCTGATGGAGGCGCTGATCGAAGCGGCGCGTCGCGGCAAGGAGGTCACCGTAGTCGTCGAGCTGCTCGCGCGCTTCGACGAGGAGGCGAACATCAACTGGGCCGAGCGGCTCGAGGAGGCGGGCGCGCAAGTGGTGTACGGGGTGTTCGGGCTGAAGACGCATGCCAAGCTGGCGCTGTTGCTGCGGCGCGAACCGGACGCCGCGGGCAGGCCGCGATTGCGGCCGTACGCGCACCTCGGCACCGGCAACTATCACCCCCGTACCGCGCGCCTATACACCGACTTCGGGCTGCTCACCGTGAATCCGGACCTCTGCGCCGACGTCGCCGAGGTGTTCCTGCACATCACCAGCCTCGCCAAGTCGAATCGACTGAAGCGTCTCTGGCTCGCACCGTTCACCATGCATCGGCAGCTCCTTGCCGCGATCCATCGCGAGACACGGCATGCGAAGCAGGGCGTTCCGGCGCGCATCGTCGCCAAGATGAACGGCCTGCTCGAGGAGGCGGTGATCAAGGCGCTGTATGGCGCCTCGCAGGCAGGCGTTAAGATCGACCTGGTCGTGCGCGGCGCGTGCGCGCTGCGTCCGGGCGTCAAGGGATTTTCCGACAACATACGCGTGCGCTCGATCGTCGGCCGCTTCCTCGAGCATCCGCGCATCTGGTATTTCCGCAACGGCGGCAGCGAGGACGTGTACCTGTCGAGCGCCGACTGGATGGGAAGAAATCTGTTTCGGCGGATCGAGGTCGCCTTCCCCGTGCTCGACCCCGCGCTCAAGGCGCGCGTCATCGCCGAAGGCCTCGAATCGTGCTTCGAGGACAATTGCGGCGCCTGGGACCTTGGCGCCGACGGCAATTACCGGCAGGCCAGGGCGGCGCAAGGCTCGCGCTGCCGCGCGACCCAGGAACTCCTGCTCGAGCGGCTTGCCGAACGGCCGATTGCCGACGCCTGACGAGCGAGCCAGCGATGGACCTGATCCTGTGGCGCCATGCCGAAGCCGAGCCGGGCGAGCCGGACCTCGGCCGCCGGCTCACGCCGAAGGGGCTGCGGCAGGCCGAACGCATGGCCAACTGGCTCGACGGCCATCTCCCCGATACCTGTCGCGTGCTGGTGAGCCCTGCGGAGAGGGCGCAGCAAACGGCCAACGCACTCAGGCGAAGCTTCAAGACCGCGCCCGATCTGGCGCCCGGCGCAACCGTCGATGCGGTCCTGCGCGCGGCCGCTTGGCCCGCTTCGCGCGAGCCGGTGCTGCTGGTCGGCCACCAGCCGACCTTGGGCGAAACCGCGGCCTATCTCCTGTCGGGCATCGCGGCGCCGTGGAGCGTGCGCAAGGCGGCGCTGTGGTGGCTGTCCGGCCGGGCCCGCGAACGCGGCGCCGAAATCGTGCTCAAGGTGGTCCTCGGTCCCGATCACGTCTAGCGCCGTGCTGCAAGGGCGGTCATGGGCCGGCCTTTCTTCGCGTCATCGACCGTAGCCCGATGCCGTCCATTGGGCGCGCTCCTTGACCAGCAGGTGCGCGGTCAGCGGGTGCCCGGTGAGCCACAGCGTCGCGACGCTGAACCTCGCGCGATCGCCGGCGCCGATCTTCACCGGCGGCAGACCGACGTCGGTGCGCGCATGGCAGAACAGGACCGCGAGCCGGAGCGAGAGCAGCTGCGCCCGCAGTATCGGGTCGCCGAGCGACTCCTGCATCTTGCCGAGGCCGCCGCGGCAGCCGTACACCAGCAGCGCCAGACGGGTCTGGTCACCGGCCGAGAAGCCGGGCATGTCGGCGTGCTGCAGGATGTAGGCACCGTGCTTGTGAAAGCCGACGTGCGACACCGACATGCCGGTCTCGTGCAGCAGCGCGGCCCAGTGCAGCATCTGCATCTGCTCGGCATCGACGTGCCGTGCGGCCTGCCGGAACAGCGTCGTCGCGAGCTCGGCGACGCGCCCGGCGTGCCGGCGATCGATGCGGTAGCGCTCGAGAAAACGCTCGACGGTGAGCTGGCGCACGTCCCTGTCTATGGTTCTGCCGAGCAGGTCGTAGAGCACGCCCAGGCGCAACGCCCCGCCGACCGGATCGATGCGCTCGATTGATAGCTCCGCGACCGCGGCGCTCATGATGGCGAGGCCGCCGGCCAGCACCGGTATTCGCTCCGGCTTGAGCGCATTGAGCCTGAGCCGCGCCGGATGGCGGGCGGCGATCAGGCGCTTGCGCAGGCGCGCGAGCCCCGCGGGCGTGATGCCACCGGCGGAGAAGCCGTTCTGCTCGAGGATCTCGGCGAGCGCCGCCGCGGTTCCCGACGACGCGTAGGCATCCCTCCAGTGGCCGGCACCGAAGTCGCGGGCGATCGCCTCGATTTCGACCCGAGCCGCGGTCTCGGCGGCGGCGAATGCGCGCGCGCCGACCGTTCCCTCGGGGAAAAACTTCTGCGTCGTGCTGACGCAGCCCACGGCCAGCGATTCGAGGCGATCGGGCTCGAAGCCGCGGCCGATGATGAACTCGGTCGACCCGCCGCCGATGTCGACGACCAGCCGCGGCGCGTCCGACGGCGGCAGCTCGTGCGCCACGCCGAGGTAGATCAGCCGCGCCTCTTCGTGGCCGCTGATGACGTCGATCGGGCAGCCGAGCGCGTGCTCGGCCCGTGGCAGAAGCTCGCGCGCGTTGACCGCGACGCGAAACGCGTTGGTCGCCACGGCGCGCACCGCCGACGGATGCACGCCCGACAGCCGCTCGCGAAATCGGGCAAGGCAGGCGAGGGCCGCCTTGATCGCCGCCGGCCTGATCCGGCCGTCGCCATCGATACCGGCGCCGAAGCGCAGCGTTTCGCGCCAGGTGTCCTGCCGGTAGATCTGGTCGCCCTCGATGCGGCCGATTTCCAGCCGGAAGCTGTTCGATCCCAGGTCGACGACGGCGAGCGTCTTTGCGGTCATGGATTATGGGCGCCCGAAGTCGGCGCGACCGAACGATTCGGGCAAGCCTAACAGAAACGCGCGCACGGTCGAACGCGGGCGGCTTTGGCGGTGCCGTTGTTTCTGCTACGCTCGCGGCCATGCCCACGGCCCCGCATCGCCCGGTCCCGATCGACTATCTGCAGAAGATTCTGAACGCGAGAGTCTACGACGTCGCGATCGAATCGCCTCTGGACCCGGCACCGCTGCTGTCGCAGCGCCTCGGCAACCGCGTGCTGCTGAAGCGCGAGGACCAGCAGCAGGTGTTTTCGTTCAAGCTTCGCGGGGCCTACAACAAGATGGCGCACCTGTCGGTGGCCGAACGCGCGAGGGGCGTCGTGGCCGCGTCGGCCGGCAATCACGCGCAGGGCGTCGCGCTGTCGGCGCAACGGCTCGGTTGCAGGGCGACGATCGTGATGCCGGTCACGTCGCCGGCGATCAAGATCGAGGCGGTCGAGGCGCGCGGTGCGACCGTGGTGTTGCATGGCGATTCCTACAGCGATGCCTACGCGCACGCGATCAAGCTGCAGAAGGCTACGCGTACCGCGTTCATCCACCCGTACGACGATCCCGACGTCATCGCCGGGCAGGGCACGATCGCGGTGGAAATCCTGCGGCAGTGCCAGGGACCGCTGGACGCGATCTTCGTCGCCGTCGGCGGCGGCGGGCTGATTGCCGGGATCGCGGCCTACGTCAAGCGCGTGCGCCCGGCGGTCCGGGTGATCGGCGTGCAGCCGGTCGATTCCGATGCGATGGCGCGCTCGCTCGCCGCGGGCCGCCGTGTCCGCCTCGATCACGTCGGCCTGTTCGCCGACGGGGTCGCGGTCAAGCAGGTCGGCCGGGAGACGTTTCGCATCTGCCGCGAATTGGTCGACGACATGATCACCGTCGACACCGATGCGATCTGCGCCGCGCTCAAGGACGTGTTCGAGGATACGCGGGCGGTGCTCGAACCGGCCGGAGCGCTGTCGGTCGCCGGCGTCAAGACCTGGTGCGAGCGGCACCGGCCCAAGGGCCGCACGTTCGTCGCCATCGCCTGCGGCGCGAACATGAATTTCGACCGGCTGCGCTTTGTCGCCGAACGGGCCGAATTGGGCGAAGCGCGCGAAGCGATTCTGGCCGTGACCCTGCCGGAACGGCCGGGAAGCTTTCGCGAGTTCTGCGCGCTGCTGGGCAAGCGCAGCGTCACCGAATTCAACTATAGGTACGCCGATCCGCGCATCGCGCATATTTTCGTCGGCGTCGAAGTCGCCGATCGGCACGAGACCGCGGTGCTGCTGCGCGCGATGCGGGCGCGCCGCATCGAGGCGTTCGACCTTTCCGACAACGAGATGGCCAAGCTGCACGTCCGCCACCTGGTCGGCGGGCATGCGCCGGCGGCGGAGAATGAGATCCTCTACCGCTTCGAGTTCCCCGAGCGCCCCGGCGCCCTGATGCGCTTCCTCAACAGCATGAGCCGCGGCTGGAACATAAGCCTCTTCCACTACCGCAACCACGGCGCGGACCATGGTCGGGTGCTGGTCGGCATGCAGGTGCCGCCATCGGACCACGCCAAGTTCAGGAGCTTCCTGAAGCGGCTCGGCTACTACGGCATCGAAGAGACCGCCAATCCGGCCTACCGGATGTTCCTCGGACGCTAAGCGCCGGCCGGCGGCCCTTACCACGGCCGGGTCGCCCGACGCGGCCGCGTCCCCGCTCCGCAGCGCCCCCGAAGGGCATTTTCAGGCCTTTGGCGGCCCGATTCGGGCGGCGCGGACGGTGGAAGATACACGCCGCGAGCACCGTGCGGCGCGGGTGCCGGGAGCGGCGAGCGCCCCGGGGCGCAGCGCTAGGGTGACCCTGCGCGGCATTTGTTCGCGCAATTTCGCTGCGCCGATGTTGCAAATCGCTCAAAAACCTCAGCTTTGCCCGTTCTGGCAAGGATTATGCTCTAGGCATTGGCCGGTATCCGTGGCAAACTTTCAGGGGACTCAAATGGAAACGATGGCGGTTGGCGCACGACTGAGTCACAACGCGGGAGAAACCGAATTGCCGGATCCAGCCGTTTTGGCGGGCGCGAAAGTCATGGTGATCGACGACAGCAACACGATTCGTCGCAGCGCCGAGATTTTCCTGCTCCAGGCCGGCTGCACGGTCATCCTGGCCGAGGACGGTTTCGATGCGCTGGCCAAGATCACCGACCATCAGCCGGACCTGATCTTCGTCGACATCATGATGCCGCGGCTCGACGGGTACCAGACCTGCGCGCTGATCAAGAAGAATTCGCGGTTTCACCAGACCCCGGTGGTGATGCTATCGTCCAAGGACGGGTTGTTCGACCGGGCGCGCGGCCGTATGGTCGGTTCCGATCAGTATCTGACCAAGCCGTTCACCAAGGAAAGCCTGCTCAAGGCCGTCGGCACGCATGTGAAATCGGCGGCGCATTGACCGCGAAGCGGGGCGCGCGGGCCGCGGAACGGAGCTTGGGGGAACCATGGCAATAAAACGCGTATTGATCGTCGATGACTCGCCGACCGAGCGGCACGTCCTCAACGACATGCTGACCAAGGCAGGATACGAAGTCGTCGCCAGCGACAACGGCGAAGACGCGATCCTCAAGGCGAAGTCGGTCAAGCCCGACCTGATCCTGATGGATGTGGTGATGCCCGGCCTCAACGGGTTCCAGGCGACGCGCGCCATCAGCCGCGATCCGGCCACCCGCAGCGTGCCGATCATCCTGTGCACGTCCAAGACCCAGGAGACCGACAAGATCTGGGGCATGCGCCAGGGCGCCCGCGACTATATCGTCAAGCCGGTGAACCGCGACGAGCTGATCGCCAAGATCACGGCGCTGGGGTAGTCACCTCCGATGGCCCGCGCCGCCAAACTCGACCTTCGCGCGTTCCAGCAGGAACTGGCGACGCGTCTTGCGGCCAAGACGACCCAGCAGGTCGAGCAGTCCCGGCTGGGGCTCGCCTGCGCCGGACAGCAGTGGCTGATCCGCCTCGCCGACGCCGGCGAAGTCATCGCCGTGCCGACGATGGCCACGGTGCCGCTGACGAGGCCGTGGTATCTCGGCATCGCCAACATCCGCGGCAATCTGTACAGCGTCATCGATTTCGGCGGCTTTCTCGGCCATCCGATCGAGCCCGCGGCGGCCGGGTCGCAGGCGGCGCGGCTGGTCCTTTTCGGACCGCGCGTGGGCGAGTTGCGCGCCGGGCTGGTCGTCACCCGCGTTCTGGGCTTGAGCAATCTGGCCGAACTCGCGCAGGGCGAGGCCCCGGCCGGCGCTCCCGCCTGGTATGGCGCGCGCTGGACCGACAAGTCGGGCGGCGTCTGGCAGGAAATCGACCTGGCGCTGCTCGCGCAGGACCCGGCTTTTCTTCAAGTGGGGCTGTAGGCGCAAGCGACCGGTCCCCGATACAGGCATGCGGCAGGGAGGGAACATGGCATTCACACTGAAGGGCCTCTTGGGCGCTGGCGCGGGAAGGGGACAGACCCTTGCCGACAGCGATCTGGACGAGCCGACGACGCAGGTCAAGATGAGCGGCGCCCAGCGCGGCTACGATCCGCTGGCCGCTCCGTCGATCATGGATCAGATGCGTACGGCGGCGCCCGACGCCAAGCAGCCCGGCCGCCTGTGGTTCATCGGGCATCTGCCGGTCAGCAGGCAATACCAGATTCTCGGCGTGCTGCTGCTGCTCTTCATCGCCCTCGCGGCGGCGATGCTGTACCTGAACTACCGGGCGAACTCCCAGGCCGGCGCGAGCTCGACGACGGCGACCGAAATGCAGATGCTGTCGCAGCGCCTGGCGCGAGGCACGGCGCTGGCGGTGCAGGGCAATGCCGGCGCGTTCGAAAGCGTCAAGGATTCGCGCGACCGCTTCCGCGACGATCTCGACATCTTGACCAAGGGCGGCCCGGTCCGCGGGACCAACGTCGACGTCGCCAGCAACGAAGCGCTGCAAAAGGACCTGGGAGCGCTGGGCGCACGCTGGGAGCGGGTGGAAAAGAACGCGACCTCGGTGATCGACAACCAGGCGGCGCTGCTCGCTCTGTCCAAGGGCCTGAACAGCATCAACCAGAGCAACAGCGCGCTGCTGGAGCTCGCCCAGCAGGCCGCGGCGCAGATCGCCCAGGGAGGAGGCAGCCTGCGCGAGGTCGATTTCACCAACCAGCTCGCGGTGCTGTCGCAGCGGATCGCCAAGAACGCGAATTCGCTCGCATCCTCGGACGAAATCGATCCCGAGGTCGCGTTCCTGCTGGGCAAGGACACCGGCACGTTCCGCGACCTGCTGAACGGGCTGCTGAAGGGGAGCGACGCGCTCCGCCTGCCTTCCCCGGTGCGCGCCGAAGACGCGCGCGTCACGCTGACCGAGCTGCAGAAGCGGTTCGCGACCTACGAGTCCGGCGTCAATGGCATCCTGCAGAACATGCAGCGCCTGGTCGTCGCCAAGCAGGCGGCGCGCGGCATCAATCAGGAATCGGAGCCGCTTTTACGCGACACGACCGCGCTTACCAACGAATTCGACAGCCAGACGACCGTGCGCACGTTCACCTTGTGGGCGGCGATGATCTTCGCATTGCTCGCGCTGCTTGTCCTGCTGGCCTACGGCTGGGTATCGCGCGAGGAGGGACGCGTGCGCGCGTTCGAAAGCGAGCAAGAGAACAAGCGCAACCAGGAAGCGATTCTGCGGCTGCTGAACGAGATGGGGAATCTCGCCGACGGCGACCTCACCGTGCAGGCATCGGTGACCGAGGACGTGACCGGCGCGATCGCCGACTCGATCAACTTCACGATCGAGGAATTGCGCACGCTGGTGCGCGGCATCAACTCGGCAACGGACCAGGTGACCAAGGCGACGCAGGAGACGCAGGCGATCTCCAACCGCCTGTACGAGGCGTCGCAGCGCCAGAACCGCGAGATCCAGCAGGCGTCGGCGTCGGTGCTGCAG
>JBOIGD010000109.1:0-5177 GCA_050742615.1 Casimicrobiaceae bacterium | reverse complement strand
GCGCGGAACGGTCAGCATCGCGAGCTATGCGGGACTGATCCGCAAGGTCGCCTTCCGGCACGAGCTGGTCGTCTACGCGTCGGTGGCGGCGACCTTGGCGCTGCAATTCGCCGGCTACCTGGTCGTGCTGATCGTGCTGGCACTGTTCGGCGAGCCGGTTCATTTCGCGGGCCTGCTGCTGGCGGTTCCGCTATGGCTGATCCTCGCCGTCGCAGTGACAGGCCTCGCGCTCGCGCTCGCCGCGCTACAGGTGTTCGTCAAGGACATCGAGCACATCCTGATGCCGGTACTGATGATCCTGATGTACCTGACGCCGATCCTTTATCCGATCTCGCTGGTTCCGGCCCGCATGCAGCCCTGGGTAGCGGCCAACCCGTTCGGCTACCTGGTAGGCCGGTTGCGCGATGCGCTGCTCGACGGGCGTCTCGCGCTGGGCTGGCACGACGCGATCGCCGTCGCCGTCGCGCTGGGGCTGTTCGCGGCGGGCCGCTGGATGTTCCTGCGGCTGTCACCGTACTTCGAAGATTTTGTCTAGACCCGCGATCGTGCTGGTCAAAACCTGTCGTTCCGGCGAAGGCCGGAATCCAGGTTCGTCGAAGCGAGGCGCGGTGCGCGTTGACGGATCGATCGCAGCTTGGGCCCCGGCCTGCGCCGGGGCGACGATGTCCCGCCGATGACATCGCTGCTGCATCTGTCCGCCGTCGGCAAGGATTACGCGAAGCTCGACGCCGACGCTGCCCGGCTGCGGCTGGTGTTCGATCTGCTGCGGGGGCGCGGCGCGTCGCAGGTGTTCCAGGCGCTGCACGACGTGTCGTTCGACCTCGCCGCGGGCGAATCGCTCGGCGTTATCTGCGAGAACGGCGCCGGCAAGTCCACGTTGCTCAAGATCGTCGCGGGTGTCATCACGCCGACCCGCGGCGTCGTCGAGCGCCGTGGCCGCGTCGGTGCGCTGCTCGAGCTCGGATCGGGCTTTCATCCGGAATATTCGGGCCTCGCCAACATCGATCTCGCCGCGGCGCTGCTCGGCCTGACCCGCGCCGAGATCGCCGCCAAGCGCGACGAGATCATCGCCTTCGCCGACATCGGCGAGCACATCCACGACCCGATCAAGCACTATTCGTCGGGTATGGTCGTGCGGCTCGGCTTCGCGGTCGCGACGGCGCTCACCCCGGACATCCTGATCACCGACGAGGTCCTCGCCGTCGGCGACGAGTCGTTCCAGAAAAAATGCGTGACGTGGATGGAAAGCTATCTCGCCGGCGGCGGCACGCTCCTGCTGTGCTCGCACAGCATGTACCACATCCAGAAACTCTGCCGCGCCGCGCTGTGGCTGAAGGACGGCCGGGTCGAGCGCTACGGGCCCGCAGCCGAAGTGAGCCAGGCCTACCTTGCCTATCACGAGGAAAAGTCCGCCGGCGCCAGGCAGCCGATCGCCGCGCCCCGGGCCGCGGCGGCCGGCGTCTACGCGGTGCAGTCGCTGGTCCTGGATCCGCCGGCGACGCTCGCTTCGGGCGGCGCACTGACCATCGGCGGCGAAGTGTTCTCGCCCGACGGCCGCGTGCCGGTGGTCCTGCTGGGCCTGGTTCGGGCCGACGGTACGCCGGTGTACGGCGTGGCGACCGACATGGACGGCGTCGCGCCGGCGCGCATCGATGCGCACCGCTTCGCGTTTTCGCTGACGTTTCCGCGGCTGCCCCTGCTGCCGGGAAAATACCTGGTGCGCGCCCATGCGCTGGACCCCGAAGGCGTCCGCCTGTTCGACAACGTCGAGATGCCGCTCGTGGTCATCGGCGCGACGCGCGAAATGGGCCTGGTGCGCATCGAGCACGGATGGAACGGTCCGGCGGCAAGCGCGCGCGGCTCCGGCGGCGACGGATCCACCTCCTCGTGATCGGGTAAAATCGCTCACCTTGCCGCCGCAGCGCGCTCGAGCGCCATGGCGGCAAAGTAAAGCATCCCGCATGGCCTCCGACCTGACCTTCACCGGCGAGCGCTTCCTCCCCGCCTGCGCCGGCGAAATCGCCTACGAGCACTGGCATCGCTACGCGTTCGCGCGCCGCTATGCCGACGGCCGGCGGGTGCTCGACGCCGCCTGCGGCGAGGGGTACGGCACCGCGCTCTTGGCAACCGCTGCGGCCGAGGCGGTCGGCGTCGACATCGACGCCGCCGCGATCGGGCATGCCCGATCGACCTACGGCACCGAGCGCATCCGCTTCGTCGAAGGCTCGTGCACGCGGCTGCCGCTGCCGGACGCGTCGTTCGACGTTGTCGTTTCCTTCGAGACCATCGAGCATCTGGACGCGGCCGACCAGCCGCGGATGCTGGCGGAGTTCGCGCGCGTGCTGAAGCCTGCGGGGCTGCTGGTGATTTCTTCCCCGAACAAGCGCGTCTACAGCGACGAGCGCGAACATGTCAACGAATTCCATCGCCATGAGCTCTATCGCGACGGTCTCTCCGCGCTGCTCGCCCGCGCGTTCCCGGCCCAGCGCTGGTTCCATCAGCGCGTCCTGCCCTGGTCGGCGATCTGGGGCGAGGGCGGCGGGGAAGGCATCGAGGCATGGCTCGGCGACGCCGGCACCGTGGCGCCGTACAAGCCGGCGGACGGCATGTATTTCGTCGTCGTCGCCGCGCGCGAGGCCGGCGCGCTCCCCGGTGCCGCGGTGCACGGATCGTTCTTCACCGACGCCGAGGAGACCGAGCAGAAACGGGCGCTGGGCAACGCGAGCGAAGTGCTGCGGCAGGACGCGCTGATCAAGGAGCGCGATGCGGCACTGGACCGGCAGGCCACGCACGTCCGTCACCTCGAGGCGCTGGTCGCCGAACGCGAGCGCGTCATTGCCGGCAAGGACGGCCAGCTCGCCGAGCTGAACGCGGTGCGCGAGGAGCGCGAGCGTCTGATCGCCCTGCGCGACCGCGAGCTGGCCGGACGCGACGGCACGATCGCGGCCCTGGAACGCGAACGGCAGCGGCAGCAGGAGACGATCGCCGCGACCGCCGCCGCCTTCGACGCCGAACGCAGCGCGCTGCGGCAGGAAATCGCCGCCCGCGACCGGACGGTCGCAGAGCGCCAGTCGCTGCGCGGGTGGCTCGTCCTGCCGTGGCACCGCCTCGGGCTCTGGCTGCGCCGGCGCTGAACGCTCGATGCCGCACCCGCCGATCGACATCGTCGTCCCCGTCTACAACGCCGCGGACGATCTCGAGCGCTGCATCGACAGCGTGCTCGCGCAAACGCAGGGCGACTACCGCCTGATCGTCATCGATGACGCCTCGCCCGAGCCGGGCGTGCGGGCGTATTTCGCGCGCCTCGAGGCGCGGCGGCTGCCGCAGCTCGCGCTGCTCGCCAACGAGCGCAATATGGGCTTCACGCAAAACGCCAATCGCGGCATGCGCACCGCCCGCGCCGGCGCCGACGTGGTGCTGCTCAATTCGGACACCGTCGTCACGCGCGGCTGGCTGGAAAGCCTCGCGCGCTGCGCCGCTTCCGATGCGACGATAGGCACGATCACGCCGTTCTCGAACAACGCCGAAATATGCTCACTGCCACTCTTTTGCGAGAACAACCGCTGGCCGCCCGGGCGCGACCCCGCGACGATGGTGCGCGCGCTCGAGCGGGCCGCGGTGCCGACGTATCCCGATTTGCCGACCGGAGTCGGCTTCTGCCTGTACATCCGGCGGGCGCTGATCGACGCCATCGGTGTTTTCGACCCGGTGTTCGGCCTCGGATACGGCGAGGAGAATGATTTCTGCATGCGTGCCGCGGCCGCCGGTTTTCGCAACGTCCTTTGCGAGGATGCGTTCGTCCTGCACCTGGGCGGAAGCTCGTTCGGCGCCAAGCGCGGCGATCTGGCCGAGCGCAACATGAGGATTCTGCTCGACCGCCATCCAGCGTACCTCGATCGTGTCCACGCCTACATCGCCGCCGATCCGCTGCGGCCGCTGCGCGAGCTGGCGCTGTCGCAGTACCGGGTATTGAGCGAGCCGGTGCCCGGGGTGATGCATGTGGTCCACGGCCATGGCGGGGGGACCGAGTATCACGTCCGCGCGTTGATCGCGGCCTCGGCGAGCGCATTCCGCCATTATCTTCTGATCGCCGTCGGCGACGACTGGCAGCTCGAGGAGCATGCCGGCAGCGAGACGCGGACCTACGACTTCGTCCGCCGGCCGGCCGAACCCTGGACCGACTTCCTCGGCGGCATCTGCCAGCGTTTCGGCGTCGAGCTGATCCACCTGCACAACATCTCCGGTTGCCGCGAAGGCCTGATGCAGGCGCTCGGCCGCCTCGACGTCGCATACGGCTACACGGTCCACGATCTGAATTTCGCCTGCCCGACGATCACCTTCCTCAACGCGCAACATGTGTATTGCGGCGCCGTGACCGACGCGGCCGTGTGCGCCGCCTGCCTCGGCGCGCAACCGGCATTCGCCGGCGCCGACATCAATACCTGGCGCGACAGGCACCGCGCGCTGCTCGCGCGCGCGGCGTTCGTCATCGCCCCGTCGGCCTGGGCCGCATCGATCCTGAAAAAGTATTTTCCGCAGCGCGAGGTCACGGTGATCCCGCATGGCAGCGCGGCGGGGATGCCGCGCCAGGACGCCGTGCACGCGCGACTGCCGATGGCCGACGACGGCCGTCCGGTGGTCGCGGTCTTCGGGGCGATCGGGCCGGACAAGGGGGCGCGCCGCCTGGAGCGGCTGGTCGAGCTGACACGCGAGCGCGGCCTCGCGCTGCGCTGGGTGCTGATCGGCTACCTCGATCGCGGGCGCGAGCCGTTCCAGGCCGCCGATGGCGTGTTCACCATGCACGGCCCGTACGATTCGCGCGAGCTGCGCGAATTGATCGAGCACTACCGCGTCAGCGTTGTCGCGTATCCGTCCGCGGGCCCCGAGACGTTCAGCTTCACGCTGTCGGAAGCATGGGCCGCCGGCCGCCCGGCGATCGTGCCGCCGATCGGTGCGCTGGCCGACCGTGTCGGCGAAACCGGCGGCGGATGGGTCTTGAGCGACGCCGAATGGCGCTCGGAAGAGCGCATGCTGGATCGTATCGCGGCGGTACTCGACCGGTCGCGACACGACGAATTGATGAGCGCCGCGGCGCGCGCGCGCGCCGTCGTCCCGCCGACGCTGCAGGCGACGACAGCCGCGACGACCGGCGTCTACCGGGCCGCGCTGCGGCCGGC
>JBOIGD010000108.1:0-2783 GCA_050742615.1 Casimicrobiaceae bacterium | reverse complement strand
CGCGAGCGCGCCGAGCAGGTCAAGCGCGGCGTCCTCCAGGCGGGCGGCTTCCCCGTCGAGCTGCCCGCGATGTCGCTGGGCGAGCAGTTCCAGAAGCCCACCACGATGCTGTACCGGAACTTCCTCGCCATGGAGGCCGAGGAGCTGCTGCGCTCGTACCCGGTCGACGGCGCCGTGCTGATGGGCGGGTGCGACAAGACGACGCCGGCGCTGCTGATGGGTGCGGTCAGCATGAACCTGCCCGCGATCTTCATGCCGGCCGGCCCGATGCTCTCCGGGCGCTGGCGCGATCAGCAGCTGGGCAGCGGATCGGACGTCTGGAAGTACTGGGCGGAAAAGCGGGCCGGCAACATCAGCGACAAGCAATGGCTGGAGCTCGAGGACGGCATCGCGCGCTCGCCCGGCCACTGCATGACCATGGGCACGGCGTCGACGATGACCTCGGCGGCCGAAGCCCTGGGCTTCACGCTGCCCGGCGCGGCATCGATCCCTGCCGCGGATTCCCGCCACGCCAGGATGGCGGCCGATACGGGCCGGCGGATCGTCGACATGGTGTGGACCGACATGAAACCGCGCGACTTCGTCACTGCGGGCAGCGTCGACAATGCGATCACGACGGCGCTCGCGCTCGGCGGATCGACCAATTCGGTCGTCCACCTGATCGCGATGGCCCGGCGCGCGGGCATCGCGCTGACGCTCGAGCGCTTCGACGCCCTCGCACGCAAGACGCCGTTGATCGCCAACATCCGGCCGGCCGGCAAGTATCTGATGGAGGATTTCTTCTACGCCGGGGGCCTGCGCGCGCTGCTCGCCCGCATCGCCGACCTGTTGTCGCTCGGCGAACGCACGGTCAACGGCAGGACGCTGGGCGAGAACATCGCGGGAGCGGAGGTCTACAACGCCGAAGTCATCCTGCCGCGCGACAAGGCGCTGGTGTCGGGCAGCAGCCTTGCCGTCCTGCGCGGCAATCTCGCGCCCAACGGCGCCGTGATCAAGCCGGCGGCGGCGGAGGCGAGGCTGTTGAAGCATACCGGGCCGGCGGTGGTGTTCACCGACTACAACGACATGGCGGCGAGGATCGACGACCCGGCGCTCGACGTGAGCGCCGATTCGGTGCTGGTGCTACAGAACGCCGGGCCTCTGGGCGCCCCGGGCATGCCCGAATGGGGCCAACTGCCGATCCCGAAGAAGCTGCTGGCCCAGGGCATCCGCGACATGGTGCGCATTTCCGACGCGCGGATGAGCGGGACGAGCTACGGCGCGTGCGTGCTGCATGTCGCGCCGGAGTCATTCGTCGGCGGTCCGCTGGCGCTGGTGCACGACGGCGACCTGATCGAGCTCGACGTCGCCGCGCGCAGGCTCGATCTCAAGGTGAGCGACGCCGAGCTTGCGAGGCGACGCGCCGCCTGGCGAAAGCCCGCGCCGCGGTTCGAGCGCGGCTACGGCGCGCTTTACCAGCACCACGTCACGCAGGCCGACCAGGGGTGCGACTTCGACTTTCTCGAAGGAACCGCGCCGACTGCCGAGCCGGAAATCCACTGACGCGATGAAGACGATCGCCGCACCCAGGCTCGTTGCGCTGGTCACCGCCATCATGCAGGGAGCCGGCTCGGCGCCTGCCGAGGCCGCGACCGTCGCGCGGCGGCTGGTCGACTCCAATCTGGTCGGCCACGATTCGCACGGCGTGATTCGGGTCGGCAAGTACCTGGAGTGGGTGCGCGCGGGCTGGCTCGCTCCCAACCGGCAGCCGGCGGTCGTGTTCGAGAACGACGCCGTCGCCATTGTCGAGGGCAATCGCGGCTTCGGCCAGGTCGTCGGTGAATTCGCCGGCAAGCTCGGCACCGCCAAGGCGGCAAGGACCGGCGTCGCGCTGGTCGGCTTGCGCAATTGCGGCCACCTCGGCCGGGTCGGCGACTGGGCGGAGCTCGCCGCCGCGCAGAGCCAGGTGTCGCTGCATTTTCTCAATACTTCCGGCGCGCAGCGCGTGGCTCCGTTCGGCGGCAGCGATCGGCGCCTGTCGACCAATCCGATCACCGTCGGCGTGCCGCTGGCCGGCGGCGATCCGGTCATCCTGGACGTGACGACGTCGACGGTCGCCGAAGGCAAGCTCTTCGTCGCCATCAACAAGGGCGAGCGGGTTCCCCCGGGATGGATCATCGACAAGGACGGCAAGCCGACGACCGATCCGAACGATTTCTACGACGGCGGCGCGCTGCTGACCGTCGGCGCGCACAAGGGCTCCGGCCTGTCGATTGTCGTGGATCTGCTGGCCGGGGCGCTGTCGACCGGCAAGAGCTCGGATTCCGACGACACCGTATTGCGCAACAACATGCTGTCGATCTACATCGCGCCTGCGGTGTACGACCGCGGCGGCACGGTCGCGCGCGAAATCGCGCGCTTTGTCGCGTGGGTGAAGGCGTCGCCGCCCGCCGTCCCCGGACAGCCGGTCATGATGCCCGGCGAGGTCGAGCGCAACACGCGCGCGCGCCGCGCCGTCGAAGGCATAGCGCTGGACGACAAGACGTGGGCGGATCTTCTGAGTGCCGCGGAAACGGTCGGCATCGCACGCGCTCAAGCCGCCGCGATCGTCGCCTGATCGGCAAGTTCGGCGGGTTCGCACCCTACGGCGACCAAGTCAATTCTGGTAAAATCGAACGCTTGGCCAAGTAGCTCAGTTGGTAGAGCAGCGGACTGAAAATCCGTGTGTCGGTGGTTCAATTCCGCCCTTGGCCACCCCGATTTCGCGTGGCGCGATGCGAGAATTTGCGATAGCGATGGCGGCG
>JBOIGD010000107.1:0-19740 GCA_050742615.1 Casimicrobiaceae bacterium | reverse complement strand
CTGCAGATGCGCGACGGCGTCGCCGATCGCGCGCCGGTCCCCGACCACGTTGAACACCGCGTGCCGAGGCAGCGATGCGGTCAGCGCGCGCAACAGCGCCTCCGCTGCGTCATCGACATAGGTCCAGTCGATGGGGTCGGCGAAATCGGGGTAGGCGACGCGGCGGTCGCCGCGGGCAAAGCGCTCGACGACCTCCTGGGCGACGCGCCAGCCGCGCTCGCGGCCAGACCCGTACACCCAACCGAAGCGCAGCACGACGAACGCCGGATAGCCGGGCAGACGACTGAGCGTGTACGCCAGGTGCTCGCCGGCTGCCTTGGTCGCGCCGTACACCGTCTGCGGCCGCAGCGCGACGTCGTCGCCGCTGCCTTCGGCGCACGGACCGACCGCGGCGACCGAGCTTGCGAAGACGACGCGCCGAACTCCCGCCGCGCGCGCCGCCGCGAACACCGATGCCGTGCCGACGACGTTGACCCGGGCCGCGGCCACCGGATCCGCCGCCGCCGCATCGGTCAGGAGCGCCGCGAGATGCACGACGACTTCCGGCCGAGCCGCGTCCATCGCGACCGCCAGCGCCCTCGCGTCGGCGACGTCGCAGCGGACGTCGGCCTCGCCCGAGTGGTCGACGGTCGTCACCTGATGTCCGCCGCCGCGCGCACGCAGGGCCAGTGCGTGCCCGAGGAAGCCGGCGCCGCCGGTGACGAGCGCGCGCACGCGGTTTAGTACTTGATCACGCCCATGCGCCGGAACGCCCGATGGATGCGTTCGGCATAGACGTTGAAGCTCGCATCCTCGCCCAGCACCGCCGGCCGCGGTCGCGGCAGCTCGATGGCGATCTCGTCGACGATGCGGCCAGGATTGGGCGACATCACCAGCACACGGTCGGACAAGCCGATCGCCTCCTCGATGCTGTGGGTGATGAACAGCACGGTCTTGCGCGTCTCCATCCAGAGGAGCTCGAGATCATGTCGGATCTGCGTGCGCGTGATCGCATCGAGCGCGCCGAACGGTTCGTCCATCAGCAGGATCGACGGCTGGTGGATCAGCGCGCGGGCGATCGAAACCCGCTGCCGCATGCCGCCCGACAGCTGCCGCGGATAACGGCCGCGGGCGAGCTCGGGAATGCCGAGCTTGTCGAGGATCTGCGCCGCATGCGCGCGCGCCGGCCCGACCGGCAGGCCGCGAATCTGCGCCTGCAGCAGCACGTTATCGAGCGCGCTGCGAAACTCGAGCAGCAAATGATCCTGGAAGACGATGCCGACGTCGGTCAGCGGCCGCTGCAGCCGCTCGCCGCCGATGTGGAGCTCGCCGCCGCTGGCGGGGATCAGCCCGGCGGTGATCAGCATCAGCGTGCTCTTGCCGCAACCCGATGGTCCGATAAGGCTGACGAACTCGCCGCCGCGAATGTCGAACGAAACGGCGTCGAGCGCGGTGAACGGGCCGTGCTTGGTCGCGAACTGCTTGCCGACGCCGCGACCGACGATTGCCGCGCCGCCGGCCGCTGCGGCCGGTGCCGCTTCGAGCGCCGCGAGCTCGGCCATCGTCAGCACTTCGGCGCGTTCGCCGGCAGGAAGTCGTTGGTGTAGTAGTCGGTGATCGGCTTGTCTTTCGGCAGATTCAGGTACCTCGTCAGCAGCTCGAAGCTGATCTGCCAGTTCTTGTCGGGGACGCGTCCGAGCGAGACGGCGCCCGGAGCGCAGACCAGCATCAGGTCGACCCTGAGCTGCTTCAGGATCTGGTCCTTGCCGGCCGACGGGAATTGCTCGGTCACCGCGGCCGACGCCTCTTCGGGATTGCGGCGCGCCTCGTCCCAGCCCTTGAAGCTGGCCGCGACGAACCTGCGATAGAGATCCGGGTTTTCCTTCAGCCGATCGTCGCGGGCGATGACCGACAAGCCCACCGTCGGCACGCCGACGTCGCGATAGAGCATGTCATGGACCTTGAAGCCGCGGTCGCGCATCTGCACGCTCTGGAAATCGGCGCCGGCGAGGATCGCGTCGACCTTCTTCTCCAGCAGCGCGCCGACCAGTGCCGCGGGATCGATGTTGACGACGTCGAGGCGCCCCTTGTCGAGCTTGTTCTCGGCGAGGATCGCGTCGAGCAGCGTCGTCTGCGCGGTGCCCGGCTGCACGGCCAGCTTCTTGCCGACCAGGTCCTTCGGCGAGTTGATGCCCGAGCCTTCGATCGAGATGATCGCGAAGCCGTTGGTCTGCAGAACCGGCGCGATGATCTTGACCGGCGCTCCCTTGGAGCGGATCTGCATCGCCGCCGGCGCATCGGCAAAGCCGACGTCGGTCTGGCCGGTCGCGACGAGCTGCGCGGTCGTCGCCGATCCCTTGCCTTCCTCGATGGTCAGATCGATGCCGGCGTCCTTGTAGTAGCCCAGCTTCTTGGCCAGCATGAATCCCGCCTGCGGCCCGCCGGCGAGGAAATTGAGCGTGAGCTTCATCGGCTTCAGCGGCTGCGCGGCCAACGGCAGCGCGACGCCGACGAGCACCGCGACGGCCGCAGCAACGAACATCCTTTTCATCATCATCTCCTCCACCGTTTGGGACAAACGAGACCGGAACGACCTCAACCGCTGCGCTGCCAGGGCATGCAGAGACGCTCGAGCAATTGTACGGCGTAGCTGAACACGATGCCGATCGCCGACAGCGCCACCAGCACCGCGAAGATCAGCGGCATGTCGAGGTAGCTGGTGGCGCGCAGCAGCAGGTAGCCCAGGCCCGAGTTCGAGCCGACGAATTCGGCCACGATCGCGCCGGTCGCGGCGAATACGATCGACACCTTGAAGCCGCCGAAGATGTGCACCAGCGCGGACGGCAGCCGGATGTAGCGAAACGTCTGCGCCGCGCTCGCCCCCATCGAGCGCGACAGGTAAAGCACGCGTTCGTCGAGGGCGCGAAAGCCGGTCATGCTGGCCACCAGCGTCGGGAAAAAGCAGAGCATGAAGGTCAGCAGGACTTTCGGGAACGGGCCGAAGCCGAACCAGACGACGAACAGCGGCGCGACCGCGATCTTCGGAATCAGCTGGAAGAACACGATCAACGGATACAGCGAGCGCTCGAGCCACTTGAACGAGACGATCATCAGTCCGAGCGGCACGCCGATCGCGGCGGCGAACAGGAATCCGAGCACGACCTCGCTGGCGGTGATCAGCGTGTGCTGCCAGATCAGCGCGCGCGACTCGACCAGCTTGTGCAGGAACTCGGTCGGAACCGGCAGTATGTACTCGGGCACGCCGAACGCGCGCACCAGGAACTGCCAGGCCAGCAGCAGCGCGGCAAACGTGGCGATCGGGAACAGCACGGCGGAAACGCGGTCGCGCGCCTTGGCGGGAGGCGGGGCCGCGACCGCCAGGCTTTCGCCGGCGGACGGCGCGACGGCGCGGGCCGCCGACGCTGGCGGCCCGACGGGATCGGGCGTCACGCGCCCGGTCCGCCGCCCGCGCCCGGCTCGCCTGCGAGGGCCCAGGTTCCATAGCCGGCCGGTACGTTGATCTCGATCAGCTCCATGTCATCTGAGCGACCGACGACGTTGTGCGCGACGCCGGCCGGCTGCGACAGCGACGAGCCTGCAGCGACCTTCACAACTTCGGCGACGCCCGCGTAGCGAAACTCGATCCAGCCTTGGAGCACGTAGACGAAATGCCCGGTCATGTCGTGCCAGTGCCAGCCGGTCTCGGCATCGAACGGGCGGATGGCGCGGATGTGCTTGGCGCCGACGGCCCCGCCGCTCGCCGCCGCCCATCCCAGATCGCGATATTCGACGTCGGCACGCGGACCGTCGCGGATGAACGCCTGGTCGCTTCGCGCAAGATGCGTCAACGCCTGCGCGGCCATGCGCGGGCCGTCGTAGCGCGGCGGAAAGCGCGTTCCATCGTCGCCGTGCCGATACGTTTCGGGATCGGGAGCCTGCATCGAATCGGGGGCCGAGTCGGTCATTGCGGAACCTCCATCCCACAATAAGCTGCAAGGCCGCGGCCGGTCAAGCTCGAGCGCACCGCCGGTTCAATCCAGCGTACTGCGGAACGTCCTCAGGCCGATGGCGATGATGACCAAGCCGAACGCGGCGATCGGCCATGCCTCCGGCCAGATTTCCGCCCAGCCGTTCGCCTTGAGCAGCACGCCGCGCACGATGCGCAGGAAATGCGTCAGCGGCAGGGCCTCGCCGATGACCTGTGCCCAGCCCGGCATGCCGCGGAAGGGAAACATGAAGCCGGACAGCAGCATCGACGGCAGGAAAAAGAAGAAGGTCATCTGCATCGCCTGCAGCTGGTTGCCCGCCACCGACGAAATGGTGAGCCCCAGCATCAGGTTGGCGGCAATGAACAGCAGCACCGCCAGGTAGAGGAGGCTCAAGTTGCCCAAGATCGGCACGCCGAAGAGCAGTCGCGCGAACACCAGGATGATGGTGACCTGGACGAGGCCGATCAGTATGTACGGCACGATCTTGCCGGTCATCACTTCGAGCACGGTTGCCGGAGTCGC
The DNA here is from genome assembly GCA_050742615.1 of Casimicrobiaceae bacterium. Classification (GTDB taxonomy): domain Bacteria; phylum Pseudomonadota; class Gammaproteobacteria; order Burkholderiales; family Casimicrobiaceae; genus PALSA-1003. The sequence continues at coordinate 15,250 of JBOIGD010000107.1, read as the reverse complement.
GAGCAGGTTTTCCATCGTGCCGCGCTCGCGTTCGCGCGTGATCGCCAGCCCGGTCATCATCACCATGGTCATCGTGAGGATGACGCCCATCAGTCCGGGGACGATGTTGTACTGGGTGATCGCCTCGGGATTGTAGCGCGGGTGCACGACGATGCTGAACGGGGGCGGCGTCGCGGCGAGCGGCGCGAGCGATCCGGTCAGGTCGCGATCGAGGACGGTCTGCGCGAGCTGGCTTACGGCCGACAGCGCATTGCCGGTCGCCGTCGGATCGGTGGCGTCGGCCTCGACCAGCATCGCCGGATGTTCGCCGCGCACCAGCCGGCGCGAAAAATCGGCGGGGATGGTGACGACGAACTGCGCCTCGCCCCGCGCGAGCATCCGGTCGGCGTCGTCTTCGTCCTTCGCCTCTCCGATGAAGTCGAAATAGCTGCTGTTCCTGAGCCCCGAAAGAATGCTGCGCGAGAATTCGCTGCGGTCCGCAACGAGCAGCGCCGTCGGCAGGCGCTTGGGATCGGAATTGATCGCATAACCGAACATCACCAGCTGGATGATCGGAATGCCGACGATCATGCCGAACGTCAGCCGGTCGCGCTTGAGCTGGATGAATTCCTTGCCGAGAATGCCCAGCCAGCGCGAAAACGAGAACAGGCCGCCGTTCATCGCGTTCCCGCTTTCGTCGCGGCCGGCGCGCCGCGTCCGGCGGCATCCACGCCATCGTCGACATCGCGCATCAGGTGGATGAAGACGTCCTCGAGGCCGGGATCGACCTCCCGCCACTCGCGGCCCGCCTCGTGCATCAGCGGCGCGAGCGCGGCATTCAGAGAGCCGCGATCCGGTCCGGTGACGTGCAGCGCGCTGCCGAACGCGGCGACCTGCTCCACCGCCGCCAGGCCGCGCAAGCGGTCGGCCAGCGCGGGCAGGTCGCCGCCGCGCACCTCCCAGGTCGCCAGCCGCTGGCTCGCGACCACCTCCTGCGCCGTGCCCTGCACCAGCAGCTTGCCGTAGAGGATGTAACCCAGCTTGTGGCAGCGTTCGGCTTCGTCCATGTAGTGCGTGCTGACCAATACGGTGATGCCGCGCGCCGCGAGCGCGTGCAGTTCTTCCCAGAAATCGCGCCGCGCCTTCGGGTCGACGCCGGCGGTGGGCTCGTCGAGCAACAGCAGCTGCGGATCGTGCAGCAGGCACGCGGCGAGCGCCAGGCGCTGCTTCCATCCGCCCGACAGCGAGCCGGCCAGTTGATCCGCGCGCGACGCGAGCCCCAGGTGCTCGAGAGCCCGGCCAACGCGTTCCGCGCCGTCGGACATCCCGTACATCCGCGCGATGAAGCGAAGGTTCTCGCGGATGGTCAGATCCTCCCAGAACGAGAAGCGCTGCGTCATGTAGCCGACGTTGCGCTTGATTTGCCTGGTCTGGCGCAGGATGTCGTAGCCGAGGCAGGTTCCCTCGCCGCTGTCCGGCGTGAGCAGTCCGCACAGCATGCGGATCGACGTGGTCTTCCCGCTGCCGTTCGGGCCCAGGAAGCCGAAGATTTCGCCGCGGCGCACCCGCAGCGTAAGGTCCTTGACCGCGTGGTTGGCGCCGAAATGCTTGTTCAGGCCGCGCACGTCGATGACGATGTCGCTTCCGTTCGGCGGCGGCGCGTTCATCGCACCGGATCGAGCCGCGAACGGACGTACGAAGCAGGCTGCCGGGCAAACCGCTCGACGCACGAGAGCGAGCAGAACCAGTACGTCCTGTTTTCGAAGTGCAGGTCGCCGGCGGCGCGCCGCTTGTCGACCTGCATCTTGCAAACGGGATCGATCGCGTAGTCGCGCGCGCAACCGGCAAGGACGAGTTCGTACAGGTCGACCGGGTGCGGCAGGTTGCGCAGCAGAAACGCGCCTCGATGCGAGACTTCGACCTCTGGCGTCTGCGCCTCGATCAGCACGTCGGCGACCTGCTGCGTGCATAGGACCTGGCCGCCGGTCGCCTGCGCGGCGACGCGCGCGGCGAGATTCACCGTCGAGCCGAAGTGCCGATTGCCCCGGAGCAGAGCGCCGCCGTGATGCATGCCGGCGCGAACCACCGGGAAGTGCCGGCGGTCGGCGATCGCCGTGTAGAGGCCGGACATCGCATTCGTCGCCGCGACAGGATCCGGGAACACCAGGAACGCGCAGTCACCGGTCAGCGACTGCAATTGCCCCAGCGGCGCGACCGTCGTCCGGACCAGCTCGGCGAACTCGTCGACCAGATCCGCCGCCGCGTGCTCGCCATGCGCGTCGGTCAGCGCCGTGTAACCGGCGATGTCGACGAAGCAGAATGTCGCTTCGATGGCGGTCCCTGCGCTCATCGCGAGGTGCGGCTACCCGGCGAAACGTCCATCTAGCGGGCCGCGGGCAGGGTCACGTCGACCGGCTGCCCGGCGTTCAACGTCGCGGCGACATCCGTGGCCGGCTTCGCCTCGACCAGGTACACGAGCTTGGCGCGGTTCTCCTTCGAGTACAGCACGGGCGGCGTGAACTCGGCGCGGTCGGAGACGAAGTTGACCGTCGCGCTCATCGCGCCGCCGCAGCCGTCGCAGCTGAAGCTCACCGTCTGCCCGGGCTTGATCCGCCCGAGCTCGGTCTCGGGCACGAAAAAGCGGATCTTGACGTTGGCCGCCGGCAAGAGGCTCGCGACGACGCCGCCGGACGGGACCCAGTCGCCGACGACGTAGTAGGTATCGCTCACGCGCGCCGCCGTCGGCGCGTCGACCGCTCGCTGGGACAGTCGCCAGTCGGCCTGCGCCAGCGAGTCGTGCGCCGCCGCGGCGTCGGCTTCGGCAGCGCGGATTTCGTCGGGTCGCGCCGGCAGCTTCGCCGTCGTGACCGACGCCTGCAGTTGAGCGACCGCGGCATCGTCGCGCTTCAGTTGAGTGCGCACGTCGTCCAGGGCGGCCTTGCTGATGAAGCCGGACTTGAACAGCGCTTCCTGGCGCCGCACGTTCGCCGCGGAAAGTTCGCGCGCTGCCTGCGCCTGGCGCAATTGCTCGGCGACCGTCGCAATTTCGGGAGGGCGTTTTCCGGTCTTCAGGTTCTCGAGCCTGGCCTCGGCCGCCTGCAGCTGCTGCTGCGCCTGGCGGCGCGCCGCGATTTCGTTTTCGCTTTCCAGTGCGAACAGCGGCGCACCGGCTGCGACCCGTGCGCCGCGCTGCACGGCAAGCTGCTGCAAAGTGCCGGCGAACGGCGCGGCGACACGCACGTATTCGCCTTCGACGTAGCCCTGCAGGGGGCGCTCGGCCGGCGGGCCGCACGCGGCGAGCCCCAGCGCACCGACGAGCGCGGCGCACCAGCGCCGGGAGCCGCGCAACGCCGCCACGCCCTTAGCGCAGGCGGCTGCGCATCGGCGCCGCGCGGCCGGGCGGGCGCACGCGCCCGGCGCTGTCGACGATCCGATCGCACCCCGCGGTCGCCCGCGCCGGCAGTACGCTGCGTGGCGACGTCGTGCAAAGCTTGCGAGCGGTCAGCATCGTGCGTCTCCGGCGGCCGGTTGCGACCGGCCAAGCATACCGCAGGTCCCGGAAAACGCCAGCGGAAGCGGCGGCGCAGACCGAGCGCAGCGAGGGGAGCGCGGCTTTCAGCCCGATCGCAATGTGCCGATCGCGGCGAGAACTTCCTGCTGGCTCAGCAGCTCCGACAGCAGCAGCGGCAGTTTGTCCGGGCGATAAAGCACGTACACCGGCACGCCGTCCCGCCCGAGCGCGGCGAGCGCGGCGCCGATCACCGGGTCGCGACGGGTCCAGTCGGCGCGCACCAGCGCCACGTTGTCCTGCGCGAACGCCCGCTGCACCGCTTCGGTGTTGAGCACCAACCGCTTGTTGACCTGACAGGTCACGCACCAGGCGGCGGTGAAATCGACGAAGACCGGACGTCCGGCGCCGACGAGCTGGGTCATGCGCTGCGGGGTGTAATCCTGCCACGGTCCCGACGTGGCGGCGGCGTTCTTCGCCCCGTCGGTCGTCACCCCCGCAGCCACTGGCCAGGCAACGATCAGCGCACCGGCGAGGCTTGCAATCGCCGCCGCGCCCCAGGCGCGCGCACCGCCCGAGCGCATCGTCTGCCACGCCCAAAGCGACAGCGCGACCAGCAGCAGCGCGGCGGCGAGCCGCGCGACCGCATCGTTGTCGAGCTGCGCGCCGAGCACCCAGGCAAGCCAGATCACCGTGCCGTACAGCGGGAACGCAAGCAATCGCTTCAACCGCAACATCCACGGACCAGGCCTCGGCAACCGTGCCCGCCACGCGGGAAACCATGCGAGCGCCAAGTAGGGGAGCGCCATGCCGATCCCCAGCGCGGAAAAGACCAGCCACGTCGCCGTCATCGAGCTGGCGAGAGCATAGCCCAGCGCGGCGCCCATGAACGGCGCCGAGCACGGCGAGGCGACGACGACCGCGAGCACGCCGGACAGCGCGTCGTTGACCAACGCGTTCTCGACGTTCCAGCCGGTCACCGACGAAGGCAGCAATTGGCCGATTTCGAACAGCCCCGACAAGTTCAGCGCAAGCACGAAGAACAACAGCGCGAGCGCTGCGACGACGGCCGGCGATTGCAGCTGAAAGCCCCAGCCGAGCTGCTGGCCGGCCGCGCGGAACGCGACCAGCCCGGCCGCGAGCAGCCAGAACGACACGATGACGCCGGCGGCGAAGGCGAGCCCATGCCTGCGCATCGTCGAACGGTCGCCGCCTTGCGCGGCGAACCCCAGCACCTTGAGCGACAGCACCGGGAAGACGCAAGGCATCAGGTTGAGCAGCATGCCGCCGATCAGTGCGAAAGCGATCGCCGCGCCCAGCGACAGCGCATGGTCGGTCGGTACCAAAGGCAGCGCCTGCAATGCCGGGTGTTCCGGCGCCGCGGGCGCGGCGAGCGTCCCTGCCAGCGGTATGTCGACGACGGCGGCATGGACGTTGCTGCCGAGGGCCGCACTCGTCGACTCGAGCACGCCGGCAACGCGCGTGAACTCGCCGATACGCTGCGCGGCAACCGGCAACGCGAGCGTCCACGTCGCGCCGTTGCGCGTCAGTTGCTGCGCGACGCTGGGCTCGATCCTGCCGGCGTCATACGGAAAGAAACGGAGCGTCCCGTCGTCGGCCGGGGCTGACGTCCCGGGCGCGGGTGTCAGCACCAGGTCGACTGTCGTCCCGCGCGCGGTGGCCTCGGCATTCCATCCTTGCAGCGGACGAGGAAACGAGGTGCGCGTGGCGGCGATCGCCGCGCTCCAGCGCGTATCCGTGGGCGGCGGCGCGCCCTGCGGCGCGACCGGCAAGGTCAGCGTCAGGTCGGCGCCTTCCGGAATGCAGATCTCCTTGCACACCAGCCAGTCGGCGCGCGCGTTCAGCGTGACCGGGGACTCGCCGCCGGCATCCGCCGCCGCGGCGACGTCGGTCAGCAACAGGACCTCGCCCTCGTAGCCGTAGTTGAGCAGCGGACCGACCGGCAGGGCCCGCGGCGCGGGCCACTGCACCGGGCCGGCGCTCACGCCGACCGGCAGCTTCCAGGCAAGCGTGGTCGGCAAGCCGGAATCGCCCGGGTTGCGCCAGTAGGTGTGCCAGCCGCGATCCATCACCAGATGCAGCGCCACCGTCAGCGGTTGGCCGGGCACCAGCGCGCTGCGATCGGACACCAGCTCGGCCTCGACATGCGCGGTGCGCACCGGCGCCGCGTGCGCGACCGCGAGCGTCACCAACACGGCGGCAATCGTCGCGATCAGGCGGTTGGGCGGGCGTCGCATGGTGGTAGTCGGTCAGGTTAGGGGGTCGCGGCAGCGCGTCCCGGTCCCAGCTAAGTTACAATTTTACCCTGCGCGCCTTGGGCCCGCCCCCGCGCCCACGCGGCAAGGCGGCAAGCGGGCGTTCCCGACCGACCAATGGTCCCCGCCGCCGGTCGCTTCCCAAAACCCATCCCTGACCGTGGAAGCCCTGCTCGCATCGCTCGTCGTCGTCGCCATCGGCGAAATCGGCGACAAGACGCAGCTGCTGGCGTTGATGCTCGCCGCGCGGCTGCGCCGGCCGGTTCCGATCATTCTCGGCATCCTGGCTGCAACGCTGGCCAACCATACGCTGGCGGCCCTGGTCGGCGACTGGGTGCGCCACGCGCTGCCGGCACAGTGGCTGCGCTGGCTGCTGGCCGCGTCGTTCTTCGCTGTCGCCTGGTGGGCGCTCAAGCCCGACCGGACCGAGGACTCGACGCGCGTTCCGGCGGGCCGGCTCGGCGCGTTCGCGCTCACGGTGGTCGCCTTCTTTCTCGCCGAGATGGGCGACAAGACGCAGATCGCGACCGTGGTGCTGGCGGCGCAATTCGGCAATATCGCCGCGGTCATCGCCGGCACGACGCTCGGCATGCTGCTCGCCGACGTGCCCGTGGTCCTGCTCGGCAATGCCGGCGCGCGACGCATTCCGTTCAGGCTGGTGCGCATGATCGCGGCCGCGCTGTTCGCGCTGATGGGTGTCTACGCATGGGTCGGTCCGTTACCGGCATGACGGGATAACAGGCTGCTGCCGGTATAATTCCCGCGACACCCCGCCCGCAATGCAACCCTATCGCCCCGCCGACGTCGAGAGTCGCGCCAAGTCGCACTGGCAGCGCACCGACGCCTATCGCGTCAAAGAGAACCCGGCCAAGCCGAAGTTCTACTGCGTGTCGATGCTGCCGTACCCCTCCGGCATCCTGCACATGGGGCACGTGCGCAACTACACGATCAACGACATGATGTACCGGCATCTGCGGATGAACGGCTACAACGCGCTGATGCCGATGGGCTGGGATGCGTTCGGCCTGCCTGCCGAGAACGCGGCGATCAAGAGCCGCGTGCCGCCAGCGCAGTGGACCTACGACAACATCGCGAAGATGAAGGAACAGATGCAGGCGGTCGGCTTCGCGATCGACTGGTCGCGCGAGATCGCGACGTGCAAGCCGGAATACTATCGCTGGAACCAGTGGCTGTTCCTCAAGATGCTGGAAAAAGGCATCGCCTACAAGAAGACCGGCGTCGTCAACTGGGACCCGGTCGACCAGACGGTGCTCGCCAACGAGCAGGTGATCGACGGCCGCGGCTGGCGCTCCGACGCGCCGGTCGAAAAGCGCGAGATCCCGATGTACTACCTGCGCATCACCGATTATGCCGACGAGCTGCTCGACAATCTCGGCCGGATGGACGGCTGGCCCGAGCGCGTGCGCACGATGCAGGCGAACTGGATCGGCAAGAGCGAGGGCGTGCGCTTCGCGTTCACGCACGACATCCGCGACCAGGACGGCAAGCCGATCGACGACGGCCGCATGTACGTGTTCACCACCCGCGCCGACACGATCATGGGCGTGACGTTCTGCGCGGTCGCGGCCGAGCACCCGCTGGCTACGCACGCGGCGAAGGCCCATCCGGAACTGGCCGCCTTCATCGCCGAGTGCAAGCGCGGCAGCGTGATCGAGGCCGAGGTCGCGACGATGGAAAAAAAGGGCATGGCCACCGGACTCTCCGTCACCCATCCGTTGAGCGGGGCGGCGGTGCCGCTGTGGGTCGCCAACTATGTGCTGATCAGCTACGGCGACGGCGCGGTGATGGGGGTGCCGGCGCATGACGAGCGCGACTTCGAGTTCGCCAACGAGTATGGATTGCCGATCCGGCAGGTACTTCAGCAAACGCTCGCTCTCACCAAGGCGTTCCCGACCGAATATCCAAAGAACGAATATGAGTGGTTGTATTTCGATCCGAAGGTTTGGAAGCCTTGGTACGCGTCCAAGTCGGTGGATGAAGTCCGCGTGATCAACTCGGGCAAGTACGACGGCCTCGATCATGCGAACGCGGTCGACGCGGTCGCCGCCGACCTGGCGGCCAAGGGTCTGGGCGAGAAGCGGACCACCTGGCGGCTGCGCGACTGGGGCATCTCGCGCCAGCGCTACTGGGGCACGCCGATTCCGATCGTGCACTGCGGGGCATGCGGCGACGTGCCGGTGCCCGAGGCCGACCTGCCGGTGATCCTGCCTGAGGATTGCGTACCCGACGGCACCGGCAATCCGCTGAAAAGGCGCGCCGATTTCGTCAACTGCAAGTGCCCGCGATGCGGCGGGCCCGCGCAGCGCGAGACCGACACGATGGACACGTTCGTCGATTCGTCCTGGTACTACATGCGCTACGCCTGCCCGGACGCGGCGACGATGGTCGATGCGCGCACCGACTACTGGCTGCCGATGAACCAGTACATCGGCGGCATCGAGCATGCGATCCTGCACCTGCTTTCTGCGCGCTTCTGGACCAAGGTGATGCGTGACATGGGACTCGTGACTTTCGACGAGCCGTTCACGCGGCTGATGACGCAGGGCATGGTGCTCAACCACAGCTACGCGCGGCGCAGCGAAACCGGCGGCGTCGATTATTTTTCGCCGGACGAGGTCGACCCGCGGTACGACGCCGCCGGGCACATCGTCGGCGCGACGGCCAGGGCCGACGGCCTGCCGGTCGACTACGGCGGCACCGGCACGATGTCCAAGAGCAAGAAGAACGGCGTCGACCCGCAGCAGATAATCGAGCGCTACGGGGCTGATACGGCGCGGCTGTTTGGCATGTTCGCCGGGCCGCCCGAAGACAGCGTCCTCTGGTCGGACGCCGGTGTGGAGGGCGGTTACCGGTTCCTGAAGCGGCTCTGGGCGTACGCGCAAGCGCGCGCCGGCGTACTTGCTCGCGCGCCGCAGCAGATCGACTGGGCGCGCGCCGAACCGGCGCTGCGCGCCGTGCGCCGCGAGCTGCATCTGCAGCTCAAGCAAGCCGACTACGACTATCGACGCATCCAGTACAACACCGTCGTCTCCGCCGGCATGAAGATGCTGAACGCTCTCGAGGACGCGCCGTTCGACGGCACCCCGGGGGCCGCGGAGCTCGCGCGCGAGGGCCTGTCGCTGCTGCTGCGGGTGCTGAATCCGGTCGTGCCGCACATCACGCACGTGCTGTGGGAGGATCTCGGCTTCGCCGCCGCCATCGGCGACATCATCGATGCGCCGTGGCCCGCGGTCGACGCACTCGCGCTGGCGCAGGACCAGATCGAACTGGTGCTGCAGGTCAACGGCAGGCTGCGCGGCAAGCTCACCGTGCCGTCGACCGCCGACCGCGCCGCGATCGAGCACGCCGCCGCCGCGAGCCCCGAGGTGCAGAAGCACGGCAACGGCGCGAAACCGAAGAAGATCGTCGTCGTACCGGGGCGCCTGGTGAACGTCGTGGTCTGATGACGCTGCCGCCGGCCGATCCGATGACGGATCCGCGCTCGCGCGCGGACTGCCGGCGTGCGTCCGGTTCCTCTGCCGTCCGGCTGGTCGTCGGGCTCGCCTTGTCCGGCGCGCTCGCCGCGTGCGGATTCCACCTGCGCGGCGAGGCACATTACGCCTTCGAGACGGTATTCCTGAGCGCGCCGCCGGCGCTGCCGCTCACCGTCGAGCTCAGGCGCTCGCTCGAGGGCATCGGCTCGGCGAAGCTGGTCGCGACGGCGCCCGCGGCGCAGGTGGTGCTCGACATCGTCAGCGTCGAGGACAACAAGCAGATCCTGTCGCTGACGGGCGGCGGCAAGGTCAGCGAATTCCTGTTGATCAAGCGCGTGCTGATCCGCGTTCACGACAACGACGGCAACGATTGGCTGCCGACATCCGAGGTGCTGGTGCGCCGCAGCTATACCTACAGCGACACCGAGGCGCTGGCCAAGGAAGCGCAGGAGCAGAGGCTCTGGCGCGAAATGCAGACCGACACGGTGCAGCAGATCGTGCGCCGGCTGCAGGCGGCCAGGAAACCGGTCGCGTAGCGCCGCGCCGCGAAGCCCATTGCCGGATGCAGGTCCGTCCCCCGCAGCTCGCCGCGCATCTCGCCAAAGGGATGGCGCCGCTCTATGTCGTGCACGGCGACGAGCCGCTGCTGGCAATCGAAGCCGGCGATCAGATCCGCGCCGCGGCGCGCGCCGCAGGCTGCGAAGAGCGCGAAATCCTGGTCGCCGAGGCCGGGTTCAAGTGGGATGCGCTGGCCGCGGCCAACCGCAACTTGGGCCTCTTCGGCAGCCGCAAGCTGGTCGACCTGCGGATCCCCGGCGGCAAACCCGGCGTCGAGGGCGCACGGATTCTGGAAGACTGTGCGAATCACCCTGGCGCCGATGCGATCACGCTGATCACGCTGCCGCGGCTCGATCGCGCGGCGATGAATTCGGCCTGGTTTTCGGCGCTCGAGCGCGCCGCCGTCACGGTTCCCGTCTATCCGCTGGAACGCGATGAACTGCCCCGCTGGATCGCCGGCCGGCTCGCGCGCCAGAAGCAGCGCGCCTCCGCCGACACGCTGCGGTTTCTCGCCGACACGACCGAAGGCAACCTGCTGGCGGCCAAGCAGGAAGTGGAGAAGCTCGGACTCTTGTTGCCGGAAGGCGAGCTCGATGCAACCGCGGTCGAGCAGGCGGTCGCCGACGTCGCGCGCTTCGACGTGTTCCAGCTCTCCGAAGCCTGGCTTGCCGGCGACGCCGCGCGCGCCTGCCGCATCCTCGCCTCGCTCGAAGCGGCGGGCGAAGGCCTGCCGCTACTGCTGTGGCAGCTTGCCGAGGACGTGCACGGGCTCGCCGCCGTACTGGCGGCGGCGGCGAGCGGCACGCCGATCGGCGTGGCGGTACGATCGGCGCGCGTCTGGGGGAGGCGCCAGGCCGCGATGGAGCGCGCGGCGCAGCGCATCGCCCCGGCGGCGATACCGCGCCTGATAACCGACCTGGCGCGCCTCGACGCGCTGGCCAAGGGCATCGGCCGCGGCAACGCCTGGGACGAATTGCGCGCGCTCGCGCTGGCGCTGGCCGGCAAGGCGCTGCCCGCCGCAGCCTGATTCGCGCCGGGCGGCCAAAAGCGCCCCCTGCGAGAGGAACGCGGCCTTTCAAGAATGCCTGCGGGTGGTTACAGTGGCGTTTGCGGCCGCGACGGCGGCCGCCCGGGCGACCCGCAGACATCGGCCGGACAACAATCGATTCTGACCTGCGGAGGAGAGCCATGTATCGCAAGATCCTCGTCGCCTACAACGGCGCTGCGGAATCGCGCCTGGCGCTCGACGAAGCGGCGCGGTTCGTCCCCGACGCGTCGGTCGAAGTGCATCTCACCGCGGTGGTCCACTATCCGTCGGCCTATCTGCTTGCCGGGGAATACGTGCCGGAGGTGGCACTCGCCGACGAGCGCGAGCACATGGAGGCCGACCTGAAAGCGGCCCACGAGCTGCTCGCCGGCAAGGGGCTCAACGTCATCGACCACCTGGTCGTCGGCGAACCGGTCGACGTCCTGACCAAGCTGGTGGCGGAGCTCGGCATCGACCTCCTGATTCTCGGCCATCCGCGCAGCAAGTCGTTCGCGCTGCGCTGGTGGCGCGGCTCGGTCGACGCGATACTGATCGAGCGCGTGCGCTGCAGCATCCTGGTCGCGGCCGATCCGAAACGCTAGCCCGGGCACCCCACGCCGTCACGGCAACTCTGCCGGCGCGCACGAGGCTCGGCGCCCGCGCAGCTCGCAGCGGGTCAGCAGCCGCCCGTCGCGGTCCCAGGCCCGCACCCGCCAGGCCGCTTCGGCGCCCGGCTCGCGCTCGAGCGTGAGGAAGCCGAACGCCGCCGCCGAGGTCAGCGATGCGACGACGGCGCCGGGTGCCGGCGTCGCGCCCGGCGGCATCGGCCGCGGCAGTGGAGCATCGAGCCCTGTGCCGCCATTGCCGGAAATGAACTGCGGCGGATGCGCGCTCGCGAAGCTCACCACTTCGAACAGGTGATCGTGTCCGGCGAGCAGCGCGTCGATGTCGGCCGGAAAAAGCTGCACCCCGTTGCTGGCGGCGAGCACCGACTGCAACGCGGCATTGCCCGGGTAGACCCCCGCGGGGTGGCTGCTGCCGTCGGTCGCGAAACCGAGGATCGGATGATGATCGACGAAAAAATTGTGCACGGAGCCTTGCGCGAGCTCGAGGGCACGCTGCATCTCGCCGGCATAGATCGCATACGCCGGGTCGTCGCGGTGCAGCGCTGAGGTGCCGACGCGTGAGGAATCGAACACGACGAGCTGCGTGTCGGCCGACAGCGGCACCGCATACGGCTCGCTGTAGTCGCCGCGGAGGTCGTTGACCGCCTCGTTGCAATCCCGCCCGGCTAGCAGCGGACGCGGATCGAGAAAGCGCCACCAGCCCTGCCCCGCCCGGCTGCAGGACTCATGGTTGCCGCGCACGAAAACCCAGGGCGCCGCGGCCAGCAGATCGCGCGCCGGGGCGAAGAAATCGGCGTTCCAGGCGTCCCAGCCGTAGCCCCAGGGGCTCGCCGCGCATCGGCGAGCGTCGTCGCGACAGGCGCTCTCCCGGTAGTGGTAATCGCCGACGTGAATGACCAGGTCGGGATGTCTTGCCGCGGCCGCGGCGGCGACCCGGGCGAACGGCCACGCGGCGTCGTCGCTGCACGCCTGGATCGCCTCGCCACGCTGGACGCGGCAGCCGCTGTCGCCGATGACGACGATGCGCCGCGCGTCGTGCCGGAGCAGAGGCAGTGTATGCCCTCCGACGCTTGCGCGGGTCGCTCCCGCCGGCAGGATGCGCTCGCAAACCAGCACCGGGAACGCCGAGGGCTTCGAGTCCGCCGGCGCGCTGCGCGTTGGCCGCTGCGGGATCGTCTCTGGCACCGCCCGGATCGCGGTCATCAGTCGTACGCCGTCGACATCGACCGGCGGGCACGAAGGATCGGTCGTGATCACGCGGACGATAGAGGCGCCGGCGACGCCCACGGCGACGAAGGCAGCGCGTATCGGGTCGACGCCCTCGGGTGCGATCGCCGCCGGACCGGCGCAACTTGCGAGCAGCGCGGCAAGCGCGGCGATTGCGATCGATCGGCAAGAAGTCGACATTCGCACTAGCGCCAGTCGCCCCACAACGCGCCGAGCGCCGCGAGCGCCGCCGGGCCGGCGGTTTCGCTGCGCAGGATGCGCGGGCCCAGACGCAGCGCGCGAAACCCGGCGCTCCGGGCCGCGGCGGATTCGTCCGGCGTCAGGCCGCCTTCGGGACCGACCAGAATGTCGACCGGCCCGTCCGGCCGCGGCAAGCCCGCGACGCTGAGATCGCCGTCCGGCGACAGCAGCAGGCGCAGCGCCGCGTCCGACGCCTCTGCACACCAGGCATCGAACGCGAGCAGCGGGTAAAGCCGAGGCAGGCGGTTGCGCCCCGATTGTTCGCACGTGGCGATCGCGATCTGCCGCCAGTGCTGCGCGCGCTTCGCGGCGCGCGCCGGATCGAGGCGGGCGACGCTGCGCGCGGTCGCGACAGGTTGAATCGCGCGCACGCCGAGCTCGACCGATTTCTGGATCGCGTAGTCCATGCGGTCGGCCGCCGCGAGGCCCTGCACCAGCGTCAGCGCCAGCGGCGATTCGCGCTCGGCCGTCCCGGCCGCGCCGACCAGGACGTCGACGCCGCGCGGGCCGATGCGCACGATGCGGGCGGCGACTTCCCCGTCGTCGCCGCCGAACAGCGTAAGCGCGTCGCCGACGGCGAGGCGAAGGACGCGCGCCGCGTGGTGCGCAGCGGCACCGGGAAGCGCGATCTCGGCGCCTTCGGCCAGCGGCAGCGGGCAGTGGAAGCGCGGTGTCATGTCAGCGCCGGGCCCGGCGTGGTCGCGGTCGTGCTAGCATTTTGCTACATCGTAGCAGAGGAGAGCCGCCATTGCCGCCGCGCCCCCGGTATGCAACTTCGGCTGGCCCGCGCCCGATTTCGACCTCGTCGGCACCGAGGGCAAGCGCCACCGGCGCGACTCGGTGCGCGGCGACAAAGGGCTGCTGGTCATGTTCATCTGCAATCACTGCCCTTACGTCAAGGCGGTGCTGGACAAGCTGGTGCGCGACGCCGGCGAGCTTCGTGCGCACGGCATCGGCAGCGCTGCGATATGCAGCAACGACGCCGCCGACTATCCCGAGGACTCGTTCGACAACATGAAAGCGCTGGCCGCGCGCATGCGCTTTCCCTTCCCCTATCTGTTGGACGAGACCCAGGCGGTGGCGCGGGCGTACGGCGCGGTGTGCACGCCGGATTTTTTCGGTTTCAACGCCGCGCTCGAATTGCAGTATCGCGGCCGGCTTGACGACTCCGGGCGCGCGCCGAAGCCCGATGCGCCGCGCGAGCTCTACGATGCGATGCTGCTGGTGGCGCGCACCGGCCGCGGGCCGGCACGGCAGACCGCGAGCATCGGCTGCTCGATCAAGTGGCGCGATGCGGCCTAGCCGCGCCGGCGCCGCGCGCTTTTAGAGGAATTCGCGCAGCGCATCGAGCACGGCGTCAGGCGCTTCCGCCATCATGCTGTGGCCGCATCCGGAAATCGTCACCACCCGCTTGTCGGCCAGCGCGGCGAGCAGCGGGCCGGCATTCTTCGGCGGCACCATCTGATCGCGCTGGCCGCAAATGACCAGGGTCGAACAAGCGACCGCGGCGGCTGCGGCGAGCCCGTTGTCATAGCGATGACAGGCGTCGAGATCCGCGTGCAGGACGCCCGCTCCTGACCGCTCGATCAACCGCAGGGCGCTGCCGGCCATCCAGACGCCGGGCTGGCGACTGCCGCCGAGGTGGCTGCCCGCGGAGAGCGCCCAGCCGGTCATCAGCTCGCAGGCGAGATGATCGCCGGCGCGCGCCGCGTCGAGCAGGGCGTCGCTGACCGCCATCGGCGCCGCGGGTCCGAGCAGCGCCAGCGCACGAACGCGTGCCGGATGCCGCGCTGCCGCCTCGAGCGCCGCCAGAGCGCCCATGCTGTGGCCGACCAGCGCGGCGCGCCCGGCGCCCAGCGCGTCGAGCAACGCCGCGAGCCAGTCGGCGATCGCCGCGATCGACGGCAGGGCTTCGCCGCCGCTCCTGCCGTGCCCGGGCAGATCGACCGCGACGGCATTGCTGCCGTGATGCGCGAAGTACCGCGACTGCAGCGCCCAGACGCTGTGATCGTTCGCCGCGCCGTGGACGAACACGATCGTCGGCCGCGCGCCGTGGAAGTGGCGTGTGCCCGTGTAGGCGTAGACCGGCGCCGCGTTGACGAGGAGCTGCACGACGGCAGCCCTACCGCGGCGGGGGGCCGGACACGTTCAGGCCTTGCCCGCGGCGTAAAGCGCGCGCGACAGGTCTTCGATCAGATCGTCTGCGTGCTCGAGGCCGACCGAGAGCCGGATCGTGCCCTCGGTGATGCCGGATGCGTGAAGCTCGGCGGCGGCCATGCGGAAGTGCGTCGTGCTCGCCGGATGGATGACCAGCG
>JBOIGD010000106.1:0-22397 GCA_050742615.1 Casimicrobiaceae bacterium | reverse complement strand
GGGCTTCGTGTCCTTCACACGCTGAAGAAACGGTGCATAGTCGGGGTTGCGCAGCGGCACGCGCACCGATTCGACGATCTTGCCGCCGCCCTCGGTGAAGCGCTTGACAAAGGTCTTCTCCGCATCGAGACCCGGCCCGTAATCGGTCACGAGCGTCACGACCGTCTTGATCTTGTTCTTCGGCGCCCAATCGGCGATCGGGCCGGTAACCTGAGGCAACGTAAACACGGTCCGCACGATGTACGGCGACTTGGAGGTTATGATCGACGTCGCTGCCGCCATGACGATCATCGGCGTCTTCGACTCCGTGGCGATCGATGCGCTGGCCAGCGCGAGAGGCGTGAGGCCGAAGCCTGCGAGGACGTTCACCTTGTCTTTGGTGACGAACTCCTGCGCGATGCGCCTCGTCGTCTCCGGCGCGAGGCCGGTGTCGTCCTTGACGATGAGGTCGATCTTGCGGCCGGCCACCGTGTCGCCGTTCTGCTGCATGTACAAGCGGCACGCCGCCTGGATCTGCCTGCCGGTGGAAGCAAACGGCCCGGTGAGCGGGAGGATGAGACCGATCTTGAACGGATCGGCGGCAAACGATCGCAGCGCGCGGCCGCCGGCAAGCGCGGCAACGGCACCCGCAACGGCAGCCTTCAGGATGCGGCGACGAGGGGCGACGGGATGGTGCGGCATGAGTTCCTCCTGGGCGCGTCTGTTGATGTTGAGTCCGCCATACTACGGGTAAGCGCCAACGCGAGCCAAAGCGACGCGCGCGCAAGCCGGGCCATTGCCGAAGGCTTCGGGCGTGAGTCGCGGAGCGTCGATCATAGCAAAAGGGGGGTCGGAAGCCAGTCCCTTCGAGGGGCGATTTGGCGATCTCCCAGCTCGTCAGCGAGTCGCCCCCAAGCACGTGAGTTTGAGGTAAGCAAGGCGGTATCCAACCTCGGCGATGACGGGCGCGACACGCCGGCGGCCGCATGCTCGACCCGCGGTCGCAATGACGGGGCGACGTCTCCCGCCATTATGTCCGCGCGTCCGAGCTGGATGCCGGCTCCATGCCGTGATGGCGCTTCGCGGCATCGCCCGCGGGGGAGGCCAGGAACGAGAGCAGGGCACGGCAAGCGTCGGGTTGGCGCGACGTGGTGCACACCCCCGCGGAAAAGACCGTCATCGCCTGGATCTCCGGGGGAAGCACGCCGACCACGTCGACGCCAGGAAGATGGACGAGCTCGCTCAACTGCTGGAACCCGATGTCGACATCGCCGCGTGCAACCAGCGTGCCTACGGGAACACCGGGAGGCGCCTGCACCGTACGCGGCGCCATTGTGTCTGCAATCCCCCAGCGGTCCAGGAGGCGGGCAAGGTGCACGCCACTCGGGCCGGTCGAGTAGCCGACGCGCCGCGCAGCCAGCACCGCGTCGCGGACCGCGAGCTCGCTCCCGATGTCGGGTCGTTGCGCGCCGGCCGCGACGGCTACGGCCACGGCCGAACGAGCGAGGTCGACTCGACTCGGAGGGTCGACGTGGCCGGCCGACGCCAAACGCCCGATGCTGTCCGCCGCGAGCACGACGAAATCGAACGCTTCGCCGGCCTCCACGCGTCGGACGGCATCGACTCCGCCGACCGATACGACCGACACGTCCTCGCCGCTCTGGCGCCGGTAAGCATCGGCCAACTCGGCCAGCACGCCGCGCATTGCCATCGAGGAGATGCCAGTGATCGGCTCGCCCATGGCTCGGTCGACTCGAATTCCGTGGTCTCGGGCTCAGTCGATGTATCTCAGACCGGCCTTGCGCAGCGGTTCGCGCATGTCGTACATATCGAGGCCGAGCACGCCGTCGGCCAGCCGCGCGCGCTTTGCGACTTCATTCGCCTCGCGCGCCGTCGCGGCGTTCAGCGTCGTTTGCGCCATGGCCGCGGGAACGACAACGACGCCGTCGTCGTCGGCGACGATGACGTCGCCGGGAGTCACCAGGGCGCCGGCGCACACGACGGGTATGTTCACGGAGCCGAGCGTCGCCTTGACCGTGCCCTTGGCGGAGACCGCTTTGCTCCACACCGGAAACCGCATCTCGGTGAGGACGCGCACGTCCCGCACGCCCGCGTCGATCACCAACCCTTGCGCCCCCCGCGCCTTGAAGCTGGTCGCCAGCAGATCGCCGAAATAGCCGTCGGTGCACTCGGCGATGATCGCGGCGACGACCACATCGCCACGCTGAATCTGCTCGGCAGCGACATGGAGCATCCAGTTGTCCCCGGGGTGCAGCAGGACCGTGACCGCGGTGCCCGACGCTTGCGCGCCGGCATACACGGGGCGCATGTAGGGCTTCATCAGACCAGTCCGTCCCATCGCTTCATGCACGGTCGCGCTGCCCAGGGCGCCGAGCTTGCCGGCGGTCCCGGCGTCGGCTCGCCGGACGTTGCGATAAACCACCCCGAGTTCGTACATGGTCAGCGTCCTTTGGCCTTGAGCGCCGCGTCGAGGCGGGGATATACGCGCCGCGCGTTCCCCTCGTAAATCGTCCGCCGCTGCTCGACGCCGATTGGTGCCGCCTCGATGTAGCGCTTGGTGTCGTCGAAGTAATGACCCGTCTCCGGGTCGATGCCACGCACGGCGCCGATCATCTCGCTGGCGAACAGGATGTTGTCGAGCGGGATGACACGTGTCAACAGATCGATGCCGGGCTGGTGATACACGCAGGTGTCGAAGAAGACGTTGTTCAGCAGATGCTCCTGGAGCAGCGGCTTCTTCATCTCCTGCGCGAGTCCCCGGAAGCGGCCCCAATGGAATGGTACCGCTCCGCCGCCGTGCGGGATGACGAAGCGCAGCGTCGGGAAATCCTTGAACAACTCGGACGCCAGGCATTGCATGAACGCCGTCGTGTCCGCGTTCAGGTAGTGAGCTCCGGTCGTATGGAAGCATCGGTTGCAGCTCGTGCTGACATGAATCATCGCCGGAATGTCGTACTCGACCATCTTTTCGTAGATCGGGTACCAATGGCGGTCCGACAACGGAGGCGAATCCCAGTGTCCGCCCGACGGATCCGGGTTCAGGTTGATCGCAACATTACCGTACTGCTGCACGCATCGGAGGAGCTCCGGGATGCAGGTCGCCGGATTCACGCCAGGGCTCTGCGGCAGCATCGCGGCAGGAATAAAGTGGTCCGGGAAGAGCTGGCTCACCCGGTAACACAGCTCGTTGCAAATGGCGGCCCAGGTGCTCGAGACCTGGAAGTCGCCGATGTGATGCGCCATGAAGCTGGCCCGCGGGCTGAAGATCGTGAGGTCGAGGCCGCGTTCACGCATGAGGCGCAGCTGGTTGCTTTCGATCGACTCGCACAACTCGTCGTCGCTGATGCGGAGCTCGGATGGCTTCGGAGTCTCCCCAGGCCTGCCGATCGCAGCGATCTGGCGATTGCGCCAGGCCTCCAGAGCCTTCGGCGCCGTAGTGTAGTGGCCGTGGATGTCGATGATCATCGAAGTTACTCAGGAAAACGGGTTCGAAGCCGTACGATGGCGGGCTTTAAGGCACCGCCTGCTCTTGGAATCGCTTCCCCGGCGTGTCTGTGTCGAGTCGACGGTATCGAGATCCGGCGGCCCGATAGGTACCACGGCAGCAGGATCATGACGCCATAGTCTGGTTGGTTCAGTTCTGGCTCGCCGCGTCGGCGGGCTTGTCCCATCCGAGGCCGCCGGCGCCTTTACCGGCTACCGAGTACAGCGCGCCAGGAGCATTGCGCGTGCGTTGGAAGACTTCGAGCGTTTCGCCCCGCATCGCGGCGTAGATGTGCAGATTCGAGACGCCCGTGACCGCGCCAAGCTTTTCGAGCATGAAGAAGATGACGCCGTAGTGCATCAGACCGCGCCAATCCCGCCGGCGAATCAGGTCGCGCTCCTCTTCGGTCAGTCCCGCCGCTGCGAAGCTCGCCTCCGGATCGCGAAGGAAGTCCTGCCGATAGCCGGGCTCGACCATGCGGTGCAGGTAATCGTTGATGCGGAACGCTTTTACGCTGCGCTCGATAGTGAACGGATACGTGCCCTGAAGTCGTTCCACCCCTTTCAGCCCGGTTGCTACATGCCGTCGCTGACGCTCGACGGCGGCCGCGTTCGGCGGCTCGTCCGTCCCCTCGTAGATCGCGGTCGCAATGCCGGTCATCGAGGGAAGGTAGTAGCTCCGGTGCTTGCATGCGACGTTCGCGGAGAGCGCGCCGCGCATGGTGAGCCACATGACGACTTCCGAGCCCTCGAACCCGCCGAGTTCCGCGTACTCGGCGATGGTCATCTCGGCCAGGTGTTCAGGGTCGCGTTCGAACAGATCGAGAAAGCGCCGGTCCCACTCGGGATTGTTGAATCCGGCGCGCTCGCCGTGCACCTGGTGCGACAGGCCGCCGGTGGCGACGACGACCACCCGCGTATCCTCGGGATAGCTCTCGATCGCGCGTCTGAGCGCCTGCCCGAGCTTGTAGAAGCGGCGGGCGCTGGGAATCGGAAATTGCAGCACGCCCATCTGCAGCGGCACCAGGCTCACCGGCCATTCGGGCTCGTGCGGGCAAAGGACCGAAAGGGGCGAGAAGCAGCCATGATCCAGCGCCCTGTGCTGGAAAAAGGACATGTCGAACTCGTCGGCCATCAGCGAGTGTCCAATGTGAGAAGCCAATCGCGGATGGCCCTTGATCGGGGGCAGATCGCGCGGGCCGCCGCCTTCATCGGCGACCTTCCACTCCGGCCCCACGCCCAGCGAGAAAGCCGAGTAGTGATCGAAGAAGAACGACGTGACGTGATCGTTGTAGATCAACAGCAGAACGTCGGGGTGCTTTTCCTCGAGCCACGCGGCCAGAGGTGCGAAGTTCTCGAAGATTGGCGCCCACACGGGGTCGTCGCGCTTGTTCCGGTCATAGGCGAAGCCGATGGTCGGCGTGTGCGAGGCAGCGATACCGCCGATAATGCGTGCCATGTCGCTACTCCTCGGTGCAGTCAAAGACGCCGGCGATACGCCCGACCAGCGCTGGTAGAGTCGCATCCGACGAACCGGCGAGCGTCGTCGCCAGTCTAACGCGGCCGCGGGGCTGCGCGCATTGCTTTCGAGTCGGTGTGCCACCTATCTTGCTTATCGCACGGGCCAATATCCGCGCGCTCATTCGTCCCAGTCAAAGCGAACAATGGCGATGACAGAGAAGACGGCGCTGAACGCCAGCAGCACGCCGATTGGCGCCAACGCCGCCTCGATACCGAGACCGCGCCAGGTCATTGCGTCCAACCCATCGATCGCCCATCGTGTGGGCACGCCGAGAGACAGCGTTTGCAGCCATGCCGGAAAAATGAACGTTGGCACCCACGCCCCACCCAGCATCACCATCACCAATGTTGCGAACAGCGCCAAGCCGCGTGTGGCTTCCGGCGTCTTTCCCACGGCGGCGATCAGCAATCCGAAGCTGGCGGTGAGCAGGGCGAACGCAATTGCCACGCCCAGAAATCCAACGATACTGCCCTCGATCCGGACGCCAAAAAATGCGATTGCGGCAAGAAAAATGACCAGAAGCAGAATGGTCGCTATCAACATGCCGCTTGCCAGTTGGCTGCCCAGCAACAGCGTGCGCGATACCGGCGCGGCGCGCAGGCGTTTCCACAGCCCTAGACGGCGCGACAGCAGTAGGGCGACACCGAGTTCAATGCCCATGAAGAGGATGAATTGAACCCCCATTCCTGCGAATGAGTGCGCGTAACTTGGGCAGGGGTAGAGGGCTCCGCATTCGGGTGCGCCGCGGCGCGCGAAAGGCGCCGCAGCAGTCGATTCGCATGTCGTCCAGTCATTGCGCCTGCTGCAGAATGCCCGTCAGCTCACGGGCATTCCGCTGGCCCTGATCCTCGTAGTTGTTGTTGAACACGACGTGCACGCTGGCCGCGGCTATGGCCGCGACCTTGCCTGCCAGCTCGGTCAATTCGCCGGTATCGTAATCGTAATTGAATCGATCGGACGACGAGCCGAGACCTTTCCTGTTCCACGTCTCGCGATTGCGTCCGTGCAGGCGCACGACCGATAGCGCGGGCTGCGTCACCTCCCACACCGCGGGGACGCAATTCGCCGTCCCCTGCGGCTCGTCCACGATGACGTTGACCAGGCCGCGCTCGCGTTCGAAGTCCAGCGTCGCGTCCCGGCGCCGCCCTTCGAACCATGTCGTGTTGCGAAATTCGACGGAGAGCTGGTAGCCGTCCAGCCGCCGCTGGCACTCCTCGATATGCGCCAGGCTCTTCGGGTGATAGGCGACCCAGGGCGCGAACTGGAAGTGAACGGCCCCGAGCTTGCGGGCATGGCGCAGCGGCTCGATCGCGGCGCGGTAGCGCCGCCACATCTCGTCCAGGATCTCAACAGGAATGTCCTTGTAATAGACGTGCTTCCTGCCGACGGGTCCCAGGGCCTCGGCGATGTCTTTCGGCAGCGCTGCGGGTGACGTCTGGTGGCCGGTGAAGAGCCGGAACGCCTTTATGTTGAACGTGAAGTCGGCCGGCGTGCGATCGACCCAATGTTGCGCCACGCGAGGCTCCGGCATCGCGTAGTAGCTGCTGTCGATTTCGACCAGCGGAAACTGCGAGGCGTAGTAGCGGAGCCGTTCTTCCGCGCTGTTGGCTTTGGGCGGGTAGAAGCGTCCGGACGCGATAAGGGTCTTGTCGGTCCAGGATGCGGTGCCGATCAGGATGCGGGACACCGCGCGATTTTAACCCCGACGCGTCGCCGGCCCCGGGGCGGCTTCCGAGGGTCAATCAAGCACGAAATACGATCGGGCTAAGGTGACTCAGTCGCAGCCTCGCTGCGATGACCCGGAGACCTGACGTACGGATGCGCGGTTGGCCGGTTTGTGCATCACCTCGCGCCGGGGGCCTCGCAATGCGCACCGTGTGCCTCCGCGGTGCCCGAGGCTGGCGCAGCGCCGGAATGTCCGCGCGGCTCTCTGCCCGCTCGGGAACCCTCGGGATCGGCGACCATCAGGGCACCAGTGGTGAGCGTGACGACGAACAACCCCAGACAACCGACGAAAACGAACTGCACAATGGCCGGAACGTCGGCCGCGAAGCCCGCTGCGACACCGCCGGAGCCCAGCAGCGTCGTCAGCAACAGCACCCACAAAAGCCGCAACATGTCCGTCCGCCTCTTATTCTTCTGCACCGCGCTGTAGAGAATCTTGCCCGATGGAGGAACGGCGAGACAATCGGCGCTTGGCTGAATCCGGCGTAGGAAATGGCGGCGTCGTCGTAGGGCGGATGCCTACATGGGGCCGGCGGGCTTTTCGCAGAGGCGCTTTGGACGCCCGCGCCGGGCGATCGGCGACGGATGCGGGGCAGAAGCTTAAAGGCACCCCCGGGGCGGGATGGCCACTATTTGTCGCCGGCGGGCGATGATCCGGCGTCACACAGCGCAATATGGACATCGGCGGCGGTCTGAAATGCCGCGATGGTTTCGACGCGCTCGCCCATCGCCCGCATGCGGTCGATCTCGGACTGCACTGCCCGCTCGAGTGACGCGCGCTCCGACCCCGGGGTCGCGACGCACCGGGCCTCGCGCAAAACGCAGTCCATGTGCGTGGTGCTTCCGAAGCGAAGGCGCTTGCGATCACCCAAGCGAGGCAGCACCCGTGGCCTTCCTCACACGCTCCGGCCTGTTCGGTGCCGAGGCGGCAGTCGGGCAGCGGCACCGCGCGGCTGAAGCGGCTGGCAGTACCCCGCGGCGTACCCATGCAACGCATCCGCGTCGCTGCGGGTGGCCGACGTTCGCCTGATCGTCGTGGTCATGGGTTTCACGTTTGGGGCGCGTTGACCGCTAGCGCGCGAGCGTGCAGCCGGCCCGTTCCCACCGTTCGTCCGAGCCGTTGGGTTGCGGGACGACCTGGACGATTCGCCGCTGCGCGTGCTGGTGCATGGCGCTACGGATGACAGCCGCGGCGCTGGGCAGGGCTGCCGGGCGAAGCGCCGCGCTGCGCCGGGTGCTGCAGCGCTATCTCTACCCTCTGTCCGGAGCTTTTGCGCTGCTCGCGCGCCGCTGACCCATCTGCGCCGGGCTGGAACGCGAATGAGCGACTCGCGGCCCGGCCGGTCGGTGCCGAGGGAACGATCGTTTGCCGACGCAGGACCGATCCGTGGGCGGCAGATTCGAAGAGGACGACGCTCGTGGGGCTTGCGATCCTCGCCGGCCGCTCGGCCTTCGCAGCATCCCGGAAAACGCCGCGTGTAGGACAAGTCCTACAACGGAATCAGGCAACCGCTGATGGCATGTTCACGCCAATGGCGGATAGTCTCGTCGTACTGGCGCTTTCGCAGCCCTGCCAGGAGGCCAACGTGGCGGACGACCAGAACAAGATTCAGTTTCCCGATCCGAACGGTAAGGTCATCAAGCTTAACGACCGGCCGGAGCATCGCAACCGAACCAGGCCCAACGTGCAGCAAACGACGCCGGGCCGCGGTCCGTCGGTTGACGGTCTGCGCGCCGTGCTCGACACATTGCTCGTGGCTCAGTTCGAGCTCTGTGGCGTCGACCCCCATCCGACGCGCGCGTCGTTGAGCGAGATGCGGTTTCGACAGGCTCTCGAGGCGCTGGCGGCGGGCATAGGCTTGCTCAAGCAGATGGCGGCAGACGCGACGCCCAGCCCCGCAATCCACCCTGGGTTACCTGAAGCGCGCGGCGGCGTGCCTGAAGGTCGCGGCGACGTGCAGGCGGCGGACTGATCCGTCGCAGGGCGCGCGAGAGCGCGCCGTGAGCGGCGGGAAGCACTCGCTTCCCCGCCTGCCTGCATCCGCGGCGGCTTATTTACCGCGGGTATCCGCCGTTGCGTCCTGGTGAATGCAGGCGTCGAGCGCGTTACCGCTCAGTTTGCGGCATTTCGGGCTGACGTTGCCGTATTGCGTGGTCAGCGCCGTCCAGCACTCGCTGCGCTGCGCGGCCGGGCTGTTGTCGCACTCGCCTCTCGCCTGCTCGTACGCGCGGATCTGGTCGCCGGCCATCGGAGTGCGCGTTCCGCCGACCCGTGCTCCGGTCGCTTCGGCATTCGACTGCGTGGCGGTGGTGCCCGGCGATCCCGGAGTCTTATCGGCGGGGCTTCCCGTCTCCGCGTAACCTGCCGCGGCGAACGCTCCGAGCGACGCGATGAGTAAAGCTTGCGCTAGTTGGCGGTGTTTCATGGTGATCTTCCTTGTCGTAGTTGGCTTACCGTGGGTTTTTGGCAACGTAGAGTCCATCCGGGGCTTGACGACGACTGCGATGACTGACGGACCCGGCTACGTCGCTCACGAATCATGGCGCGAGCCGGAGGCCCGCACTATCGGATCACGGCTGTTCTGCGTATAGGCCACCCGGGCATCGCCGTGGGAGAGACTCTTACGGCGCGTGGGCGGACACCGGTACGCGCGTCGCCAACGCCCGTCGCGCCAGAAAGACAGGCGTCAAGCGGACGCCTGAAAAATCATCGGAGCCTAGAGGAGTTGATCCCGACCTGGTTGTCGGACGGGGCTACGGGATCGTTCAGCAAGCCTTTTTGCCGGCCGCGGCTTGTTCGCACCAGGGGCGGCAGCTTCGGCCGGCGGCTGCAACGGCTGGCAATAGACGGTTGCACACCAGTACAACGCGTCCCGGCACGCCTGGCGGGCCGCCACCGTCCGTTTCGCGGGCGTTGGCTCACGATTCGACGTGACCGACACGGTCGCCGAACCCCCGCCTAGCGCATGATCGTGCAGATGGCCTGTGCCCAGCGCTCGCCGGTCCGATCGTCGAGCATGGTCACGCGCAGCTCGTTGATTTGCACGCCGTGCTCCGATTCCGCCGCGCGCATAATGGCGGCGAAGGCCGAGCCTATCTGGTCGCAAATGTCCTTCTCGGCATTGGCGTAGTGCTGCGTCAGTCTGGTTTCGGTGTTGAATGAGAGCGCCATGTTCCGAGTCTCCGCAAGCGCGACGCATCCGTCACGTATCACCGATATACAATGGAGGCCGGTTCGTGCCAAGGTCCAGATGGCCCTAGTCCGGGCCCTGGTCCGGTAGGACTCGGCTCTCGATACTCGACAATCGGGTCGGCCCCGCACCCCCTTCGGATCATGCCCATGGCTTTAGCCAAAAAAAGCAAGCGCACACCGGGCGCGCTCGCGCGCGCCCGCGAGGTCTCGCGGCGACTGCTGCCGAAGGCGGCGACCGGTATTCAGGGATTGGACGAAATTACGGGCGGAGGGCTGCCGCGAGGGCGCCCGACCCTGGTCTGCGGTGGCGCCGGGTGCGGGAAAACGGTGCTGGCCGTCGAATTCCTGGTCCGGGGCGCATTGCAGTTTCAGGAGCGAGGGGTCCTGCTGTCGTTCGAGGAGACCGGCGACGACCTCGCGCAGAATGTCTCGTCGATGGGATTCGACCTCAAGGCGCTGGTCGCCCGCAAACACCTCGTGGTGGAACACGTGCGGGTCGATCGCAACGAGATCGCCGAGACCGGCGACTTCGACCTGGAAGGCCTCTTTATCCGCCTCGGGACCGCCATCGATTCGATCGGCGCGAAGCGGGTCGTGCTGGATACGCCGGAAGCGCTGTTCGGCGGATTCACCAATATCGCGATCCTCCGCGCCGAACTCCGCCGGCTTTTCGACTGGCTCAAGGAGAAGGAGGTTACTGCCGTCATCACCGGCGAGCGGGGCGACGGCACGCTGACTCGCCACGGGCTGGAAGAATACGTGTCGGATTGCGTCATCCTGCTCGACCACCGGGTCGTGAATCAGCTAACGGCCCGCCGGCTGCGCATCGTCAAATATCGCGGCAGCGTTCACGGCACCGACGAATATCCGTTTTTGATCGACACCGACGGCATTTCGGTGCTGCCGATAACCTCGTTGGGGCTGCGGCATACCGCGTCGGCCGAAATCATCTCCAGCGGCGTGCCCGCCCTGGATCAGGCGCTCGGGCCCAGGGGATTTTTCCGGGCGAGCACCATTCTGGTATCGGGCTCGGCGGGGACGGGAAAGAGCAGCTTTGCCGGCCATCTGGTCGCGGCCGGAGCTCGGCGCGGCGAGCGATGCCTGTACGTGACGCTCGAGCAGTCGCCGAGCGAAGTCGTGCGCAACATGCGCTCCGTCGGCGTCCAGTTGTCGCCCCATGTCGCCGGCGACCTCGTGCGCTTTCATGCGTCGCGGCCGACCGCGCATGGCCTGGAATTGCACTTGACGATCCTGCACAAACTGGTGGCGAGCTACCGCCCGCGCGTGGTAATCATCGATTCGATCACCAGCCTGCTGGCGATCGGTTCCCTGGCAGAGGTCACGTCGATGATGACGCGTTTGGTCGATTTCCTGAAAATGGACCAGATCACACTATGCATGACTGTACTGGACGAGACTGGCGACGCCGCGGAAGCAACCGGCGTCAATATTTCCTCGATCGTCGACAGCTGGGTGCTGCTGCGCAACGACGAAATCGATGGCGAGCGCGTCCGGATGCTGTCGATCGTTAAATCGAGAGGCATGGCGCACTCGAGCAAGACGCATGAGTTCCAGATATCCGACCAGGGCATTGAATTCAAAGACCGGTCGGGCGAGCACTGCACGGCGTGAGCGTCACCTCGAAAAAAGTGCGGCAGTCCGGCAAGGCGAAACCCGCCAAGTACGAATTGTGCCTCTATGTCGCCGGCCAGACGGCGCGCTCGGCGGCTGCCATCGACAACCTCAAGCAGATCTGCAGCAAGCACCTGGCCGGCGAGTACCGGATCGAAGTCATCGATCTTCGCGAGAATCCGAAGCTCGCCCGCGTTCACCAGATACTCGCGCTCCCGACGCTGGTCCGGCAGTTGCCCAGCCCGATTCGCAAGATCATAGGCGATCTATCCAACACCGAACGGGTTCTGGTGGGACTGGACGTCAAGGCCAAGGCGTAGGCGCTGCTGCCACGAGGCGGAAGAGGTAACGGTGACCAAGCGGACCAAGCATCGCGAGGTGGCCCCGCCCGCGCGCAAAGAGCGCCCGAAACCGGCAAGGTCGCGCCGCACGGCGGCGGCGGAAGCAGTCGAGACGGTCAACGCAATCCGTTCCGGCCAGGTCGATGCACTCGTCATTCACGAGCACGACCGCGACCGCATTTACGCGCTCAAGAGCTTCGCCGAGCTCGAAAGAGTCAACGCGAAGCTGCAGGAGGCAAACCGGCGGATGCGTGTCGCGCACGAGCAGTTGCGCGCGTTCGCGCAGGAGCGCGAGCTCTTTTTCCAGGACATGCACGACGGTTGCATCCAGGCCATTTACGCGGTGGGCTTGAATCTGGAAGCCTGCCGGACGCTCCTGGACGAGAATCCCGCCAAAGCCGCGCGGACGATTGCCGCGGCGGCGACGAATCTGAACCTTGTCATCCAGGACTTGCGCTCGTTGATCACTGACCAGGGGCAACAGTCCCCGACCGCACGCAATTTGCGCTCGGAGATCGAGAGGGCCGTCCGCGCCGTGGGAGAAAATGGCCCTGCATTCGCAGTCCGCATCGACGCGGGAGCGGAGCAGGCGCTGACCCCCGATCAGACGTTCCATCTCTTGCAAATCGCCCGCGAGGGCATCAGCAACGCGACTCGACATGCGAAAGCCCGGAAAGGAAAACTTTCGCTGCGACTGCGGGGGGGCAATTTCCGTTTCGAAGTGACCGACGACGGGATAGGGTTCGACACCGCCATGGCCGACAGGTACGGCCTCGGCCTGTATCACATAAGCGCGCGTGCGCGGAGGCTCGGCGGGGAGGCGTCGGTAAAGTCGGCGCCAAACGAGGGGACGCGGATCGTGGTCCAGATCCCCCTCAAGCGATGACGACGACCGGGGCCGCTGCGCGTTCCAGGATACGGCTCTTGCTGGTGGACGACCATGAAGTCGTACGCCTGGGCCTGCGGGCTCTGTTCGCCCAGACCGAGCATATCGAAGTCGTCGGGGAAGTGGGTACGGTCGCCGAGGCGGTCTCGGAGGCCGGGCGCCTGGATCCCGACGTGGTGCTGATGGACCTGCGGCTGCCCGACGGTACCGGGCTCGATGCCTGCCGCGAAATTCTTTCCGCGGATCCGGCGGCGCGCATATTGTTCCTCACCTCCTATTCCGACGAGGAAGCGATCGTTTCCACCATCCTGGCGGGCGCCGCCGGCTATATCCTCAAGGAAATTCGCCAGCAGGCCCTGGTCGACGCGATCGATGCCGTTTATCGCGGGCAGTCGATTCTCGATCCCAAGCTGATGCAAACGGCCCTCGGCCAAGTCGCGAGCTTGGCGGGCAAGGCGCGTGCGAGCAAGGCGAGCGCGACGGAGGCTCTATCTCGCCAGGAAGGCCGCATCCTGGAGTTGGTCGTCGACGGCAAGACCAACAAGGAGATCGCGGCGGCGCTGGGCTTGAGCGACAAGACGGTGAAGAACTATCTGAGCAACGCTTTTCAGAAGCTCCATGTCAACCGTCGCTCGCACGCTGCGGCGCTGTTTGCCCGGCAGTCGAGCAAACTGGGGCGGGTCTGAGGCGCTCCCGACCGTGCGGGTGCTATTCGATGGAATAGGCGAGTCCGCAGCGGGGTGCTTTAGCGGAAGCGCATCGACTCCAACTGCCGGCGCTTCAGTTCCTCCGCGAACTTGGTGTCCGGACTTTCGACGACGGCGCGATCGCCGTCGCGCGGGCGCAATCTCTTGCCCGGCTCATACGGTGTGCCGTTGATCACCGTCTCATCCCATGGGGCAGCTGGTTCGGGCTCGGGGCCTGCTCGTACTTGCATGATCCAACTCTCGGCCAATTCGCCGAATTTCTGCTGGACTCTGCCGGCGACATTCTTGGCCGTGTCCTTGACTTGATCGCGATTCATCATGCCTCCGTGAACGTGCTGGCGTTTGTGGGACGTTACCGCCGGCGGTCCGGCCCGGCTATCAGCGCGGGTCTGAATCTGTCGTAGGACGGTGCGCCAAGGACGGGGGGCGGCCGCGGGCATCCCATGCCGCGCTCGCCGCCATTTGCCAGCCCCGCACTCGACGTGTAGACCAAGTCTCGCGTCCGGTGACATCGTTCGACAAGCCCTCTGCCGCTTAAGGCCTCCATGGCTACCGGTAGCAAAACACGCACGGCCCGCCGCGAGGACCTCGGCCTCGGCAAGGCCCACTACGCGGTCCTGAAGCGGCTGCGCACGCCGCCGCGAATTCAGGCTTTTGTCACCGCCATGCCGATCAATCACGAAATAGGCGGCGAGACCGTGTTGTCGGTGTGCCAGGTGCTGGCGCAACGGCGCGCGCATTGCATCGAAGCCGCGCTGCTCGCTGCCTGCGCGTTGTGGCTGCAGGGAGAGCCGCCGCGGGTGATGCGCCTGGATTGCCACCCGAGCGACTATCCGCATGTCGTCGCGCTGTTCCGTCGCGGCGCTTGCTGGGGAGCGATTTCCAAATCCAACGGCGTCGCGCTGCGCTACCGCGACCCGATCTATCGCAGCTTGCGGGAACTGGCGATGTCGTACTTTCATGAGTACTCGACCTCCGGCGGCCGCAAGACCCTGCGCAGCTATTCGGCACCGCTGGATCTACGCGACGTGGATCCCCGGCTGTGGGTCACTGCGGATGGATGCTGGGACCTGCATGAGCGGCTCGAGCGCCGGCGCCGCTACGCGCTGCTGTCGGCCGGCCAGCAGAGGTCGCTGGCGCGCCGCGATGCCTTCGAGCGCGGCGCGCTGAAGATCGTCCAGTTCCCCAGGCAATCCCGGCAGCGACCAAGACCATCCGGCGGGCGATGACTTGCTGACGCCGGCAGGCGGATTTCGCCGCAATCGCATCGGGCCCGCGCGCGCCGGCCCGGCGACCCGCGTCGCGCCGGCCGCAGAACGGCCACCTTGGCTGTCCGGCTGTTGCCCGGTGCGGGCGCGGCGTAAGATTGCGCGGCCGGGGTTTGCGGTGGCAAATCAGCAAGGACGGCCAATCGTGCCGATTTTCGAGCGTTTGCGGAGGATGTACGCGCGCATGGGGATCAAGGCGCGGCTGTGGCTGCTCGTCCTCGCGCTGGGGCTGCCGTTTCTCGTCTATCTGCTGTTCATTGCCTCCGAGGAGGCCGACCGGATCCGGTCGTACGCCCAGGAAAGAAATCTCGCCGTGGCGCGGCTCGCCGCCGCACGCGTCGACGATTATGTGGGCGCCATCAAGCAGCTCCTCGCCACGCTCAGCGAAGCGGTGTCGCTGGGCGCAGACGCCTCCGATAAGAACGACGCACTGCTGCAGAATCTCAGGCGCGGCTTACCCGACTATATCGACAACGTCGCAGTCTGGGACCTGAACGGCGACAACCTGGGCTCGCTCGACCCGCGCGTGCAGACAGCTCGGGTGAACGTCGCCGATCGTCGATTTTTTCGGGATGGCCTCGCCAACGGCGGACTCACCGTCGAGGCGCCCCTCGTAGCCAGGACGAGCACGGAGGTCGTCGTCCAGTTCGCCCGCGCGGTCACCCGCGGGCATCCGGCGGGTGTGGTATCGGCATCGACGAAGCTGTTGCAGATGCAGCAGCTCCTGATCTCGAAGAGTGCCTTGCCGCCGGGCTCCGTGGTGACCGTGATCGATGGGAGCGGCGTGATCCTCGCGCGGTCCGAAGATGCCGCGGCCTGGGTAGGCAGGGCAATGCCCCCGGAAGCCGCTGTGGCCGACAGCGTGCGGCGACAGGAAGGCACGCGCGAATTCGTCGCCTCCGACGGCGGGGCGCGCCTCGCTGGCTATTCGACGGCGCGCAACGTTCCCTGGCTCGTCTACGTCGCCATTCCGGCCGCGACGGCATTGGCGCCGGTGCGCGCCGACCTGTACCGGAACCTCGGGCTAGGCGCCTTGCTGCTGCTCATTGCGCTGGTATTCGCCGCCGTGATCGCCGAGAAGATCGCCCGGCCGCTGCGCCAGCTTGCGGTCGACGCCAAGACGCTCGGCGCCGGCAACCTGGTCCACCGCAGCAACGTGCAATCCGGCGGTGAAGCAACGTATCTTGCGCTCACGCTGAACCGCATGGCGCAGGCGCTGCAGGACCGGTCGGCGGCGCTGTCGAAGAGCGAGCAGCGGCTGCGCCTGATCACCGACAACATACCGGTGCTGATCTCCTATGCCGACCGCGACGAGCGCTACCGTTACGCCAACGCCTTCAACTTCGACCTGTTGGGCGTCAACCCCTCCGAGATGATCGGAAAAACCATCCGCGAGTGCCGCGGCGAGGAGGTGTACGCGAAGATCAAGTGCAGGATCGACGAAGTGCTGACCGGCATGCCGGTCTCCTTCGAAGTAACTCATCCGACAGCCGGCGGCGGGCGCGACCTGGCGCTCACCTACCTGCCGGACTACGACGATGGCAACCAGATCGTCGGGTTCTACATCATGGGACTCGATGTTACCGAGCGCCGCAAGCTGGAGGCGCAGCTCTCGCGCATGGCACAGTACGATCAGCTCACCGCGCTGCCGAATCGATATCTGCTGAACGACCGGCTGGAGCAGGCGTGTGCGCGGAGCCTGCGCGACGGGCAGCAGCTCGCCGTCCTCTACCTGGATCTCGATTTTTTCAAGGCGATCAACGACGCCCACGGACACGGCGCGGGCGACGTCGTGCTGAAGGAATTCGGCCGCCGCCTGGTGTCGTGTCTCCGCGCGAGCGACACGGTAGCCCGTGTCGGCGGCGACGAATTCATCATCCTGATCGAAGGCTTCTTTTCGTATCGCCACCTGGAAACCGTCGCGCGCAAGATCATCGAGACGGTAGCGATGCCGACCCACCTCGGCGACGGCGCCGGCAGCACCGTCGTCATCGGCACGAGCATCGGGATCGCGACGCTGCCGCCGTCCAGGACGGCCGAGGAACTGCTGCACGCCGCCGACGCCGCGATGTTCGACGCCAAGGCTGGTGGTGGGGCGCGCGTCGTGATTGCACCGCTCAAGGCGGCGCAATCTGCCGCGGCCACGGTCAAGCGTTAGCTCGGCGAGAGGCCGCGCCGCATCCTGTGCCTCGCGCCGTCTGCCGGAAATAGGCCGGGGGGCGCGCCACGCCGATACGTGACTTGAAGCCGTCACGTCGTACATGGCACGATGCCCGTATCGGATCAGCGCGTGCGGCGATCATGGACGAGGGCTTCAGGTATCGCGGCTTCGATGTCCACCTCGAGGTCTGGGAGAGCAGGAGCGACGCGCGTATCCGCTGGCTTTGCGGCGCCACGTTCATGCACCGCGGCGTCGGCTATGCGGCATCGTTTTCGGATCGTCTTTTCGATTGGCCGGCCGACGCGAGGCGCTATGCCCAGCTGCGGGCGAAAAAACTGATCGATTCGTACGCCGCCGGCGACATTGCCGTCCTGGGCACGCCGGTTTCGCCGCACCGGTCGGCCCGGAGGCCGAGCTACCCGCTGGGTGCCTTCAGCGACTCGCGCAGCCGTTTCTAGCGGCGCCTGCCGAACGTTGATGTATACCGCGCGCAGCCTTCCCTGATTTAGTTTGGTTCGCGCCGGGGACGAAAGTTCCGCGTGCACCGCCATAGCGGCGCCGTCCGCCCGTAACTCCGCTCGCGCCTACATCCCCGCTCTACGTTCTCCGACAACGCGAACGTCGCCGCGCGCCAGGCAGCGCGCCGCCGTCTTACAACGCAATCATCCTCTCGCCGATTGAAGGCCGCGGGAGCGCGGGCAATAGTAGGCACGCTATTGAACGCCTCGAACGAGCCGAGGACACGGCGCACCCGATGCGCCCAACCGTTGCGAAGGAAGCGATATGAATGCGATGCGTACGATGCTGGCCGTGACGCTGGCCGCCTGTTGTGTTTATGCGCAGCCCGGTCAGGCGATGGTGATCCTGTCCAACGGGCAGACCCAGGTCGTCTGGCACGTCGGTGACCCGGACCCGTCGATCGACGAGAACGTGGCCTGGTTCAGCGTTGCCGTATGCGGCCCGGAGCTGACGTGGCTGAGCTCGAAGTTCCCCGGCTTGCCGATGCGGGCGCTGACGAATCCGCCGGCCGACTTCGACTGCGTGATCTACCGCGGTGACGACGCGCGATTCATCGCCGACAACTTGGTGGTCAACGGCAATCAGTAGCAATCCGCTTGCATGCCGCGGGGACGCGAACTTCGCGGCTACGCCGACCCGTGAAGGTGCGCGCGCAGCCGCGCCGCCAGGACGTCGATGTGCCGCGTTATGGCGGTGTGATGGTCGCCCGGCACGACGATCGTCTGCGCCTGCGGGTTGAATGCGGTCCAACCCATCGCCGGGCGCGTGTCGCCGTGACCTTCGGGACGAAGCACGACGAGGCGGCCGGCGTAGGGCGCCGGAGCGTACCGCGCGATCACCGCGCGATAGCGTGCCATCGCGCCACCCGCGGCAGCGTCGTCTTGTGACGCCGCGGCGGCGCGCCGGCGCGGCCGGGCCACATCGGCGCCGAGGCTGAGCCCGGGAAAGACCAGCTTCGGCGGTTGTGGCGCGACCGTGTCGATCATCACGACGCACGAGACTTCCTCGCCTTCGCGGTCGAGTTGCCGTGCGATCTCGAGTGCGACCATTCCGCCGGCGCAATGGCCTCCGAGGATGTACGGGCCTCGCGGTCTCGCCTCCCGCACCGCGGGCAGGCGCTCGGCGGCCATCGCTTCGATGGTGTCCGGCACCACCGGGTCGATCAGCCCGTGCGGGTGAACGGCGTAGAAAGGCTGGTCGCCGCCGAGCGCTCTCGAGAGCTTGTGGCTGAAGAAGCCGCCGCCGGTGAAATCCCCGTGCAGAAAAAAGAACGGAGGCCGGCTGCCCTTCGGGTTGAGCGCGACCAGCGGGGCGCGGTCCTCGCGCGCACTGCTGCGGATGGCCGCGGTCAGATGCTCGATCGTCGGGCACGCAAACAGCGTCGTCAGCGGCAATCGGCAGCCGCATGCCTGCTCGACGGCGTCGATCATCTGCGCCGCGAGCAGCGAATGCCCGCCGAGCTCGAAAAAATTGTCGCGCACGCCGATGTTGCGCACGCTGAGCATCTCCTCCCAGATTGCCGCCACGATCCGGTCGAGCGGATCCCGCGGCGGGACATGCCATCCGGTTCGCTGCTGCGCCAGGTCGCTCGGTGCCGGGAGCGCGCGGCGGTCGACCTTGCCATTGGGCGTCAGCGGCATGGCCAGCAGCATGACGATCGCGGCGGGCGCCATGTAGTCGGGCAGCGTCTGACGGAGCTGCGCCCATATCTCGGTCGGGGTGGGCGCTTTACCCGGCGCGGCGACGACGTAGGCGGTCAACTGCCGCGTGTCCGAGGTGTCGCCGTGCACGACGACGACCGCCTCGGCGACCTGAGGCAGGCGTAGCAGCGCCGCCTCCACCTCGTCGATCTCGATGCGATGGCCGCGAATCTTCACCTGGCGATCGAATCGCCCGAGGAATTCGAGGTTGCCGTCGGCGCGGATGCGCGCCCGGTCGCCGGTGCGGTAGAGGCGGGCGCCCGACGTACGGTCGAACGGATGCGGCACGAAACGTTCGGCCGTGAGATCCGGCCGTGCGTGGTAGCCCTGCGCCAGCCCGGGGCCGCCGATGTAGATCTCGCCGGGCACGCCGATCGGCACGAGTTCTCGCAACGGATCGAGAAGGTAGACCTCGGTATCGGCGATCGGACGGCCGATCGGCACGGTCGCGGCATCGCACGCCACTTGACGAACCTCGTGCCAGGTCGCGAAGGTGGTCGTCTCGGTCGGACCGTAGACGTGCAGCAACCGCCGGGGCAGGCCATCGCGCAGCACGGCCTCGACCCAGCGCGGTTCGACGGCCTCGCCGCCGAACAGCACGTCGCGGCCGCGAAACAGCGCCGGCGCGCTGCGCGCGAGCTGATTGAACAATGCTGTCGTGACGAACATCGCTGTCACGCCATGCTGGTCGAGCGCCGTCGCGAACGCCGGCGGGGAGAGCATCGTCTGGTACGGTATCGCCGCGAGTTGCGCGCCGTTGAGCAGCGCACCCCAGATTTCGAAGGTCGAGGCGTCGAACGCCGGATTGGCGAGGTGCGCGACCACGTCGCCGGCGCCGAGCTGCAGGTAATCGGTGCCGACGACCAGCCTGGCGATCGCGCGATGCGGAACGACGACGCCCTTCGGCAGGCCGGTCGAGCCCGACGTATACATCACGTAGGCCGCGTCGCAGCCGCCGGCGCGGTCGGCCGGGCCGGCGCGGTCGGCGGCGGCGATTCGCCCCCAGTCGCGGTCGATGCAGACGGTGCGCTCCGCGTCGGTCGGCAGGCCGTCGAGCAGGCGCTGCTGCGTCAGCACGCGCGGCCATCCGGCGTCGGCGAGCATCGACGACAGCCGCTCGCGCGGCAGCGCGGGGTCGAGCGGCACATACGCACCGCCCGCCTTGAGGATGCCGAGCAATGCGGTGGCAAGCTCGGCCCCGCGCTCGAGGGCGACGCCGACCCACGTCTCGCGCCGCACCCCGTCGACCTGCAGATAACGCGCGAGCTGGGTGGAGCGTGCGTCGAGTTCGCGGTATGAGACCGCGGCGGGCCCGTCGCGCACGGCGATCGCCTCCGGCGTCCGCGCGACCTGCGCCGCGAAAAGCTCGGGCACCGACGCGCCCCCCGTGTCGGCGGGGCCGACGCGGTTCCATTCGACCAGCAGGCGCGTCCGCTGGGCCGGACTCTGGAGGGGCAGCCGGTCGATGCGCTCTCCGGGATTTGCGACGATGGCCGCCAGTAGCGCCCGCCATTGGTCCGCCATGTGCTCGATCGTCGCGGCATCGAAGAGCGCCGCCGCGTACTCGATGCGCGCCTGCAGCCGTCCGGCGGTTTCGGTGACGCTGACCGACAGATCGAATTTCGCGTTGTCGTACGCGACTCCCTCGACCGGCTCGACGTCGAGCCCCGCCAGGCGCCAATCGGGCGGGACCGTGTTTTGCAGCGCAAAGGAAACCTGGAACAGCGGGTTGCGCGACAGGTCGCGGCTGGGCGCGAGCTGCTCGACCAGTTTTTCGAACGGCAGGTCCTGGTGTGCGTAGGCATCGAGGCAGCGCTGCCGAACGCGCGCCAGGTGCCCGACGAACGGCGGATCGCCGCTTAAGTCGCCGCGCAACACCAGCATGTTGACAAAAAAGCCGATCAGCCCCTCGAGCTCGGCACGGTTTCGTCCGGCGAGCGGCACGCCGACGGCGATGTCGTCCTGGCCGCTCCACCGGTGCAGCAGCACCTGGAACGCGGCCAGCAAGATCATGAACAGCGTCACGCTTTCGCGCGAGCCCAAAGCTTTCAGCCCCGCCGTCAGCGTTTCGTCGACGGTGAACTGGACGCTTGCGCCGCGTGCGCTGGCGACGGCAGGACGCGGTCGATCCGACGGCAGCTCCAACGTCGGCACGTCGGCCAGCGCGCTCCGCCAGAAATCGAGCTGCCGCTGCAGGACCGCTCCCTTGAGCGATTCGCGCTGCCATAACGCGAAGTCGGCGTACTGCACCGGCAGCGGCGCCAGCGGCGATTCTTCGCCGCGCCGGAACGCGCCGTACAGCGCCGCGAGCTCGCGCGACAAAACGGCGGTCGACCAGTAGTCGGTGACGATGTGATGCAGGTTCAGCAGCAGCCAGTGCTCGTCGGGCGCAAGGCGCAGCAGCTGCGCCCTGAACAGGGGTCCACGCTCGAGATCGAATGGTTCGCCACAGGCGCCGGCGACGTGACGACGGGCCGTC
The DNA here is from genome assembly GCA_050742615.1 of Casimicrobiaceae bacterium. Classification (GTDB taxonomy): domain Bacteria; phylum Pseudomonadota; class Gammaproteobacteria; order Burkholderiales; family Casimicrobiaceae; genus PALSA-1003. The sequence goes on along the minus strand of JBOIGD010000106.1, from coordinate 781 downwards.
GCCTCGCGCGCCTCGGCCGGCACCCCGGCAAGGTCTTCGACCTGCAGGCGAAGCGGCGAATGCGGTGCGATCAGCTGCCGGGGCTGGCCGTCGATGACGGCGAAGCGCGTGCGCAGCACGTCATGACGCCGCGCGATCTCGCCGATGCTCCTCTCGAGCGCAGGCACGTCCAGCGGTCCGGTGATGCGTTGCGCCTGCGACGAGTTGTACACCGAGCGGTCGGGCAGCAACTTGTCCAGCACCCACAGTCGCTGTTGCCCGAACGACATGGTCTCGACATACGAAGCTGCCGTCGCCGCGGCGGCGTCCGGTGCAGGCGAGTGTCGAATCGCAGCCGCAGCGGGCGCGTTCGAAGCGGCAGCCTCCGGTCGGCCCTCGGGGCCGGTCACTGCGCCTTTCCTCCGCGCATCCGGCGGACCTGACATCGCAGCCGCGTGGGCCCGAGCTGGTCGTGCAGCGAGCGGTACATTAGAGCCGGGCTGGGCGAGGCGAGTAGGGCCGGAGCCAACGCGCGCGCCTGCGCGTGCGAAGCGAACAACTGCAGTACCGTGTCCATCGCTTTCCCCCTGAGGTGCCCCGCTCGCCGCCGACCGATGCGCGACGCCTCGCCCGATTCGAGTCATCCGATGCCGATCGCCGCCGGCTCGCGACGACGCGCGAACCAGCGCATGCTACACGGAAAATTAAAGCGGCGCGACGCGACCCGATGGTGCGCGCGACACGCGTAACGCGGTGCAATCCGCGCAGGCGGGATCAGGCAAAAAGGCGCGCTGCCATGGGC
>JBOIGD010000105.1:0-50349 GCA_050742615.1 Casimicrobiaceae bacterium | reverse complement strand
TGTTCGCCCTGTCCGAGCATCTCGCCCGCTGGTTGAGAAAGACGACCGGAAAGCCGGTGTCGGCGCTGATCCACCCGACGGTTCGGCCGGCCGTGACGTTCGATTTCGATCGCTTTCTCGGCAATCCGTGCAAGCGGATCGTGCAGATCGGCTGGTGGCTGCGCCGGCTGACCGCCCTCTATCGCCTTCCGATCGCGGCCGACAACCCGCTCGGCTATCGCAAGCTGCGGCTTGCGCCCGACTTCGCTCCCGGCGCCGAGGCGCACCTGCGCGAGCTATTCGCGCGGGAATGTGCCATGCTCGGCCTCACGCTCGATCCGGACGGCGACGACGTCGAGACGCGCGCGCACCTGCCCAACGACGCATACGACGCCTTGCTGGCCGAGAATGTCGTCTTTGTCGAGCTGCACGACGCTAGCGCGAACAACACGGTCATCGAATGCATCGTCCGGGGCACGCCGCTGCTGGTCAATCCGCTGCCGGCGGTGGTGGAGTATCTCGGAGCAAGCTACCCGCTGTACTGCTGCGACCCGGCCGATGCGGCCGCAAGGGTGACGGATCTTGGCCGCCTGCGCGCCGCGCACCAGTATCTCCTGGGTTGCGACATCCGCGCCAAGCTCGATCCCGGCTACTTTCGCGAGAGCTTCGAGGCGAGCGAGGTCTACCAGCGCTTATGAAAGCTGCCGCCTGATGAGCGAATCGGTCCACGCCGACGCCGGCGTGCGCGCAACGCTCCGCCACATTCGCTGGGCTTTCCGCGTCTGTCGGACGACCCACCCCGCGCTATACACAGCGTTTTGGCTGAACGCGCTGGTCGCCACCGTATTTCCGGCCGGTGCCGCGCTTGCGGTTCGGGGCCTGGTCAACGCTGTGAATGGTGGTCTCTCGCAAGCGGCCGCATTCGAGCCGCGAGCCGTCTATTTGTGGCTGCTCCTTGGCTTTGTGGCTACGGTGGGCACGGTGATCACCGGCTCGGCCAACCGGTACCTCGCCCGGCGCTTCGAGATCGATCTCCACTATCGTCTGCGCCTCGACATCCTGCGGCACAATGACGCGATGGCTTTCGCCAGCTTCGAGGACCCGCGCTTCCACGATGCACTGCGCCGCGCGCAGGACAACCCCGATGTGCATGTCTCGCGCGGTCTCGGCTTCACGCTCGATCTAGCGACCAAGGGCATCCAGATCCTGTCGCTGATGGCGATCTTGTTCGTCATCGAACCGATCCTCTTTCTACTGCTGGTCCCCGTCGGAATTCCCTACCTCCTGTTCCAGTGGCGGCTGTCACGCCGCCAATTCGAGGAGCTCGATGTACGGGTCGAGAAGCACCGTTGGATCGGTTACCACACCGGCGTACTGAGCAGCGAGCAGCAGGCCGCCGAAATCAAGCTGCTCGGCCTCGCGCCGCTCTTCATCGAGCGCTGCCGCGTCCTGATGGAGGAGTTTCGCGAACTGCTAGCGAACTATCAGCGTTTCGAGTTTCTCGGCAATCTTGTCTTCGCGCTGTTCTCGGTCGTCGCAGTCTATCTCGCGATGAGTCGCGCCGCGTTTTCGATCGTGGACGGTCGGTTGACGATCGGTGACCTCGCCATTTACGCCAGCGCCGCCGCGCAATTGCGCGCGCTGGTCGAAAGTAGCATCGCGCTCATCGTCAGCCTGCGGTGGGAACTCCTGCACATCGGCAATCTGCGCAAGTTTCTCGCGCTGCCGTCAGAGGAACCGCGGCGTGCCGCCGCGCGACGGACTTCACTCACCGGCGGCATCGCGTTTCGCAACGTGACGTTCACCTATCCTGGAGCCGCCAAGCCGACACTGTCGAACCTCTCGTTTGCCATCGAGCCCGGAGAAACCGTCGGCCTCGTCGGAGACAACGGCGCAGGCAAGACGACGATCGCGAAACTGATCGCGCGGCTTTACGATCCGACCGACGGCGCAGTGCTACTCGACGGCGTGGACTCGCGCGATCTCGACGTCGACGACCTTCGCGGCCAGGTGACTTGCCTGTTCCAGCATTTCGGCCGCTACGCCGCGACGGCTGCCGACAACATCGCCTTTGGCGACTGGAAGCGCCTGCTGGGCGATAATGCGGCAATCGAGAAGGTCGCCCGTGCCGTGGGTGTCCATGACCTGATCAGCGGGATGCCGCAGGGCTATCAAACCCTGCTTGGCCGCCTATTCGGCAAGCACGATCCGTCGGGAGGCCAGTGGCAGCAGCTGGGCATCGCGCGGGCCATCGCCCGCGATGCCCGCCTACTGATCCTCGACGAGCCCACCGCCAATCTCGACATCGACACCGAATACCAGCTGTTCCTGCGCTACCGCGCGCTCGCCAAGGGGCGCACGATTCTGCTAATTTCTCATCGCTTTTCCACGGTGCGCATGGCTGATCGCATCCTCGTCCTCGACGCCGGGCACGTCGTCGAAAGCGGTTCGCATGACGAGTTGGTGCGGCTGAACGGGCGTTATGCCGCGCTCTACGATCTGCACCGCCGGCACCTCGGGGTGACATGAGCGTAACGCCGGGCGTTGCTTCGTTGACGCCGTTACAGGCGGACTTGCTGCGGGCCGCCTTCGGTACGGACGAGACCGCCGTCGAGGCGTGGCGCCGCTGGCGCGATGCCATCGACTGGGAGGCGCACCTCGATCACGACGCCTTCCGGCTGCTGCCCAGGACCTACCGCAACCTGCGCCGACAGGGCGGCGACGATCCACTGCTACCTCGACTGAAGGGCATCACGTTGCAGGCGTGGTATGCGAACCAGCGCCGCGCGCGACAATTCCACCCCACCCTCCAGGCGCTCGCCGCGGCGGGCATCGAGTTGTTGATCGTGCCGCCCGCGGCAGTGCTGCTGCATGATGTAACCGCAGTGCTCCGAAGGCAGGTGCCGCTCGCCTGTGCAGTGCGTGGCTCGCAGGCGGAGGCGGCGATCCGCTGTCTGTGGCGACTGGGCTGGCACGCCGGCGTGCGCTTGCCGCGCTGGTTCCTAGCCGGCTACGTGCTGGGCGCCGATCGCCTGGTGTGGCAGCACGGCGATGGACAGACGCTGGACCTGCAATGGCAATGCGACCCGTGCGATCGGCGCGGTCGGTTCCCCACGGAGGTCTGGGAGCGTGCCGGTCGCGCACGAATGGCGAGCGAGCCGGTGCTGATATTGGGCGGAGCCGACACCGTCCACGATCTCTGCCGGCGACCGGTCGTGGGGAACGCATTCGGGCAGATCGCCGACTTGCTACTGTCTCTGGACGCGATGAGGGCGGTGCCAGATTGGCAGCGCTTTTTCGCGCGCGCCCGGCAAGCCCCGATCGCGCCGGAATGGCAGGGGATCCTTCGCGACTTGCGGGAACTGGTGCCAAAGATGCTGCCAGCGTCGATCGGCACCGAGTGGCCGCCGCAAGGGTCGCCGCCGCTGCGGCCGGGAGCGACAGGCACGATGCGCGAACGCATCGCTGCGCACGCGTCGAGATATCGCCAAGCTTGGGGCGAGCGTTACTCCTTTGCCCGCGCATCGCGCCAGCTTCCGGGCTACTTGCTCGCGCGCTGGCGGCTGCCGTCGCTCGGACACCTTCCGCTGCGCCTCTGGCGCGGGTTGCGCTACGAGTGGCGCGACGCGCGAAGCCCGCAGACGCGCAGGCCGACTGCTGGCACCAATCGGCCAGCGCGTCGAGGCGGTCGCCAGCAACCGGGCCGCCAAGGCGGCGGACGGCCGTAGGTGGGAACTGCGCCGGAGCCCTTCGACGGCGATGCAAGTGTTCCAGCGAAGCCGCGAGCCCCGTCCGCTGCGGTCGCCTTACCTTATTGGACTTTCGAGTCCAGGGTGCACGGCGAAAACCGTTCTGTGACCCGCTCAGAATTGATGTGCCTCAATTGTGCCTTGATCACATAGCTGCCAGGGTCGGCAAAGCGCTGCAAGTTGCTGATTTACAAATGTGCTACATTGACTAAATCGGCCTCATAACCCGTTAGCGCGGAGATGAGCCGAGTTCTAATCGCTCAGATCCCCGACTTCGGTCGTCAGCACGCCGATTCGTTTGGTATCGGGCTTCGCGGCATTGACGCGGTCGGCCATCGCCTTCTGAAATCGCGCGCGTTTCTCTCGCACGACGTCGGGCGCCGGCCGTCCTTCCTTGATGCCGGCCAGCAGACGCGACTCGACGACGCTTCGCTTGCTATCTTGTTGTGGTCCTTTTGGGTTGAATTATCTTGCCTTCGTTTGTCTTTTGGGCCGTAATAATCGGTGTGCTCGAGCTGTTGGTGCCAATGTAACCCTTCGCGCCGCACTCGCACACATCTGCGGTTGCCTCGTAGTAAATTGGACATCGGCTTGAAGTTGAGGTCGGGCGGTCGCCGCGGCACTCATTCCTCCGCGCTAGAGCGCCGAGCCGTATCGGGGGAAAAATGCGGTTTTGCATGGTGACGACGTTCTATCCGCCTTTCCACACGGGCGGCGACGCCATCTTTGTGCAGACGCTGGCACGTGCGTTGCACCGTGCGGGTCATGATGTCGAGGTCGTCCACTGCGAAGACGCGTTCCGGGTCTGCAACGTCCACGTGCCTGAGGCGCAGCAGGGTGGCGATGATGGGATCATTGTGCATCGGCTGAGGCATCCGTTGGGCCCCCTATCGCCGCTCTACACCCAGCAGACCGGTCGGCCCGGTCTGAAGCAACACGCGCTGAAAGCCATCCTCGAGCGCAGCTTCGACGTCATTCACTTTCATAACATCTCGCTCGTCGGCGGCCCGGGCGTGCTCGGCATGGGACAGGCACGGACCCGGCTGTACACGTTGCACGACTTCTGGCTACTCTGTCCGACCCATATTCTATGGAAGAATCGGCAGCGAGCGTGCGATAAGCCCACGTGTGGGACTTGCAGCATTCGTTCGGGCGTCCCGCCCCAGCTCTGGCGGCTTTCGAACCTGACCGCGCGAGAGCTGCAGCATGTAGACCTGCTGCTCGCGCCGAGCGAATTCTGCGCGCGGCGGCATCGCGAGGCGGGGATTACGCGTCCGATGGCCGTGCTCCCGAATTTTTCTCGGTTTGCGCCCAGTTCCGCTTTCGACGGCGCGATTCCCGAGCCGCCGCGCTTCCTGTTCGTCGGCCGAGTCATTGCGGCCAAGGGCATCAGTCGCTTGGTCGACGTGTTCGCTCAGCTTCCGCAGTACGACCTATGGGTGGCCGGGGAGGGCGATGAGCTGCACGCACTGGTGACGCGGTGCAGGAGTCTCGCCAACATTCGCTTTCTCGGTCGCGTCGAGGCGGCGCAGTTGCCGGCGTTATATGGCGCAGCAACGGCGACGATCATTCCGTCGCTGGCGCCGGAGGTGCTCGCGCTCGTCATGCTCGAGTCGTTTGCCCACGGAACGCCCGTCATCGCGCTCGATACGGGCGGTTGTGGCGAGACGATGCGCGCGACCGGCGCCGGGATCGTGTGCCGAGACATGGAGGAACTGGCGGGCGCCATTCATCGTTTGGCGATGGACCGCAAGCTCGGTCACGAACTGGGCTCTCTTGGACGCAAAGCATACCTGGAGCGATATACAGAACAGGTGCATGTTGCCGCTTATCTCAGCCACGTGGAGAGCCTCCTCGCCGTCGGCGCCAGCCGTGAGTCCGCGTGACTATGCGTGCGGTACTTACATTCCACAGCGTAGACCACGGCGCGGGGGCAATGTCGTACACACCCGTGGATTTCGAGGTTCTGCTCGCGACGCTGGCCGCAGCGAACGTGCCGATCGTCAGTCTCGATGCGCTGCTTGCAACCGAAACGATGTCCGGGGTGGCGCTGACTTTCGACGATGGCATGCGGTCAGTGTTCGACGTGGCATTTCCCATTTTGCGCCAATATCGTGCCCCAGCCCATTTGTTCCTCCACACCGGCGCGGTGGAAGGCACTGCGACGGGAGCGAGCGCGTATCCGATGCTGAACTGGGACCAGATCAACCGCCTCGCCGAAGGCGGTGTTGTGATTGAGAGCCACACGCATAGCCACCGGGATTTGCGCGCGCTCTCCGACTCCGAGATCGATGCCGAATGTGCGATGGGGGACACGCTTATCGAACGTCATGTCGGTCGGCGGCCGCAGTATTTCGCTTACCCATTTGGCTACTGCAGCGACCGCGTCGCGGAGCGCATCGGAGCAAGGTACGTGGCGGCGTTCACGGCTCGCCTCGGTTTCCTGTCGACACGCACCACGCGATCTCAATTGCCGCGGGTCGACGCGCACTACTTGCGCGGGATGTTCGCGCGGCTGCCGCTGACCAAGCCGTCGCTACGCGCGTACTTGATCTGCCGCAAGGTGCTTCGCAAGATCCGGGGCAGCGAATAGTGGCTCAAAACCACGGCGCAGCGACCGCAACAGGCCCGGCAGCATCGCGGGGCCGAACCGGCGGTGATCGAGCCCGCCAGCCGGTCCGGGTTGTCGCCGGTGAAGACGAGGGTCGTTTGCCCGGGAAGGTTGCGCTTGAACAGCGAGAACTCGCCGATCTCGAGAATCCTGACTCCGGTGGGGAGCATCGTTGCGGCGATGTTCATGGACGCGCAGAAGACCGCGCGAATGTCGTCCGCCACCGCGGTGCGCGCAAGCACGGCCAAGGCCGCCGACATGGGCCGCGCGCCGGTGGGGCGTCGATCACGCCGGGCGCGCCGGGACGATCCCCGAGCCCACCAGACGGGGCGGCAAGAGGATACGACGAACGTCGCGGTCGACGAGCCCGTCGAGCAGCACTTCGCGCACGGCCTGCGGGCTGAAGCGGTAGTAGTCTCCAGGGAAGTCGTGGATGCCCAGCGTCGCGGTCGACGCGAGACGCGAGGCCGCGCAGCGGCGCACCGCGGCACCGAGCACCGGCAGGTGCGCGAGCCGTTTCAGCAATCGCCCGGGGCCGTCCGTCGCATAGCCTGGGACGCCGACGACGATCACGGCGCCCGGGCGCGCGACGCGGCGCATCGCCCGCAGCGAGCGCCAGAAGAACGGATCGTGCTCGAAGACCGAGTTCGCCAGCACGGTGTCGAACGACGCGTCGGCGAAGCAGCCGAGGTCGTTGGCGTTGGCGCCGACGATCCGCCAGCCCTCGAAGCAGGCGTCGCCGGTCAGGTTCACCCCGATGCGACTCCGCGCCTGCGCGAGTGCGGGCAGGCAAAGCAACGCGTCGGGCGGCGCGACCGCACCGATCTCGAGCACATCGCCGCCGGCCCGGCGCTCGCGGCAGATGCGGTCGAACTCGGCGAAGACACGGGGGTGCATCGGCACGCCTCAACCGCACCAACATGCCGACCGACACTCGCGTCGGGCCGGCGAGGCCTCCGCGATCGCCTGCATATGCATCTCAGCGGCCATCGGCATCGGTGATGAACCGCGTTGATCGCGGATCGACGGGCCTGCCTGCGGCCATGAGGAAGCCCGCCACAAAGCCGCGCATGCCCGACCGGCCACTCGGCCAGCGGCCGGGAAAGCCTCAGCCGCCATTTTCGGACGCCCGGACGCCGGCCCCGTCGGGGCGCTCACCCACCCGCACGCTCTCGACGATGTCGAGCAGATGCGGGAACCAGGCGGTGACCGAGTACTCGCGTTCGACGAACCGGCGCGCGGCGGCGCCCTGTTCGCGACGCAGCGCGGTGTCGCGGAGTCGCATCAACGCCGCGCCCCATGCGTCGCGATCGTTCGCGAGGAAGCCCCGTCCATCGTCGAGGAGTCGCGCGTTTACGCCGACGGGCGACGCTACGGCGGGGAGGCCGGCCGCCATGTACTGCAGCAGCTTGCACCCGCACTTGCCGCGTTGGAATGCGTTGTCCTCCAGCGGCATGATTCCGACGTCGAAGAGCCCGGCGATCCGGGTCTCGACCTCGGGGTTCCACTCGACGAACCGCCAGCGCAGCGGGCTGCTCGGCAGGTTCGGGCGCGGTTTCGATACCACGACGAATTCGAAGCCGATCGCCTGCTGCAGCGCTGCGAGCGTCGGCAGGAACGGAAAGAGCGTCTCGCGGATTGAAAGGTCCGAGCCGAGCCAGCCGAGACGCAGCGGGCCGTCCTCCCGCGGATCGGCGGGCGCCGAATACGTATCGGTGTCGACGACGGTCGGGACCACGCTCACTCGGTCTGTATAGCGGCGGGCGACATGGGCGAGCAGCGCGTTCCCTGCGGTGACCCAGGCGGCATGCGCGCAGATCCATGCGACGTGCGCTTCCTTCCGTCCGAGATGGATCGCGTCGTCGAAGTCGAAGACAACCCGGGCGTTGCGGCGCAGGAGCGCGGCCTCGTACGCAACGCGGCCTTCCAGCAGGTCGCGGTTGACGAAGGCGACGTCGAACGCAGCCGCGGCGCGGATATCCCATCGTCGCCAGAGCCGGCGGACCGCGACACCCGCATGCTGGTGCACCCAGCGTGCGGATTGCGCGGAGAAAGGACTCTGCCACGGACGCTCCGGGTGGTTGGTCCGGTGCGACACGCTCCAGCCGGCGCGCTCGAAGCGGGGAATGAACTGGCGTATCCGGAAGCGCGCGGCCGGGTCGTCGCGCGCGTGGGTGTAGGCGATGAGGCGGCGGGGCGTCACGATCGCGCACCCTTGGCCGCCGCGACCAGCGACGCGAGGCCCGCCTCGAAATCGATCGTCGCCCGCCACGCGAGCTCCCGCGCGGCCTCGGCGACATCGGCGCGCGCGTCGGCCATTTCGGCTGCGCGAATCACGCCGGAGTAGAAGATCTCAACTGCGCCGCCGGCCAGTCTCGCCGCGGTCCTGGCGACCGCGTCGGCTGAGCGGCTTTCGCCCGACCCGATGTTGAAGATCTCGAAGTCTCCTGCAGCGCGCCGCGCAGCGAGTGCGAAAGCGCGCGCGACGTCGTCGACATGGACGAAATCGCGTCGCGGCGCCGGGTCAGCAAGTTCGATGCGGCCGGCGACGGCGCCGGCGACGATTCGCGGGATGAGGAACGTGTCCGGCTGGCCGGGACCGTAGGCATTGAAGACGCGCAGAACGTCGACGGGCACCCCGAAGTCGCGGTGGTACTCGCGGCAGAGGCGTTCCGCCAGCAGCTTGCTCGCCGTGTAGGGCGAGTGCGCCCCGATGGCATCGTCCTCCGCCGCGGGCACGCGCGGCGCCGTGCCGTAGACGTAGGTGCTCGCGAGCACGAGTCGGGCGTGCGATAGCCGTGCCAGCTCGAGCAGGTTGAGCGTGATGAGAAGATGGTCGCGATAGTACGAGCGCGGCGACGCGAACGAATCCTGCACCGACGCGCGCCCCGCCGCATGCACGATCGCGGCGAAGGGACCCAGGCCCTCGACGGCCTCCCAACGGGCGAGATCGACGCCGCTGGCAAGGCTCGCGATCGTAACATTTGCGCCTTCTGCGCGCAGCCGTCGCGCGATCGCGGCGCCGATGAACCCGCTGCCGCCCGCGACGAGCACGCGCAGCGCTTCGCTCATTGCTGCGCAACGCGCGCGGCGGCGCACGCGCGCTCGTAGTCGCCGGGGCTGCCGATGTCGTACCAATAACCTGTGTGCACGTGCCCACGAACACGCAGTCGCGCGCGGACGAGCGCCATGACGAGGTCCGGGAGGTTGGCGTACGCAGACGGCTCGAGGTGCGCGAGCGTTGCGGGCTCCATGACGTAGGCGCCGGCGCTCACGAGGCGCTCGACGACCGGCTTTTCGTCCCACGAAGTGACGTCGCCGCGCTCGTCCAGACCGACGACGCCGAACTCGAACGTCTCGGCGTGGCGCGCGAGGACCACGGTCGCGTCGCTTGCCCTGTGTCGATGATCCGCGATGATCGCCCCAAGATCGAGATCGGCGAAGATGTCTCCGTTGAGCACCAGGAACGTCCGGTCGAGCGCCGTCCGGACGAGGCCGAGGGGCCCGGCCGTGCCGAGCGCGTTCTCCTCCTTCGAATAGCGGATCGACACACCGAAGTCGCGGCCGTCGCCGAAGTGGCCGCGAATGATCTCGCTGAGGTGGCCGGTTGCCAGGACAAGGTCGGTGATTCCGCATCGGCGCAGCTGCTCGACCAGGAGTTCAAGGATCGGCCGGTCGCCGATCGGCATCATCGGTTTCGGGATCGTGAGCGTGTAAGGATGGAGCCGGCGTCCTTCGCCGCCCGCGAGGATGACTGCCTTCATGTGTCACACGCGGTATTCACCGATCCGGAAGCGCGCGAGGCGCGGCTCGATCCACTCGAGCGTCCGGCGCAGACCGTCCTCCAGCGGGGTCGCGGGGCGCCATCCCGTCAGCGAGCGCAGCTTCGTGCTGTCGCAGCACAGGCGCTCGACCTCGCTGGTGCCCGGGCGCGCGCGGTCGTCGTCGCTTGCGATCGTCGTTTCGCGGCCGGCAACTTCGCCGACCAGTTTCGCCAGCGCGCCGACGGATATCTCGTTGCCGCTGCCGATGTTCGCAGCCTCGCCGATGAGGTGCTCGGCGCTGGCAACCGCGGCAAGGGCGCGAACGGTGTCCACGACGTAGGTGAAGTCGCGGGTGGGACTGGCGTTGCCGAGGCGGACAGGGCCGCCCGCCAGGAGTTGCGTCGCGATCGTCGGGATCAGCGCGCGGTCCGACTGGCGCGGCCCGTAGACGTTGAACGGACGGGCGATGGCGACCGGCAGGCCGAACGAGCGGTGATAGCTTATGGCCAGCTGGTCCGCGCCCGCCTTGCTCGCCGCGTACGGTGACTGGCAATGCACCGGATGCGCTTCGTCCATCGGGCAGTACTGCGCGGTCCCGTAGACTTCGCTCGTCGAGGTCACGACGACCCGGGCCACGCCGAGCGCCCGGGCCGCTTCGAGTACGTTGAGCATGCCATCGACGTTCGTCCGCACGTAGGCGAGCGGAGAGACGTACGAGTAGGGAATCCCGATCAGCGCGGCCAGGTGAAACACGACGTCGCACCCGGTCATCGCCGCCAGCACCGTGTCGTGATCGCGCACGTCGCCGGCCGCGAACTCGACATCGGCGGCGGCGGGTACGTCATCGAGCCACCCCCGCCCGCCACCGGACGTGTACCGGACCATGGCGCGCACCCGGCAGCCGCGCTCGACGAGTGACTCGACGAGGTGCGAGCCGATGAATCCGCCGGCTCCGGTGACCAATATTCGTCGCGCTGTCTTCAGCATGTCGGCATGTGCGAAAGCGTCCGGACGGCGATCACCCGGCGGGGCGCGACGCGGTGGCCCGGCGGGCGAGCGCTTCGAAGTACGCATTCTCGACGGCGTCGACATTGCGCTCCAGCGTGTTGCGAAGCGCGAGCTGCCGCGCCGCGAGCGACACCCGCTGCCACACTCCCACGTCGGTGGCCCGAGTCATGAGCGCCGCGAGGCTACGCACGTTGTCGGGCTCGTCCAGCACGAAGCCGTCGCGATCGTGCGACATGAGCTCGGCGGCGCCGTTGTGGCGGGACGTGATGACGGGCAGGCCGCACGCGCACGCCTCGAGGGCGGTGAGACTGCAGGCGTCGTAGTAGGTCGGCAGGACGAACGCGTCCGCCGCTGCGTAGTGGAGCGCCGGATCGTCGACGACGCCCGCGAAGGTCACGACGTCGTCGACGCGAAGGCGCACGGCCTCGCGCCGGAACAGCGCGTCCGGCTCGCTTCCAATCGCGACGACCCGGATGGGCGCGCCGCTCGCGCGGAGGATGGCGGTGGCCCGAAGCAGCGGCAAAAGCCCCTTGAGCCCCGGGTTGCGGGCCGCGAACAGAAAGACCGATGCCGTCCTGTCGGCACCGACGTGCGCGCGCGCGGTGGCGCGCACCGCGGCGCATCGCGCGGGCGCATAGCGGTCGGTGTCGACGCCGTTCGGGACGACGCGCAGGCGCTCGGCCCCAACCCCGAAGCGCGACTGGATCTCGCGCGCGACCATGCCGGAGACGGCGATCACGAGGCCTTTCGCGAGGACGTACTGGCGTCGCTCCAGCTCCCGCGCTTCGCGTCGCCAGCGATGCCAGGCAGGACTCACCCACCGGCGCATCCGCGCGCCGGGCGACAGGCTCGCGAGGTCGCGTCGGTGGTTCGCGAGCATCGAGCCCGCCTGCGGCTGGAGGACGTCGTAGCTCCACCCGACCCCGGTGTCGTGGGTGACGTCCGGCGCGAGGGCGACGACGGTGCGCTCGACGGCGGCAGCGCGTTCGAGGCGGTCCGCGCTCCACGCGAGCCTATGCATCCGCTCGCGTCCAACATCTGCGGCGACACGAAAGGCGATGACGTGCACCTCGTGGCCGCGCCGCTCTAGCCGTGGCGCGAGCTGGCAGAGCCACTGCTCGAGGCCGCCGCCCGCGGGATCGAAGCGATCGCAGACGAGTGCGACCTTCACGCCGTAGCTCCGCGTAACGTCGCACGAGGCGTCGCGTGTCGCGGGCTGCCGCCGGCAACGGCGCGCGCGACCTCGCGGTACACCTCGTCGACCAACAGCTGCTCCATGCACGCGTGGTGGCGCAGCGCGCACTCGCGCTGCCCGCAGGGTCCGCAAGGGACCGGCTTGGCGAGACGAACCTCACCGGGGTAGCGCGTGTCGGTCCACGCCGGGTCCGTCGGTCCGAAGAGTGCGACAACGGGCACGCCGAACGCCGCGCCGAAGTGTCGCGGGCCACTGTCCGTACTCACGAGGCAGCGCGCGCGGCGCACGCAGGCCTTGCTGAGCCCGATCGAGAGCGGCATTCCGGCAAGGCTCGCCACTCGTGCGTGGCCGGCCGCGACCGTGACCCGCGCGGCGTGCTCGCGCTCGGCGGGACCGCAAAGAATGACGACGTGGAGCCCGAGTTCGCGGGCGATGCGCGCAGCAAGCGCGGCGCAGTGGCGTTCCGGCCAGAGCTTGGCCGAGCCGAAGGTGCCGCTCGAATTGATGATGACCGGCGCCTCGCCCGGGGGGATGCCGATCGCGGCCCACGCGCGGTCCGCCGCTTCGTCGTCGCGCGCCGTGGTGGCGAGCTCGAGCCGCGGCGACTCCTTGGCGCACCCGAGCGCGTAAGCAAGCTCGAGGTAATAGTCGAGCGCCGGGACGGACAGCAGTTCGCGCCCTCGTCGCGGGGGATCGAGCCGCGTCGTAAGCAGCCAGGCACGCCCGTTGCGCGCGTAGCCCGCGCGCTGGCGCGCGCCGCCGAGCCGCGCCGCGAGGGCGGATTTGAAATCGTTGGTGAGGTGGATCGAAAGATCGACCGCGGCGCCGCGGAGCCGGCGGACGAGCGCGGGCCAGCGCAGGCGCGGGTCCGCGCCCGCAGGGTCGTAGTGCCACACGGTGTCGATCCACCGCGTTCCAAAGAGGACCTCTTCGACGAGCGGGCGCATGATGCCGATCATCTCGACGGCCGCACCGAAGCGGTTCCGCAATGCCCGCAGTGTCGGCGTCGCCATCGCGGCGTCGCCAACCCAGTTAGGCAGGAAGACCGCGATGCGGCGGATCATCGCGGCGTTGCCGCGGCCGCGGCGGTCGCGCGCATGGCCCCCTGGACGGCATCGGCAACCGCCTGCACGCCAAGCGCCCCCATGTGCTGCCGCCCGTGGTCCCGCCGATACGCATGATGATCGGGCGGCCGCGATGCCTGCACGACCCTGTGCCCCGGTCCCCACGGCCCCGTGTGCTCGGGGAGTGTCGGGCCGAAGAGCGCGACGACCGGGGTTCCCAGGGCAGCCGCCGCATGCATCGGACCCGAATCGCAGGAGATCATGAGGCGCGCGCGCCGGAACAGGCACAGCGCCTCGCCGAGAGAGAGCCGGCCCGCGAGCGACGACACGCTTCCATGGCGGGCAAGGCGGACGACGTCGGCGGCGCGGGCGCTCTCGTTGTCCCCGCCGGTCACGACGACGGCCGCGCGTGTCACGCTCGCCACCTGCGACGCGAGTTCCGCAGCGCGACGCTCATCCCAGCTCTTCGAAGGCCACACGCTGAACGGGTTGAGCAGCACGAATCCGCTGCGCGGAAGCCGCGCGCCGTCGAGGATCGCCTCGATCCGCGCTTCGTCGTCGGGCGACGTGTACAGTGCCGGGTCGAGGTCGCCGGCCGCGATCCCGATGCACTCGCAGACGTCGGCGTACCCGCGCACGGCGTGGCGCGTGCGGTCCATTGCGATGGCCGCGCGCCAGCCGGGGCGGGGCTTCCCCCTGCCGGCCTTGACGCGGGCGCCGCTCAGATAGACCCACGCGGCGCTCCGTCGCGTTCCCTGGAAGTCCAGGGCGAGGTCGAAAGGTCCCGGTCGGCGGCAAGCCTCAGCAAGCAGGCGCCGCACCTCCCAGACGTGGCTCGGCGTGAGCCGCTGGCGGGACGACGCTTCGAGGACGCCGTTCACGTCGGGGCAGGCAGCGAGCAGTGGTGCCCAGCGCCGCTCGACGGCAACGCGGATGTCGGCGGCAGGAAATGCGCGCCGCAGCGCCCGCAGGCTCGCCGTCGTCTGCACGATGTCGCCGAACGAGCCCAGCTTGACGGCGAGTATCCTGCGCGGCGGAACGTCCCCGAAGATGGCGTCAGGCAACACGACGCGTGCTCTCGCGGTAGTGTTCGAGATGGTCGCGCAGGATTCCGCTGAGGATGACGACTTCGCCGCGGAAGTTGCGAAGCGCGAGATCAATGATGGCAAGCTCGGTCTCGAGCTTGTGCGCCGTGGAGTATTCGTTGCGCGACCTGCCTTCGCCCGGATAGCGGCCGTCGGGATGCCGGAAGAGGTCCATGCCACCGATGATCAGGCGCTCCGGCGCGAGCGCCGCGGCCGTGACGATCGCGAGCGCGCCGTTGCTTGGCCGCACCTGCCAGCGCTGCTCCGCGGCCAGCGGCGAAAGCCGTTCGGCGGTGAAATACTCCATCGCGATGGGGCCGTGCGTGACCAGATGCCGCAACAGCATCGCGTGCTCGAGATTCACGCTCCACAAGCCGAAGATGCACGGCGGCGCCTTATGGATCGTGGCCGCGTCGCCAACGAAGACGATGTTCGGTCGGACCAAAAATCCGCGCTCCCGCCAGCGCCAGTTCACCCGGATGAGACAGTCGTGCCCGACCGCCGCCAACTGCGGATCCTCCGACGACGGGCCGTTGCCCAGGCAGAGCACGGAGCGCGGCCGCGAGAGGCGCTCGCGAAGACGCTCCCAGCCGTCGATGCGGCGAAGCATAAGGAGCGGCGCCACGGCCTTCCACGATCGGCTCTGCCCCACCCGGTCGCGCAGCGTCGGCACCTGCCACGCCGGTCCCACCAGCGCGCCCGCTGGCACGGCCGGAGGAAGGTCGCGCAGCGACGCGGACAGCGCGCCGATTGCCGCTGCAGCGCCTGCACCGTCACCCATCGCGACGATGGGCAGCGGCGACGCGCGCAGCCGCGCGAGGGCCGCCGGATCAAGGCCGCGGCCATCGTCGAGAAGAACGAGCGCGCACGGACGCACGCGGGCGAGAAACCGCGCGATGCTGCCCCCTTTGCCACAAGGTGCGGCGAGCGCGAGATCGTCGGGGAACCTTCGGCGTAGCACCTCGACCACGGCGGCGTCGCGCGCCGTCACGACGAGCGCAAGGTCGCCGCGGCCGCCCATGACGGCGCGGACAACGCCGGCCGCCGCATCGAACTGCGCGTCGCTCGCGCCGTGGAACCACACGGACATCCTCGCGCGCCGACCGCCGAACCCGAAGCGCTGGACGGCGAAGCGTGCCGCGGCCGCCTTGCCGGCTCCCAGGCGCCGCCGCGCGAGCGGGCCGGAGGGCGCATGATAGTCTGTTCGGGAAGCGGGATCCTGCATGACCCATTCTAATCCCGGCCTCGGCCCAGAGTGCGCGACCGGCCATTCGATATAGCCATGATTGGGAACGACGAGACGACGCTGGATGCCGTCAGCGATGCGTACGCCGGGCTGAGCGGGCCGGTGATCGTCTATAACAAGTCGCACTCGGGAAGCCGCCTGCTCGCGCTCCTCCTCACCGAGGCCGGGATCTTCATGGGCGCACACCGCAACGAGTCTGAGGACTCGCTCGACGTGCTCGCGCTGATCGAGCATCTGGTGCGATGCTACTACCCGGACTACGCAAGGCTCCGCTCGGCCGGGTGTGCCACCCGCGACGTGGGCCGGCGCGCGCGCGAATGCTTCGATGCGCATCTTGAGGGCTTCGACCGGACGTCGACGGCGCCCTGGGGCTGGAAGGTTTGCGAGAGCGGGTACGCGCTGCCAATCCTCGTGCGACTCTTCCGCCGTCTGCGCGTCGTGCACTTGGTGCGCGACGGGCGGGACGTCGCGTTCTGCGACCACCGCGCGCCCGACGATCCGTTCTGGCGCAAGGTCTACTTCGACACCGACCGGATCGCGACCTGGCGCGGCCTGCGGCTCACGGGGCCGTCGTACCGGCGGCGCAGCCATCTCTACAACGCCGTGCACTGGAGCAATGCCGTCCGCGTGGGACGCGCGTACGGATCGATGCTTGGCGAGCGCTATCTGGAAGTCCGCTACGAGGACCTATGCGCGGACTTCGCCGCGACCGCCGAGCGGGTGCTCCGCTTCGCCGGCGCCCCGGATCCGGCGGGGGCCATATCGCGTGTCGCCCCGCTCGTGCGGCTGACCTCGCTCGGCAAGCACCGGCGCGCGCCGGCGCGGGCGTTGCAGGAGGTCGTCGAGATCGCGAAGCCCGAGCTCCTGAGCTTCGGCTACCTCGAGCGCGACCCCGAGCGGCCGCGCCCCTCCGTCCGCTACTCGCGTTTCGCCGACGATCTGCTTGACCGCCGGCGCAAGGGAACGCTGCTCGCGTCGTGGCGCCGGCGCCTTTCGCGGCGGGGCGGCAGCGATGGATGATCTACGCCGCCCGCGCGTCGGGGACGACCGCTAGGACCGATCGGCGGAGCGCGACCCTAGCGCGGGATTCCTCCGCCGTCCCGTGCGGCCGGACCATGGCCAACCGCCGCGTCTCAGCCGCCGAATGTCGGCTTTCCGCGAGCTCGATCGATTGCTCGGTCGAAAACGGTCACCACTTTTAAGCAACTGAAAGAAGCGTGTTTCGCGGCACAAAATAAAGCCGCCCCCGCAGGGGCGCTTTTGTTTGACCGGGATTGGTTACTCGATACCCAGCACGATCGTGCATTGGCCATTCGGTGGCAGTGTCTCACCGACGGTGCATGTGCTTGGCGGTCCCACCGCCAGGTCGTACAAGTCATTATTGTCGACCGAAATCGAAGTAACGTGCACGATCTGCCCCGTGGTGTTGGTTACCGTAACGGTCAGCGGATCATTGTCGGCATCCCAAAGCGGCCCCAGTTGCAGGGCTGACGGACAAATTGATCGCGGTTACGCCGGGCGCCGCCTGCGCTTCGGAAATAGCGTGCCGTGCGACAATCACCGCGAGCGTCGTTCCAGCGACGAATGCCAGTATCCACCCGTAACCGGGGGTTTGGCGATTCCCAGTTTCTCAAATCCAGTCCGAATGAAACACAAACAACCTCTTGACGCTTCACAACTAGATGTGGCTGCCGACGCTTGCTAAGACGCGCATCTCCTCGGGGTCGAGTCTCGGCCCGTCGAGCGTGCATCGCTTGTCCTGAGTCTCCCCCATACGAAAGCGCGCCATTACGGGCTTTAGCTCTGGCTTGATATAAGTCTCGTTGTAGCCGTTGAAAAGATGCCCGGCCAGCCCGCGGTTCAGGTCGCTGGTGTTCAAGAACCAGTCCGCAACGGGGAATGTGAGATTCATGTTGAAGTGCATCATGATTCCCATGTTGTGGTGAGCGCTGTGATGCCGGCGAATGGTATTGATGAACGGCACGTTGCGAACCAACCAGTTGTCGTGGACGTGGCAGCAAAAGTGGAACGTCTCGTAAGTCACGTAATGGCCGATCATTCCGATGAAGACGATGTATCCGGCGTTGGGATTGATCAGCAGGGCGGCGACCCAGCCGAGAATGACTCCGAACACGCCCAGCACGATCAGCACACGCCACGGGAAGAATACGATGCGAAACTCGCGTGTCGTATCGATCGTCACGTCGTTGTCGGTGAAGTACTGGTGGTGCTGGCGGGTATGGCGGTCATAGACCGCGCGCAACGCGAACACGTCAATCTTGCGGTGCATGACGTATCGGTGCAGTGCCCATTCGCCAAAGTTTCCGGCAATCAGCACGGGAATGAGCAGCGCCCACTCCCACGTCGCGCCTTGGAGCCGGCTGACGCAATACCAGATCGCGGTGAGCCCCGCCGCATACATCACACCGATGTGCACGAGCCCGTAGTAGAACGGGCTGATTGCGGCGATGTACTGTTCCCGGAACTTACGCTGGCGTTCGGTCATCATGGCTATTCCCCAGCTTGCCTTACTAGTAGACGACTGATATATTAGTCGTAGATTAGACCGTCTGTCAAATTGGAACCTCGGTCGCGCGGCACACGCGCGTCGGCGCGCACGCCGAGATTAGAGTATTGACTCGCGTCCTCACGAATACGACATGAAGTCCGCCGCCCTGACTGCAGACAACCGCCCGCTAGAGCGGATCACGACGCAAGTCTTGGTCGTGGGCGGAGGCGCGGCCGGCGTGGCTGCGGCCGTTACCGCCGCGCGCCAAGGGCTTCAGGTGACGCTGCTCGAGCGCTATGGCTTCTGTGGCGGCGGGGCGGTTGCCGGCATGTCAGGCACGATCTGCGGCATGTTCATGGCGAGCGAAGCGGCGGATTCAAAGCCCGAGCAGTTGGTGCACGGCTTTGCCGCCGAATTCGCCGAGCGAATGACCGCCGCCGGCGGCCTTACCCCGCCGGTACGCTATGGCAAGACCTTCAGTCTTGTGCATGATCCCCTGGTTTGGCGCAACGTCGCCGATGGGCTACTCGCCGACGCGGGTGTGCGGGTCCTGTTTCATACGATGGCAACCGAGGTCCTAATCGAGGGCGGCGAACGGGTAGCGGGTGTGCAGGCCTATACCAAGCGGGGTAAGTTATCGATCGAAGCTGCACTGACGGTAGACGCCACCGGCGACGCCGATCTTTCGGCGATGGCGGGCTTTGCAACCACCATGGGGCATGAAGGCGTCGTGCAGAATCCGACCATGATTTTCCGCATCCAAGGGGTCGACACGGAACGCTTCCGCGCCAGATACGGGCCGGATGCCATCATGGGCGATGCCGTCACCCGCAAGATCGTCGAGCTGAACGCTTCCGGTGCCTACAAGCTGCCGCGCGCAAAGGCCTTTCTGTTTCCCACACCGCGCCCCGGCGAGCTGCTCTGCAACTGCACGCGGATCCTGGGCGCCGATGGGCGCGAGCTGAACACCATTTTCGTGCGCGACTTCACGGAAGCGGAGATCGAAGGGCGCAAGCAGGCCGCTGAGTACGCGCGCTTCTTCCGCGATCACCTCGCAGGCTGCGAAAGGAGCTGGATCAACGACACCGGCGTGCAGGTCGGCGTGCGCCAAACCCGCCAGATCGTTGGAGTTCGGACACTCGCCAACGAAGATGTCGTGGCGGGGATCAAATTCGTCACCGGCATTGCCCGCTCGGCGTGGCCGATCGAATTACATGCAGGCGCCAAGCCGCGTCTTTCGTGGTTGATCGACGACTACTACGAGATTCCCTACGAATGCTTTGTGCCTCAACGCGGAGAATCGCTGCTGGCGGTTGGACGTTGCCTGTCGGCGCAGCACGAGGCCATGGCATCGGCGCGCGTCACCGCACAGTGCTTTTCCTACGGTCATGCGATCGGCCACGCAGCCGCCATGGCAATCCGCGAAGGGCTGCCGCCGCGCCAACTCGACGGCACGGCCGTTCGGGAGCTGCTCAACCGGGACCATGCCGGATTGGGCGCCGCGCCGTTGCGCCGAGGAGCTGAGCAAGCAGGTAAAGCATTGCAGCCGGCGGCCGGTTAGTCGGCAACCCCAAGAGGAGAAGTCCTTGGACGCAACGAATCATAGGCACCACGCTGCGGAAAATGTCCATCGTGACGACCGTGATTGGGAGACCATCCGGTGGCCGGGGCAGACGGGCAAGATGCTGTTCGTTCAGTATCCCGGCCCGACCACCGCTGGACGACCGATCTACGACGGTCGTTTCAACATACAGGAGCGTAACGCTATCGATTACGAGCGAACCGACCGATGAGCAGCGCAACGGGCTCCGGGGAGGCACGCGTGGACCAACCCGCTCGCAAGAAGCGCACGATCGGCGAAATCCGGGACTCCAAACAATCCGGTGAGAAGATGGTCTACACGTCCGTGCCGGACTACACCTCGGCGCGGTGGGCGGAAATGGCGGGTGTTGATGTCGCGGTGGTCGGAGACAGCCTGGCCATGGTCGCCCATGGGCATCCCAATACCATTCCCGCAACCATGGATATGATGATTCTGCACTCCGCGGCCGTGCGTCGTGGCGCCCCTAACACGTTCGTGCTCGGGTGCATGCCTTACCAAAGCTACAACACGATCGATCGCGCACTTTGCAACGCGACGCGGTTCATGCAGGAGGCGGCCTGCGATGCGATAAAGCCCCAAGGCGGCAAGTCGCAAGGACACATATTGAAAGCGCTTGTGGATGCCGGAATTCCAACGGCGTCGCATATCGGACTGACGCCCCACACCATCGCCGTCTTTGGAGGATTCAGGATTCAGGGGCGCACTGCAGCGGCGGCGATGAAAATCCTGACCGATGCGTTGGCGATTCAGGATGCCGGATGCTTCATGCTGGAGTTTGAAGCCGTGCCCGCACCCATAGCCAAGGTAATCTCTGCGCAACTCGAGATTCCAACGATCGGAATCGGGGCGGGCGCGGGAACCGACGGACAAATCCTCCTCAGTTATGATCTGCTGGGCGTCTTTACCGATTTCAAGCCGAAGTTCACGAAGCGCTATGCCAATCTCACGGAGGTCGCCGTCAACGGTCTCAAGCAGTACGTTGCAGAGGTGAAATCGGGCCAGTTTCCCGACGACGATCACAGCTACGGCGTGGACCCGAAGGAATACGAAGCATTCCTGAGCCTCGTCGACAAGCGCAGGCACGTATGACCGCAGGCAGGCTTTCCGCGGAACGAGTGATGAACCGGAGCGAAAAGGTCGTCGCCCACGAGGTCGCCAGTGCAATCGACGCCACATTGCTTCACGATAACGAGCGCAGCCTGACCGATCAGGCGTATTCGATCCTGGAAGAGATGATCGTCACGCTCAAGCTGCATCCGGGAACGGCAGTGTCCGAGGCCAGGCTGAGTCAAGCGTTGGGGATCGGGCGCACCCCCATTCGAGAGGCCTTGCATCGGCTTGCCCGCGAACGGCTGATAACGATCCTGCCACGGCGCGGCATAATCGTCTCCGAAATCAACGTCAAGAGCCAGTTGCGCCTGCTCGAGGTCCGTCGCGAGGTCGAGCGGCTGGTGGCAAGAAGCGCGGCGCGCCGGGCGCTTCCGGACGAACGCACGCGCTTTGCGGAGATTGCACGAATCTTCGAGCAGTCTGCGAAAACAAACGACGAAACCACGTTCATGCGGATCGATCGCGAATTCAACGAATTGTGCTCGCAAGCATCCCGCAACGAGTTTTGCGCGGGTGCGATGACCCTGATGCACTCATTGTCGCGGCGCTTCTGGTTCATTCACTACAAGCAGGCGGCCGACATGCCGCTGACTGCCAAACTGCACGCGGATATTGCGCGCGCCATATCCAAGGGCGAAGAAGACGCTGCCGCCAAGGCCTTGGACAGGTTGATCGACAGCATCGAGCAATTCACCCGCGCTACCGTCGGAACTGATAGCTGATGGATCGGCGCGGGCGGCGACACGGCAATTTCTCGCGAGGAACGGATCATGACACCTGAGCAGATTCTGGCGCTTTCCCCCAATGTGCTCACGCAAAAGCAGCGCGAAGCGTATTTCGACGATGGCTTTATCCTGTTGCAGAAGATCGTTCCGGAAGAACGGCTTCGGCAGCTCCGCGCCGCTACGGAGGAGCTTGTGGAGAGGAGCCGCAAAGTGACGAAATCCGATGCGGTATTCGATCTCGAGCCGGATCATACGCCGACGAATCCGCGCCTGCGCCGTGTATCGAGCCCGGTCGACGAGCATCAGGTGTTCTGGGATTACGTCTCGCAATCGCCCCTGGGCGATATTGTCGCGGACCTCGTCGGACCGGACGTCAAATATCACCAATCCAAGCTCAACTTCAAATGGGCAAGAGGTGGGGCGGAGGTCAAATGGCACTACGACATTTCCTTCTGGCCGCACTCCAATTACTCGCCGCTGACGATCGGGACCTACCTCTACGATTGCGAGATGGATCAGGGGCCGGTGGGATTCCTGCCCGGCAGTCATCGCTGGAAGATGCCGACGCAATACGACGACAAGGGCCGGTGGCTAGGCTGCCTGTCGGAAAACGATGTGGCCGAGATCGATCTGAGCAAGGCGAAGTACATGGTAGGCCCGGCCGGTTCGGTGACCATCCACAATTGCCGCACGCTGCACGGGTCACCAGCCAATACCTCCGACCACGGCAGACCGCTGCTTCTCTATACCCTGACTTCGGCCGACGCGTTCCCCTACACGCCTAACCCCATTCCCTCAAAGAAATACGGCGGCGCCATTATTCGCGGCAAGCCGGCGCGTTACGCGCATATCGACCCGGAAGCGTGCGAAGTGCCACCGGACTGGTCGCACGGCTATACCTCTATCTTCGCCTTGCAACAGCAGGAGAATGCGCAGACGCAAAAGGTGGTGGCAACGTTGTAGTCCTGCCGCGAAGGGTCGCGTGAACCACCGCTTGAAGATCGGTCGCGACGCATGACCGATCGGTATTGACCGCAAATAAAACGCCGATTTGCGGAGGCGCGCGCGAGCGCAACGTCCGGAAGGGTTGATTTGCCAATCGAGTGCTAACGGAGGGGATATGAAAGTTTTAGTCTTGTCACTGAGGCTCTTTGCCGTTTCGATGGGATTTGCCGTCTTTGCGTGTACAGCGGGCGCGCAGGAAGTCGTGAAACTCGGCGAGATCGAGGCCCAGACCGGCTCGCTCAATACCTACGGCTGGATGTCATCGCAGGGCGTGCGCATGGCTGTGGACGAAATCAACAAGGCCGGCGGATTCCAGGTCGCGGGCAAGACCTACAAGCTGCAGTTGATCAATCCTGACACGCAGGGCAACCCCCAGCAGGCGCTGATCCAGCTCAAGAAGCTGCTGGAGGAGGACAAGGTCAAGTATGTGTTCGGCCCATTCCTCACCAATGTGTTCAAGGGTATCGAAGGCTACGCCAGGCAACATGACGGCACGTTTCTGTTGATGGGTGGCGCGACCCAGATTCACTACGAACTGGGCAAGCCCGGCAATACCTACCTGATGCGCAGTTGGAATTGGGATGCGGGAGAGAGCGGTTTCGGCACTTTGATGGTCGATTACCTGAAAAAAAAGGGTATCAAGAACGTTGCGATGCTGATGCAGAACGACGCTTTCGGGCATGTGGCTGCAGACATCTACCGGGCGGCGTTCAAGAGCGCAGGCATCGAATTTCAGGAAAACTGGTTCGAGCCCGGCAGCAAGGACTATTCCGCGGTACTTGCCAAAATCGCGGCGGCGAAGCCCGATTACCTGTTCCCCGGATACACTGACTCAGTGCTCTACGATATCGTGCAGCAAGCGACCCAGCTCGGGCTGACGAAGTTCTGGCTGGTTCGCGGCTCGCTCGGGCCGGCACTCAAGAACAAGGACTACATCGACGACTACGTCGCCTATATTCCGAAATACTTCGAAGAGGCGCAGAACACTGAGCCGAAGGTGAAGAAATTCATCGAAGACTACAAAACGTACTACAAGACCAAGGAGTTTCCTTACGACCAGGCGCCGTTGTGCTCGTCGTCATGCTACGACCACGTCTATATGCTGGTGGAGGCGATGAAACGCGCGGGAACGGTGGATGATGTCGCGAAAGTGAAGAAGGCGCTAGAGTCGTTCACTTACGACGGACTGTGGAAGATTCGCTATGATCAGACGGGTGAAGAGATATTCAATTTTGACATCGTCGATGTGCAGAAAGGCGGCAAGATCACGGTAACTCACCCGCAGCCGAAGTAAGGCATGCTGCAGCTTGTCGTAGGCCAGCTGCTCAACGGCATCATTGTCGGAACGCTCTATGCAATCATCGCGCTGGGTGTAACATTGACGTTCGGCATTACGGGCATTGTGAACTTCGCGCTTGGCGCGTTCATGATGCTCGGAGCCTACATCACATGGTACCTGACCGACGGTACCGGGCTCGCCTATCCGTTGGCGGTGCCCCTGGCGGTGGTCTGCGTTGCCGTACTCGGGCTGGTTGCCGATCAGGTGTTGTTTCGCTTTACCCGTAACAACCTGATCAACGGCTTGATCGTGTCGATCGGGCTGATTTCCGTGATCGTGGCCGTGGTACTGATGGTGTGGACCACCACGCCGCAGAACATGCATTATGTGCTTCCGGGCGTCTTCAGGATCGGTGGAGTGATCGTGCCGAAAATGAAGGCGGTGGTGTTCGTCGTGCTGCTCGGAGTGATTTTGTTCACCTATGCCGCGCTTACGCGGACCTGGGCTGGCCGTGCCGCCTACGCGTACGCTCAGAACCCGGAAGCCGCGGCGTTGATGGGCGTGCGGACCAAGCTGTTGCAGGCGGGGGTCGCCGCCTATTCGGCAGCTCTGGCAGGGCTCGGTGGGGCTCTCTACGCGAGTCTTTACTCGATCACGCCCGAAATCGGCAGCGGTTACATTCTCAAAGGAGTGGAAGGCGCGATTCTCGCTGGCATCGGCAGCGTGATGGGCTCCTTCGCCGGCGGCATCATCATTGGCGTTGCGGAAGGCGTTGGATCGATCTTTCTTCCATCGGCCTACAACGATGCCTACGGGCTGATTTTCCTGGTGCTGATACTGCTGTTAAAGCCTGCCGGATTGTTCGCTTCCAACCGATGAGACCGTGGCTCCTCTGGATTCCCCTGCTGTTGGTACCGGCGGTGGTACACAGCAACGTCGTCCTCACCATACTGATATTCACGTTCATTCTCGGAATCCTCGCCGTAAGCTTCAATCTAATCTTTGGCTTTACCGGGCAGTTGTCGCTGTTCCACGCGGGTGCCTTCGGACTGTCCGCCTACGCCACCTATCTCTCGATGGCCCATTGGGCGATCTCGTTCTGGCTGGGCATGGCCGTGGGGGTCGTGTTCGTTGTGCTGATCTCGATCATCGTTGGCGCTATCTGTTTCCGCTTCAAGCTGAGGGAACTGTATTTCGCCATTGTCACGCTGGCATTCTCCGAGCTCGCCCGGCTTATCATCCTGAACTGGAACAGCTTCACTAATGGCTCGCTCGGCGTCAATTTCACGATGACGCCTACATTGTGGCTTCCCGGGCGTGGCACGATCGCGGTCGAGGGAACGCTGATGTGGTACTACCTGAGTCTGGCCCTGGTGGTCATAGCCGTAATTTTTTATTCACGCATCGTCCACTCATGGATGGGGCGGTGCTTCGCGTCGATTCGACTCAATGACGAACTTGCGGACACGCTGGGCATCAATGTTTTCCGCTACAAGTTGATATCGTTCGTGGCCGCGAATGCCGGCGCGGCCGTGGCCGGCAGCCTGTACGCGTTCTACATAGGCTACATCGATCCCAACTACTTCTCGATCGATCAGTCACTCGCGATCATCGCGATGGTTCTCTTGGGCGGCCGCGATTTCGTGGCGGCACCGATTGTCGGTGCTCTGGTGCTGACCGCGCTGCCGCATGTAATCGATCTCAACGCCGAAGCGAGGCTGCTGGTGTATGGACTGATCTTGATCACGACCATCCTCGCGATGCCGCATGGCATTGTCGGAATTCTGTCGAGGCTGCGCCGTGTTTCTTGAAGTCCGCAATCTGACCAAACGCTTCGGCGGCCTGACCGCAGTGTCGGACATGTCGTTCCGTCTCGACAAAGGCGAGATTGTCGGCGTGTTCGGACCCAATGGTTCCGGCAAGACGACGCTGCTCAACCTCATTTCCGGCGTTTATCTTCCATCCGAGGGCACGCTGCTGTGGAAATCGCACGAGCTAAACGGTCGCCAACCGCACGAAATTGCCGAAGCCGGAATCGTGAAGACCTTCCAGAATCCGCAACTGTTCCGTGAGCTCTCGGTATTCGACAACATTGCGATCGCCGGACACCTTCGGCTGAAGCGCCAGTCCGGATGGCGGCGGGTTGCGACCTTGTTGCCTCGATTCCGCCTTGACACCAGCACGGCCGATTTTGTGGAGCGCATTGGCCGCATACTCCGACTATGCCGTCTGGACGCATTCCGCGACCAGCCGGCCAGCAGCCTGTCGTACGGGGGCGAGAAGATGTTGGGCGTGGCGATGGCGCTGATGTGCGAGCCCGAGCTGCTGCTACTCGACGAGCCGGGTAGCGGCCTCGGTCACGAGGAAATCCAGAATCTCGATGAAGTTCTGCGGGACCTGCGCCAGCATGGGACGACGCTTTGCGTCATCGACCATCGGGTGAGCTTCCTGGGCAAGCTCGCCGACCGCGCTATCGTCATTCATCACGGAGCCAAGATCGCCGAAGGACGTCCGGACGAAGTGCTGCGAGATAGCGCGGTGATCGAGGCGTACCTGGGACGCGGGCATGCTTGAGCTTTCGGGGATCAACGTCCATTACGACAAGAACCACGTTCTTAAGGACGTGTCGCTTGCGGTGTACGAAGGAGAGGTGGTCGCCATGGTCGGCGCCAATGCTGCCGGCAAGACCACGACGTTGCGCACCATTATGGGACTCAAGGAACCGACCTCCGGATCGATTGCGTTCCAGGGCAAGAAAATGAACGAAGCTTCTACCGCGGAGCGCGTGAACAGCGGCATTGTCCTGGTGCCGGAGGGGCGACAGATATTCCCGAAATTCACGGTCACGGAAAACCTGCTTATGGGCGCTTACCATCGCCGCGACCGCAATCACCTCAACGGTGACCTTGACGCGCTGTTCAGCATGTTTCCGCGTCTGGCCGAGCGGCGCAGCCAGAAGGCCGGATTAATGTCGGGAGGCGAGCAGCAGATGCTGGCTATCGCTCGCGGGCTCATCGCCCAACCAAAGTGCTTGCTGCTCGACGAGCCGACGCTCGGGCTCGCCCCGCTCATCGTGCAAGAGATTAGCCGCATCATTCGGATGCTGGCCGGCAAGGGCATGGCGGTTCTGCTGGCGGAGCAGAATGCGGCCATGGCCCTTGACGTGGCTGGCCGCGCCTACGTGCTCGAAACGGGCCGAGTAACACTCGAAGGAACGGGTGCCGACCTCGCGGATGACGAGGCCGTGCGGCGAAACTACCTGGGAACCTGAGCCCTCCAATCGGGACGGACCTGCACCCGCCCTGCCGGGACCCTGCGGCGGTCGTCGACGGCTGGGACGGCCGTCGCCGGACATGGCTCCGCCAATCTCATCGGAGAACCGACATGCCCAATGTCCTCAGTCAGTCGCAGGTTGAACAGTTCTGGCGCGATGGCTGCGTTTTTCCCATCCGGGTGATGTCGGAAAGCGATGCGCTGGAGTTCCGGCACCGGCTCGAGGCGTTCGAAGCCAAGGCCGGAGGGCCGCTCGGCGGAGACCTGCGCCACAAGTCGCATCTTCTGTTCTCCTGGCTCGGCGATCTCGTTCGGCAAGCCCGCATTGTCGACGCGGTAGCCGACCTGTACGGTCCCGACCTGCTGTGCTGGACGACGAACTTCTTCATCAAGGAGGCGAACCATCCGGCCTTCGTCTCCTGGCACCAGGATTCGACCTATTGGGGCCTGAGCAGGCCGGATGTGGTCACCACGTGGGTCGCCTTTACGCCGAGCAATCGGGCCAACGGCGCCATGGG
This sequence comes from Casimicrobiaceae bacterium, assembly GCA_050742615.1. Classification (GTDB taxonomy): domain Bacteria; phylum Pseudomonadota; class Gammaproteobacteria; order Burkholderiales; family Casimicrobiaceae; genus PALSA-1003. Next base: position 22,626 of record JBOIGD010000105.1, on the reverse strand, counting down.
ATTCATACCTGGCACGCACACTTCGGAGCAGATTCCTCATCGCGATACCTTCTCCCGGAACAACCTGCTCACCCGGGGCCAGGAAGTCACAGTGCAGGTGGATCCGTCGAAGGCCACGGTGATCGAATTGCAGCCCGGCGAAATGTCGCTGCACCATGTGCGCCTCGTGCACGGGTCGCCCCCGAATCCGTCGAACGACCGGCGCATAGGCTTCGCCATCCGCTATATCCCGACCAGCGTCTCACAGATTGCCGGCGAGGACAGCGCTACGCTGGTGCGGGGCGTCGACCGCCATCATCATTTCGAGCTTGAGCCGCGTCCCTCACGGGACATGGACCCTGAATTCATCGCCCTGCACAAGAAGATCGCCGAGCGCAATGCGCAGATTCTCTATCGGGGCACCGACGTGAAGAGCTACAACGATCCGAGATCTTTGCCAAACCGCGCTGTCTGAGCGCATCCGCATGGACCGGATCGCCAAAGGCCATCGCGACGTTGGATTTCTGCAACCAACTGTATCGAACCAGGAGTGCTTCGAATGGCCGAGACTCGCCCCAGCATCGCCGACAAGCGCCGCGTTTTTCAGCAGTTGCATGAGGCCGGCTGTTTTATCATCCCAAATCCGTGGGACGTGGGAAGCGCGCGTTTTCTGCAACGCCTCGGCTTCAAGGCGCTTGCCACCACGAGTTCCGGCTTTGCCTGGTCGCAGGGACGTCCCGATGGCGCCATTTCGCGCGCCATGGCGCTCGCCCACCTGCAGGACATTGTCGCCGCCACCGATTTGCCGGTGAATGCTGACTTCGAAAGTGGCTTCGCGCTCGATGCGGCCGGCGTTGCAGAGAGCGTACGTCTCGCCGTTGGGACCGGGGTGGCGGGACTGTCGATAGAAGATTCGACCGGCGATGCGGCGAAGCCGCTCTATGAGCTGAGCGTCGCGGTCGAGAGGATTCGCGCCGCGCGAAGTGCCGTCGATAAGGCGGGCGGAGATACGCTTCTTGTCGCACGCGCCGAATGTTTTCTTGTGGGTCGACCCGATCTCGACGAAACGGTCGGGAGGCTCAAGGCCTACGCACAGGCCGGTGCCGACTGCCTCTATGCACCGGGTATCCACACGCGCGATCAAATCGCGGCCGTGGTCGCAGGCGTCGCACCGAAGCCGCTCAATCTGCTGATTGGGTCGGTGACCGAGCTCACGATGCAGGAGATCTCCGCGCTCGGGGTGCGGCGAGTCAGTGTTGGCGGTGCGCTCGCGCGCTCAGCCTGGGGTGGATTTATGCGTGCTGCCAGGTTGATTGCGGAGCAAGGTAGATTCGATGGGTTCATCGACGCGCCTTCTGGCCATGAGCTCAATTCATTGTTTCGCGATGAATCGAAAAAGCGAGCGCTCCAGTGATGGAGTGAGCCGACCATCCGCTTCCCGTGGGTTGCAGGTTTCCGCAACCAAACATTCAAGGGCTTGCCGCAGACGCAGGCCTTTTCAATTTTGTGGGGCTCACAGCGGGCCGGCATAGCCGTACAGCCGCCTACTCCAACGGGCGTAGTTCGGAGGACACCGCACAGGACTTCGGACCGCTCCGCCAGCGTGGGCCGGGACTATAGTTCGGAGGGCCGCCTTCTGGAACTGTTTTCACACCCCCCTGTCTTTTCGAGCGAACCCTTTTTCGCGGCCGTTGCCGGGGGCCTACCAAATGGGGCCGAACCCCAGCGGCGCTGAGGAAATGGATGGAATAACGTGTGACGCCTCGGACGAATACGTTTGCGCGATGAAACACTTGTAATAAAAGCAAGCCCAGTGCAACATTCGTTAAATGAAGGCTTTAGCCCGGGCGTCCGCGCCGCCGACCGACCCTGCCGAGGTGCTTCGTCGCGCGAGGAAGGCATTCGAAGCGCTATCGCCGGAGCTGCAGCGCGCAGCACGCTGGATGTGCGACCACTCGAGCGACGTAGCGTTGCTGTCGATGCGGCAACAGGCAATTCAGGCAGGCGTTTCCGCGCCTACGATGGTGCGACTTGCGAGGGTTCTCGGGTTCGCCGACTACGCGTCGCTGCGCCGGCCTTTTCGGGAGGCCATAGCCGGCGGCTCCGTCTTCGGCCGGCGGGCCTCCGCCCTGCAATCCACGCCGGCCGCGAGCCGCACAGGAAAGCTCGCGCGCAAGATCGTCGACGCGCAGATCGGCGATGTTCAATCGGTGCAGGTGCTTAACAAGCCGGCAGCGATTACGGCGACGGCCGAGGCCATCGCCCGTGCCCGGCGGGTCGGATTCCTCGGCGTGCGCGCTAGCTTCAGCATCGCCTTTTACTTTCGCTACGCCTACAGTCTGATCGCCACCAATGGAGTGTTGTTCGACGGTCTGGGCGGATTTCTGCTGGACCAGGCGGAAGCGCTCGAGCGCGGCGATGTGCTGGTGGCAGTGAGCCAGCTGCCGTATTCCGCTCCCACGGTGCTGGCCGTCGAGGCGGCGCGGCAGCGTGGCGTCAAGATCATCGCTTTTTCGGATAGCGCGATGTCTCCGCTGGCGCGCCGCGCCGATCATACGTTGCTGTTCGGCACCGAGTCGCTGTCGTTCTTCCCTTCGATGATCGCACCGCTTGCGCTGGTCGAGTTGCTGCTTGCCCAGCTCGCGGCTCGTGGCGGGAAGAAGGTGCTCAACCGCCTCGCCGAAGTCGAGCGTCGGCTCGCGGCCTCGCACGCGTATTGGCGCGAGACTGGGTACCGGGCGCGCGCGTGACGCACATCCTGCACCGACAGTCGCGTGTGACGCCTCCCATAGCAGCGGGCGCACACCGCATCACGGTCGTCGATGCGGACGGGCGGGAATACCTCGATGCGTCGGGAGGCGCTGCCGTGTCGTGCCTCGGTCACAATCATCCCGACGTCCTCCACGCGATGCGCGCCCAGATCGACAAGATCGCGTACGCGCACACGAGCTTCTTCACCACTGAAGTGGCCGAGAGTCTCGCCGATCATCTGATCGAGCATGCGCCGGCCGGCATGGCGCAGGTCTACCTGGTATCGGGGGGTTCGGAGGCGATGGAGGCCGCGCTCAAGCTCGCCCGGCAATATTTCGTTGAGATCGGCCAGCCACAGAGACGCCATTTCATCGCGCGGCGGCAGAGCTATCACGGCAATACGCTCGGCGCGCTGGCCGTCGGGGGCAATGCATGGCGGCGCAAGCAGTTCGCGCCGCTCTTGATCGATGTCACTCACGTCGCCCCGTGCTACGAATACCGCGACCGCCGCGACGGCGAGTCGCCGGTGGCCTATGGCGAGAGACTCGGCCGCGAGCTCGAGGACGCGGTGCAGCGGCTCGGTCCGGATAGCGTGATTGCGTTTTGCGCGGAGACCGTCGGGGGCGCAACGTCCGGGGCCGTGCCGCCGGTGCCGGGCTATTTCCGCCGCGTCCGTGAAGTCTGCGATCGTCACGGCATCCTGTTCATCGCCGACGAGGTCATGTGCGGCATGGGGCGTACCGGCACGCTTTACGCGTGCGAACAGGAACAAGTGATCCCGGACCTCATGGCCATCGCCAAGGGGCTGGGGGCCGGCTATCAAGCGATCGGTGGGGTGCTCGTTCAGGGGCGGATCGTCGACGCGCTGAGCCGCGGCAGCGGCCAGTTCCAGCACGGTCACACCTACCTCGGGCATGCGGTCGCGTGCGCCGCCGCGTTGGCGGTGCAGCAGGTCATCCAGCGCGACCGCTTGCTCGACGCCGTCAACGCGCTCGGTGCGCGCCTCGCGGATCGGTTGCATGAGCGCTTCGACTCGGATCGCTTCGTGGGCGATATCCGTGGCCGCGGCCTGTTCATGGCTGTCGAGCTCGTGGTCGATCGCGATTCGAAGCGGCCATTCGACCCAGCGTTCGCGTTGCACAAGCGCATCAAGGCCGCCGCGATGGCGCGCGGCCTGATGGTCTATCCGATGGGCGGCACGATCGACGGCAACCTCGGCGATCACGTGCTCCTGGCGCCGCCGTTCATCAGCACGCCGGCGGAGATCGACGAGATCGTTCAGCGCTTGGGCGAGGCGATCGACGCCGCGGTCGCCGATGCGCCGATGCTGCGAACGACTGCAGCATGAGTGAGCAAGCGAGCCTTGCGGTGGCGATCGCGGTGGCACCCAACGGCGCGCGCAGGACACGTGGCGACCATCCGCGCCTTCCGCTTACCCCCGACGAGCTCGCGCAATGCGCGGAGGATTGCCTTGTGGCCGGCGCCTCGATGATGCATCTGCACGTGCGCGACGCCGCGGGCCGGCATAGCCTCGAGGCCGACGACTATCGTGCCGCGATCGACGCCATACGTTGGCGGGTGGGCGCCGATCTTGTGCTTCAGGTGACCACCGAAAGCGGCGGCCGCTATACGCCGGCACAGCAGATAGCACATGCGCGCGAGCTGGCGCCGCAAGCGCTGTCGCTCGCCGTGCGCGAGTTATGGAGCGATCCGGCGCTCGAAAAAGAGATTGCGCACTTCATTGCGGAACTGGTTCAGCGTGATGCGCTAGTGCAGTACATCGTCTACGACGAAAATGACATGGCGGGCCTGGTGCGACTGCATGCAGATGGCGTGATTGCGCAGGCCGCGCCGCATGTTCTCCTAGTTCTCGGATCCTATGCGCAGCGCCGCGCCGGCCGTCCGGCCGAACTGCCGCCGCTCGTGGCCCGGCTTCCGACCGCGTGGCCATGGTCGGCGTGCGCCTTCGGCGCCGCGGAGCTGCGCTGCGTGACGATGGCGGCGCTGCTCGGCGGCCACGTGCGCGTGGGCTTCGAGAATAATCTGCATCTTGCGTCGGGCGCCATCGCGACCGATAACGCGCAGCTCGTCCGAGCGTGCCGCGAAGTCATCGAACATCTCGGCCTGCGCAACGCCAGTTGCGCAGAGATGCGTCGCCTTTTTCTCGATTCCCGCGAACCGGCGACATAGGCAACCGTTGAGGAGAGCAACCATGAACACGTCGCTGTTGAAAGCATGCCGGATCCGATACGCCGCCATCTTTTCGGGGCTCGCGCTCGCTTGTGCGCTTGCGGTGCCATTGCCCGTCATGGCACAGCAGAAATTCGTGACCATCGGCACCGGCGGTGTCACCGGCGTCTACTACGCGGTCGGCGGCGCGATCTGCCGGCTGGTCAACAAGGACCGCGCGAAGACCGGCATCCGCTGCTCGGTCGAGTCGACCGGCGGCTCGGTCTACAACGCCAACGCGGTCAAGAGCGGCGAGCTCGACTTCGGGATGGCCCAATCCGACGTCCAGTATCAGACCTATCACGGCGTTGCGCCGTTCAAGGAGGCGGACAAGGATCTGCGCGCGGTGTTCTCGGTGCATCCCGAGCCGTTTACGCTGGTGGCGCGAAAGGAAGCCAATATCAAGCAATTCAGCGACCTCAAGGGCAAGCGGGTCAACGTCGGTAACCCGGGATCGGGTACCCTTTCGGCGATGGAAGAGCTGCTCGCGGCGGAGAACATGAAGATGTCGGACTTCGCACTCGCCTCCCAGCTCAAGGCGGATGAGCACGGACCGGCGCTGTGCGACAACAAGATTGATGCCTTCTTCTATGGCGTCGGGCATCCGTCGGCGAACATCCAGGATCCGACCACGACCTGCGGCGCGAAGCTCGTGCCGCTTGCGGATGCCGCCGTCGATGAGCTTGTGAAGAAGCATACGTACTATGCCAAGGTCACGATTCCGGGCGGAATCTACGCCAACAACCCGCAGCCGACGCCGACCTACGGCGTGACCGCGACGATGGTGACCTCGAGCAAGGTACCCGCCGATGTCGTGTACGTGATCACCAAGGCCGTGTTCGACAATCTCGACGAGTTCAAGAAGCTGCACCCGGCGTTCGCCCATCTTGACGCCCAGCGGATGATCAAGGACGGGATCTCGGCGCCCATCCATGAGGGCGCGCTGCGCTATTACAAGGAGAAGGGCTGGATCAAGTAAGGAAAGGATAGTCGCTGTGATCGATCACGTTGACGCCGCTACACTGGTCCAGGAGGCCGACCTCGGAGGGCGTCGGCCTTCCGGGCCGGTCGCGCGCGTCATTGCGTGGACTTGCGTCGCCTGGTCGCTGCTGCAGCTGTGGTACTCGTCGCCGCTTCCCTTCATCGTCAACGCGTTCGTGCTCAATTCGACCGAGATGCGCTCGCTGCATCTCGGCTTCGGCCTGTTTCTCGCGTACCTCGTCTTCCCATTCGCCAAGCGTTCGCCCCGCGATCGCATTCCCACGCAGGACTGGCTGCTCGCGGCGGGCGCCGCGTTCTGCGCGGCGTACCTGTTTCTGTTCTACCGCGAGATTTCGAACCGGCCCGGCGAGCCGACGATGCTCGATACCGTATCGGCCATCATCGGCATGCTGCTGCTGCTCGAGGCGACGCGGCGTGTCGTCGGCCCCCCGCTGGCGATCATCGCCATCCTGATGCTGGGGTACGCGTTCGCGGGGCCGCACATGCCGGACGTCATCGCCCACAAGGGCATCTCGATCAGCAAGGCAGTGTCGCATTACTGGCTCACGACCGAGGGCGTGTTCGGCGTCGCGTTGGGGGTCTCGGCCAGCTACATCTTTCTGTTCGTGCTCTTCGGCGCGTTGCTCGAAAAGGCCGGGGCGGGGAACTACTTCATCAAGGTCGCATTTTCGCTGCTCGGCCACATGCGTGGGGGGCCGGCCAAGGCGGCGGTCGTCTCGTCGGGCCTGATGGGCATGATATCCGGGTCGTCGGTGGCGAACGTGGTTACCTGCGGCACCTTCACGATTCCGCTGATGAAGCGCGTGGGCTACTCGGCCGAGAAGGCGGGCGCTATCGAGGTAGCGGCCGGCGTCGACGGCCAGATCATGCCGCCGGTGATGGGGGCTGCCGCTTTCCTGATGGCGGAATACGTCGGCGTACCGTATTCGGAGATCGTCAAGAACGCTTTCCTACCCGCGATCATTTCCTACATCGCGTTGTTCTACATCGTCCACCTGGAAGCGTGCAAGGCGGGCATTTCCGGCCTGCCACGCCCCGCCAATTTTTCCGGCTGGCGGCGATTGGCCGGCGTGCTAATGACGGTAGCCGGCATCGTCGTGGTCGCCAACGTCGTCTACTACGCTCTCGCGTGGCTCAAGCCGCTGTTGGGAAGTGCGGCGTCATGGGTTATTGCGGGGCTGATCGCCGTCGTGTACGTGCTGCTCGTGCGCCAGGTCGCGGCCGAGCCCGATCTTACCATCGAGGATCCTACCGCGCCGGTGCTGGCCTTGCCGCCGGTCAAGCAGACATTGCTCGCCGGGCTGCATTTCCTGCTGCCGGTGATCGTCCTTGTTTGGGCGCTGCTGGTGGAAGAATTGTCCCCGGGACTGTCGGCGTTCTATGCCGCCATTCTGCTCATCGTAATTCTCGTCACGCAGAGGCCGTTACTGGCGTTCTTTCGTCGTCAGCCTGTAACGTCCATGATATGCCGAGCCGGTTTCGCCGACTTGATGGACGGGCTGGAGCGGGGCGCGCGCAACATGATCGGAATCGCGGTCGCGACCGCGGCGGCGGGCATCGTCGTAGGCACGGTCTCTGTCACGGGCCTCGGGCTGGTCATGACCGAATTCGTCGAGACGGTTTCGGCGGGAAACATCATTGCGATGTTATTTCTCGTCGCGTTCATTTGTCTTGTGCTTGGAATGGGCATGCCGACCACGGCGAGCTACATCGTCGTCTCTACATTGATGGCGCCGGTGGTGGTCGAGCTTGGAGCGCAGGCCGGCCTCATCGTGCCGCTGGTCGCCATTCACATGTTCGTGTTTTATTTCGGGCTGATGGCGGACGTCACGCCACCGGTGGGACTGGCATCGTTCGCTGCCGCAGCGATTTCGCGTGCGGATCCGATCCGCACCGGCATTACGGCGTTCTTGTACAGCATCCGCACCGGGATCCTTCCCTTCATGTTCATCTTCAATCCGCAGCTCTTGCTGATCGACATCGCGTCGTGGTCGCAACTGATACTGATAGTCGCAGCGGCGATCACCGCCATGCTGGCGTTCGCGGCCGGTACGCAGGGCTGGCTGCTGACGCGCAATCGCTCGTATGAGTCCGCCTTGTTGCTGCTCGTCACGTTCACGCTGCTGCGGCCAGGCTTCTGGCTCGACTTGGCTTTGCCGCGCTACGACGTGCTCCCCCCGCAGGCGCTGATGCAGCAGGCCGATACAGCGCCTCCCGGAGCCGGCCTTCGGGTGCGCATTGCCGGCACGACGCTCGAAGGCAGGCGGGTCCGCAAATCGGTGCTGCTGCCGCTGGCGGCCGGAGACAGTGGTGCGCAGCGCATCGCCGGCGCGGGCCTGCGCGTGATGGCGCTACCAACGGGTCTGCAGATCATGTCGGTCGCGCTTCACAGTCCTGCCGACAAGGCCGGGTTCGAGCAGAGCTTCATGGTGACAGGAATCGAAACCGAGCGTCCCCGACCTGCCAAGGAATGGCTGTTCCTTCCGGCGGTCATGATCCTGATCTTCATCATCCTCGCGCATCGGCGGCGGATGGCGAGGCCAACCTCGCCTAGATCGGCGCGATGAATGCCGAACGCTGCAATATTCGCGGCACGTAGGCAGAGTGTCTCGCTTCGCTTCTCCCGTCCAAGTGCTTTCCCCAACGGCTTCGGCGAACGACGCGACGTCTTCCGGCGAGGTCGTACAAGCGGTGACCGGGCGGATAGCTCCGCCGCCCCGGCGACCGATTCAGGTACGCGATCTTCGTAGGCGAATGGTCTTGGAATCAAGCCGTGCAGCGGCTGCAAAGTCGTCTTCGTGCCCTTCATCGGCGGCAACTCCTCCGCCGGCCCAATGAACGTGCGGACCGGCTTCGTTGCCGATGACGGCCATGCGATGGGCCGGCCACTAGTTCCTCAGTGGTATCCGCCGTAACGGTCCACGAATCGAAGAATGGGTGCAGGATCGGCTTGCAGAGGTTGGATGATCTCGACCAGGGCGGCGACGAACCTCTCGGGGTCGGAATGAATTTCGGCCAATTGAAACACGTGGTGCGGCTTTCGTAGCGACGCCTGAAATTCCTGAACTCTGCCGGTGTGGTTCTTGGCAACGTCGATCAGTTTCGGCCCCTCCACGTCCCAATCCTTGTTGTCGTGTTTGGCCGAGGAGCGTGCGATCTCCAGAACGTCGCGATACACGAACATGAAAACCGGGTCACGGAGCAGGTGCACGATGCTTCGAATGTAGTAAATGCTGTTTGGAACCTTCCAGCCCCAGAATGAATGATCTTCATTTCTGCGGGCAATTATCTCGCGCAGTCGCCCAACGGCGTCGTGCGCCTCAGTGGGCCGTATCTTGAAGTCGGGAGCTTCATACTGGGTGGTGCGGAAGTCACCCATGTACACGCCTGCGTAGTGCAGTGCTCCTGCGATCAAGGAGGTGCCACCTCGCGGAGAGCCCAAGACGACAAATGTCTTCCTTACCTTGAGCGGCACACCGTTGTTCGGAGGGATCGAATGCGAATCCGCTAATATCGCACCGCAACAGTGTTTGTAGCGCTTGCCGCTACCGCATGTGCAAAGGCCGTTGCGGTTAATCATGTTTGGACAGGGGTGGCGGCCCGGATTTCACAATTCGAAAGACGGGACTTGTGCTAATTGGAATTTTCGGTTGTCAATTCCTGCCCGGGAACGTGAACAAATTGCAGTCGCTCCAATTCGGCAAGGCGATGTTTGATAGCGCGGCCAACCGCGGCATGGTTATACTGGCCAGCCATATCCGATGCTGCTCGATCGGCGATCCGGTTCCTGTATTTCGGATCTTCGACGAGTCGGCGCATATAGCCCGCCGCCTGGTCGATATCCGCGTCCGCCCACTGCCAGCCAGGCTCGTAATCGATGAATTGGCCGGGCCTGAGCGGGATCAGGCGGTAATCGACAAGGCAACTGTTGTCGACATTCATGAATTCCATATTCCCCGAGTAGGCAGTACCAATGACCGGCTTGCCCTGTGCCATGCATTCGGCCATGCCAAGGCCGAGACCTTCCGCGCGATGCAGTGAGACATAGGCGTCGCATACGCTCTGTAAACCGTAGACATCTTCCCTGGACAGCAGTTTGTCCAAGATGACGATGCGTGGATCGTCTCTGGCTAGGCCAAGCAAACCATCGAGCTTTTCCGGAAATTTGTGCCCTTGGGAGCACTTAACCACGAGCCCGACCCGGCTGTCTTGGCTCCCGAAGGCGCGGGTGAATGCCTCGACCACCGCCTGCGGGTTTTTTCGCTCCGCATAGGATCCGAAATCGAACGTGAACAGAAAGATGAACCTGTCTTCGGGCAGAGAGAATTCGGAACGACGATAGTCGCGCGGCAGCGTGATATCCACCGCGTGCGGAATCTTGATGACCGGTCTTGTCGTGGCGCGCTTGACGATGTTCAAGACAAAATCGGTGGCGACCCAGATCTCATCGACCATGCCGAGCGCTTTCTCCCATTTCCTAGGGAAGGCGTCTATTTCCCAGTACCAGTAGCCGATCACGTACCTATTCTCGAGCTCGCCACGCTCTTTGAGCCGAAGCAACACCGAAGCAAGCGCGTCCGGATTGAGGTAGAACAAAACGGGCTTGTAGGGCATGCGCTCAGAGAGCATATTGTCCATGACGCGGTTGGCTTGCCGCGATCCTAACTCTAATTCGGCGTCACGGAACGAGGCGGCAATGCCCCGCCGAAGGCAGGTGGAGGCCAACGCGCGCACGCTCTCCGCGAGCCCGAACTCGCCGCTGAAATAACCGACAATGCTCAGGCCATTCGGCGACGTTTGCTCGGATCGCGTCCTGTTCTGCTCGTCCAGTAGGTTTAGTTCGTCATCGAGGCTCTTTAGTGTCGAGGGTTCCAGTGCGACGCCGTGGCCTTTCCTCAGTCCCGTTGCGATATAGCCGATGCCCGTCGTGCGCCGACTCGGCGCGAAAGGATTGCCGGGTTCCTCGGATAGCGCGCGTCTGTGAAAATCGGCGATTAGCTGATCGGCTTCGGACTTGTTTCGCTGCGTCGACTCCCGGATAGTATTCGTGCCATGCAATCGGTATTGGAGCAGGTCAGCTGGCACGAAACAGGGCTCGGCAAGCCAAAGCGCGCGTAGGCAGAAATCCCAGTCGTGGTTCGAGTAGAAGGCGTTGAAGCCGGCGAGGCGAATGAACAGATCCCTGGAAAAAAACAGGTTGCTTGTGGAGGTGGCGACATTGTGCCCAACAAACGCGGTACCTACGGTATCGGCACTCAGGATCATTTCCTCGATGCCCGTGATGTCCTTGATCAGCGGGTCACTGCCGCTGGCAATCCTGGCGCCGATGGAGTCGATACAGGCACATCTTGAGAAACCCCACTCATAGCCGGCGCGGGAGATAGCGGCGACCATCTCCTCCATGCGCGAGGGCTCGAAGCGATCATCGGAATTAAGGGGATTGATGTACATCCCCTTCGCCAGCATGATCGCTTCGTTCAGCGTGCTATGCGCGCCCCGGTTGTCGCGCGCGATGAAGCGGTGTGGGAAAGGGCAGTCAAGCAGTTTTTTGCGAATGATGTCGGGAGAAGCGTCAAGGGAGCCATCATCGATCACGATCAGTTCCAGATCACGGTAGGTTTGGGCAAATACCGAGTGCAGGGCCTCCTCGATGTAGGCGGCATGGTTATAGGAGGGCACGACGACGCTCACGAGCGGCTCCTGCATGGTACGCATCACCGCGCATTCGGCCGACCATAGCCGATATTCGAGCCTGACGCGGGCGCGACGTTCGACATCCCGCCCACTCAATCGGACTCCCAATACCAAGCCATAATTGTGCAACACGCCAGGCAGTTTCCACGAGGTCAGTTCGCCTGCCGAGCGGATTAGCGGCGCTGACTCCCGATATCGGCATTGGCTGTATAGGACGACCCCCAGCATATGTAGTGCGTCGGGATGCTTGGGCTGCATATTCAGCGCTTCCCGGTAAAATTCTTCGGCCGATTCCAGGCGCCCGGACCGCTGTGCCGTCAGGGCTCGGTCCATGATTGCGTCGAATGACTGGAAGGGTGGCGATAGCGTGTCGGAGGTCAGCCTGCCACAACACTGCTTATAGCGACTACCGCTGTCGCAGGGGCAAGGTTCATTTCGACCCACCAATGTGCGGGGCAGCGAATTTTTCGCGTCCCGTCTGGTCGGCATCCCCTCAATGGGTTGAATCATCGTTGCCCGAAACGTCGAGGGTATCCGGTAGCAGATCGGAGCACGGCCCGCCACAAACAGTGCTTTGAGCCTTGCGCGACTATCGCAGTAAGAGACACGACGCTACGATACCCCTATGGCCGACTATGGCCTATGGGTTTACGCGGGATAGAACCGTGACCGAGTCGAAAACACAGGTCAGGGCATGGTTTCGGAAGCCCAACTCGAACTGGGCGTGATGTATGCAACGGGCGATGGCGCGAAGCGGGACGACAAAATGGCAGTTGCGTTGTTTCAAAAAGCGGCGACGCAGGGAGAAGTGACGGCTCAGTACGACCTGGAACTGATATACGCCAAGTGCAATGGCGTGCAGAAGGACTACGCGCAGGCGGTAGCCTGGTTTCGCAAGGCGGCCGACCAGGGGATGTCGGCGATCAGTTCAAACTGGGGATGGTTTACGAAAATGGCGAGGCCGTTGCAAGCGCAACCTTACGCTTCTTCGCGATCGGCTGTGCTGCTCCGCGCTAAGTGCTTTCGGCAACGGCCGCGACGAACGACGCGACGTCTCCCGGCGAGGTGGTACAAGCGGTGACCAGCCGGATCATTCCGCCGCCCCGGCGGTAGAACTGGAAGCCTTTGGCCTCCAGGCTGGCGAGCGTGCTTTCGGGAAGCCGGACGAAGACTTCGTTCGCCTCGACCGGATGGAGGATTTCTGCGTGCCCGCAGCGCGCCAATCCCCCTGCTAGCTCCGCCGCGCGCGCGTTGGCAGCGCGTGCCAGCTCCAGCCACAGGCCGTCGGTGAGGTAGGCGTCCAACTGGATGCTCAGGAAGCGGTGCTTGGACAAGATCAGCCCGCCGCGCTTTTGCCGCATGCGCAGGCCGGCGGCGAGCGCCGGGTCGAAGACCAGGACCGCGTCCGCGGCCATGGCACCGTTTTTCGTGGCGCCGAACGACAGCACATCGACGCCGGCCCGCCAGCTCATCTCCGCCGGCTGGCAGCCGAGGTGCGCCAGCGCATTGGCAAACCGCGCGCCGTCCATATGCAAGCGAACGCCATGGCGCCGGCAGACGTCGGCGATGTCGCGAAGATGCTGCAAGCTGTAGACGGTGCCGAATTCGCTCGCCTGGGTGACGCTGACCGCGGCGGGCTGGGACAACGTGCGCCCCGGATCGAAGCCGGCTAGCGCGCGATCCAGGTCTCCCGGGTCGATCAGGCCGTTCCTGCCGTCGATGCTGACGAGCCGGGCGCCGCCGGTGTACATCAACGACGCGCCCGCTTCGTTGTCCTGCAGGTGTGCGCCGGACCGGCAGAAGATCGCCGAGATCGGCGAGGCGAGGATGCTAAGCGCCAGGGCGTTGGCCGCGGTACCTGTCGGCACCATGGCGACCGCGTGGTCGCGCTCGAAAACGGCGCATAAACGCGCTTCCGCCCGCTGGGTGTAAGGGTCGGCACCATAGGGCATGACGTCGCCTCCGTTGCCCGCGATTAGGGCTTCGAGGATGCGCGGATGGACGCCGCTGATGTTGTCGCTGCAGAAGTTCATGCGCAGTTTCGCCTGGGAAATGATTACCGTGCCGGCTTCCGACGACAAGCCGGCAGCGCTTCACGAGCCGGACGAAAAGGCGCCGGATTGATCGAGGCGGCCCGGCGGGCGACCGGACGCGATGCGATCATTCCTGGTTCAGCAGGGGTTCAACGATCAGGCTGCCGGTCTCGAACCGATGGGGCGCCAGCTGGGACAGGACGGGATCGTCGGAGACGCCGTCCAGCACCAGAGCCGACATCATGCGCCCGACCGCGGGCGAGGTCATGAGGCCGCGGTACGAAGATACCGCCACGAAAAGCCCGTCGACCCCCGACCGCCCAAGAATCGGCTGCATGTCCGGAGTGACGCTCGACACCCCGCCCCAGGTGCGCAGAACCGCGACATCGGCAACGCCTGGCAGGAGGTCGACGACCTTCGGCGCAGCCCAGCCCAGGAACTCGGGCGTCGAGGCCACAGTCGAGCCTTCACGCGCGCGCGAAACCACGAAGATGATCGATCCGCGCGTGACCTGGTTGACGGACATCTTGTGTTCCAGCGCGATCAGGATCGGCTTCACGCGTGGCGTGCAGGGAACGGTGACGATGACCTCCTTCGGCAAGCTGGACACCGGCAGATCGACGCCAAACGGCCGCAGCAGTTGCGGCACCGCCCAATCGGTGCACAGCAGCACCCGGTCGGCTTCGATCGTCCCGTCCTTGATCGACGCCGTAAATACCCCGTTGCGCTTCTCGATCCGCTCGACCCGGGTGCCGTAGCGAACGTCAACCCGGTCGCGGCGGGACGCAATCAGCAGCGCGTCGAGCAGGCGGAAGGGCGACGCACTGCCATCCTTGGCGCAGTACGTGCCCCCCACGAGACGCTCCCGTCCCAGGGCCGGCACCATCTTCATGCACTCGTCGGCATCCAGCAATTCGCTCGGCACCTGATACCGGTGCTGGGTCGCGATGCTGTCGTTGAGCTTGGATAACGCCTTCTGGCTGTGTGCCAGAACCAGGTACCCGTCCTGCTTCAACTCGATGCCGCGTGGATAGTCGAGCAGTTCCGCGGCCTTCTCGAAAAACGCGGTGCTCTCCTGGCTCAGCTGGATATTGAGATCGAGGCCCCACTGCATCCGGAATCCCGCCCCGTTGCGGCCCGATGCGCCGTTCGCGAATTCGCCCTCGTCGACGACCATGATGCGTGCGCCGGACCGGCGGCGTGCCATCCACCAGGCGCAGGACAGCCCATAGAGTCCCGCGCCAACGATCAGCACATCCGTGGTATGCGTCGTCATGGCGCCGCGGTGCGCTTCTGCTGCGCCAGTGCCGCAAACGCGACGGGGCGCGCCAGCGGGCGAGGCGTCATCATGTTCGCGGGTGCGATGCCGGCGTGCAGTTCGGCCAGCGCAGCGACCGAATGCAGGCACATGCGCCCGCCACACCACCCCATACCGGCACGCGTGTTGCGCTTGATGGCGTTGAGCGACTGGTGGCCATTGTCGAGCGCGCCGCGAATCTCCGAGAACCGCACGTTTTCGCAACGGCATACGACGGTCTCGTCCGTGGTGGCGCGCCACAGCGCCGACGGGACCCTCAGTGTCTCGCGCACCACGCGCTGGAATGCGCCATATCGCCGTCGCGCTGCGATGGCCTCGCTCAACGCAACGGATGCGGCTGCCGTTCGTGCCGCGCCCGCCGCGGCGGCGCCAACGATCGTTCCCTCGCTTTCGGCAATCAGCGCGCCCCGAAGGCCGGCCATATCGCCGGCAGCGTAGAGCCACGGCAGAGACGTGCGGCCTTCCTCGTCGGACTCGGGCAGCCAGAACCCGGCGTCGGGATCGTGCCGCATGCGGGCGCCCGCCATCGCTGCCAGCTCCCCGTTGGCAACGAAGCCGTAGTTGATCGCCAGCAGGTCGCAGGCGATCTCGCGCACGGTCCCGGATACCACCTGCCCGCGTGCGTCGACGCGCGCCAGTTGCACGGCTTCGAGCCGCTCGCTGCCCAGTGCACGTATCGGAACGAAGCCGGTCAAGCGCGGAACTCGGGCACGGAGCAGCGTCCATTCGTAGCGCAGGCCCTCGCGCATGACGTCGCGCCCGTGCCACAAGCCGCCCGGGTGCCGCAGCATCGCCTGCGGCGAGCGCAGACTCGCCAAGGCCGCGACCGCGACCCCTGCGCGCGTCAGTTGCGACGCCACCACGATCGGCAGCGGGCCGCATCCCGCCACGACCGCGATCTTCCCGGGAGCAACGCGCTGTGACTTGAGGATGGCCTGCGCGCCGCCGGCGAACATGACGCCGGGTAGCGTCCATCCCGGGAACGCAATCGCACGCTCGCGCATGCCGGTCGCGAGGATCACCGCTGCGGGCTTCAAGGCCTCGGTGCGATCTCCAACCGTCACCTGGATCTCGCCGTTGTCGAAGGCCGCGTACGCGACCGTGCCGGCGCGATAGTCCATGCCTCGGACTGCCTGATCGAACCGATGCAACAGCCGCTTCTTGCGCGCCCGTTCGGTCGGCTCGGCGAACTCGCTGCCCTCGAGACGGGAATCGGCTTGGCGATAGATCTGGCCACCCGGCCTCGCCGATTCATCGACGACGGTAACGTCGCAGCCACGCGCCGCCGCTTCGATGGCGGCTGCCATGCCGGCGGGACCCGCGCCGATGACGACTACCGATCGTCGCATGGGTGGACGCCGTGCTGGCGGCGAACGATCATCCCGGGCCGGGCTTCGGTAACGCATGCGCGCGTGTCGGGAACACCGTCGATGCTGCAACGGCATTCCCAGCAGAAGCCGATACCGCATACCGCGCCCTTGGCGTTGCCGGCCTCATCGATACGCAAGCAGCGCTCGCCCGCCGCCAACAGCGCGGCAGCCACACTTTGCCCTTCGCGGCCGGCTACCGGCTTACCTTCGAAACTGAATTGAAACGTGGTCGGCATACTCGGACCTCAACAGGACGGCGGAACGCGCAAACGTTGGCGGCATTCGCATTTTTATTCTTGGAAGGATAATCTGTTCTTGACAGGAATATCGGCTACGTGCCAAGCTTTTGTCAAGCTTCGGACGAGCATCTTTTCGCAAGCATCGCGGCTTCGAAAGTTTCAGAATCGCGATCCGACGCGTATCCGGCGCTTCACATCGCCAATGGAGGGCAGACCGTGTTCACACGAATCATTCTGTCACTCGCAGTGATTTTCGGTGTTGCTTCTTCCGCGGCGCTCGCCGCCGAACCGACATCCGCCTGGAACGACATCATGGCCAAGAAGAAGCTCACGGTCTGCGTCGTCCCTGCGTACCAGCCCTATTCGGCGAAGGACGCCGGTGGAACCTGGAGCGGCTTCGCCGTTGAAATGGCGAAGGACGTCGCCGCGAGCCTGCACGTTGAACTCGAGTTCGTGGAGACGAGCTTCAAGACCGTGGTGCTCGATATCCAGAGCGGCAAGTGCCATGCGTTCTTCGGTTTCAACGCGACGCCCGAACGTGCGCTCGCCATCGATTTCGCCGGGCCGCTCTATACGCTGGGCTTCGGGGCGATCGATCGGCCAGGATGGAAGCCGAAGGGTAATCATTGGGCCGATCTGAACGATCCGTCGATCCGGGTCTGCTACGCCGTCGGCAACAGCTCGGAGCAACAGATCAAGCGCTTCGCACCGAAGTCGACCCAGGTCGCGTTGCCAAAATCGGACGATTGCGTGCTAGCCATCATGTCCGGGCGCGCCGATCGGTATATCGACGGCGTCATGGGCAGCATGGGCGCTCGCGCGAAGAACGCGCAGCTCGGTCCCCTCCATCTGATGACGCCGAACTATGCGCTGCCTTCCTATGCCGGTGTGCGCCTGGACGATGGTCGATTCCAGAAGTTCTTGCAGAAGTGGTCCGAATACAACCGCGGCAATGGCAACATCAACTTCTGGCTGACATCGGCGATGGAGAGCATCGGCATCAAGAAGGAATCGATACCGCCGGAGGTGTCGTTCTAGCGCGCCGGAACAGCCCGCCGGAACAGCCCGCCGAGTGCCTTGATCGCCCGGCCTGCAGCCCATCGCCGACCGGGCGTTCCTTTGGCTCGCCCGCCTAACCGCCGAAGCCGCCGAGGAAGGACAGGACGGAGAGATAGCGCACCGGCGTGCGCAACAGCTTCTCCGGTCCATGGGGAACGTCCGCCTGAAACAACAACGAGTCTCCTTCGGACATGTCGAACGTCTTCTTGCCGTGGCGATACAGCACCTGGCCTTCCAGCACGTAGACGAATTGGGTGCCGGACCGGTGGAGAAACGGGAGCACCTGAGACGTTTCCAGAAACGACATCAGGTAGGGCTCGACAGCGATGCCCTTGGCCGTCGTCTGGCCAAGCACGCGATACTGGTGCCCGATGCCCAGGCCGTCGCGGTGCACCAGGCTGCCCTCGCCGGCACGCACGAAAGTGGCATCGGTGACCTCGTCGAATTCGCGAAACAGCGAAGTAACCGGCACCTGCAGTGCCCGTGCCAGCGCGCGGATGCTGGCCAGCGATGGCGAAATGGCGCCGTTTTCGATCTTCGAAATCATGCCCGGCGAGAGCTTTGCGCGTTGACCCAGCTCGGAAATGCCGAGCCCAAGGCGCTTGCGAAACTCGCGTACGACCTCGCCCAGTGCGGATTCCAGGCCGTTGTCCCCGCGTGCGTCACTCGTGACCTTAGCGCGTGTTGCAGGGCTGATCTTAGGTGGTGAAGACGTCGATTTGGGCGTGGCGCTCATGAATGCGAGAACTTCCCCGGTCAACACGATCGTTGAGACATTCTTGTCCGGACAAGATACTACGTCGCTGACGAATTAAGTGCCAATGGTGTTTCTCGAAGCCGCTCATGCGTGCCGCCGATCGCGGCACCGGGCGATCCGTACACAGCGAGGCCGGCATGGGAACCTATGAGTGGAATTTCGGGGTCGCCTTCTACCATCCCGAGCTGTGGCTGAAAGCACTGTCAGTCACTCTCGGATACGCGGCTGCCACCACCGCGCTCGGTCTGATCCTCGGTGTCATCTGCGGCATGATGCTGCTGAGCAGGCATTGGGTCATCCGCGCCCCGGTAGGTGCCTTCGTGCAAGTCTTCCGCTGCACGCCGCTGCTGATTCAAATCATCTGGTTCTACTACGCGCTGCCGGTTGCCGTCCGTATCTCGATTCCCGCCTGGCTTGCCGCGGGCATGGGGCTGACGTTCTACATGGCGGCGTTCTCCGCCGAGATTTTTCGTGCCGGCATCGTGTCGATCGATCGTGGGCAGTGGCAAGCCGCCAAGGCCATCGGAATGATGCCCTGGCAGGTGATGCGTCGCGTCGTGTTGCCGCAGGCTACGCGCCGCATGATGCCGCCGTTCGTCAATCAATCCGTCCTGCAATTGAAGAACACCTCGCTGCTGTCGATCGTTGCCGTGCCGGACCTGATGTACACGGCCCAGGTATTCGTGTCCGACACCTTCCGGCCGCTGGAAATCTACACCACGCTGGGGGTCATCTACCTGATCGTCCTCTACCCGATGCAGAAGCTGGCCAAGAGGCTGGAACGCCGTGATGACATTTGATCGCGGTACGACGGCCGAGGACCGGCCGATGGTGGAGATCGCCGATCTGCACAAGTGCTATGGCCCGCTCGAAGCCGTGAAAGGGGTATCGCTGGCCGTCGGACGAGGCGAAGCGCATTTCATCATCGGCCCCAGCGGCTGCGGCAAGTCGACGCTGCTTCGCTGCATCAACCTGCTGGAAGAGCCGACGCGCGGCACGCTGCGCATCGGCGACACGGCGATGCAGTTCGGCGAAGGCGCCAAGGCACTATCGGCACGCGAGCAGGCGCGGTTCCGCGCTCGCGTTGGCATGGTCTTCCAGCAATTCCATCTGTTCCCGCACATGACGGCTCTGCAAAACGTGATGGAAGGCCCGCGTACGGTGAAGCGTCTGCCGCCGGCCCAGGCCGTGGAGATCGCCGAAGCCCTGCTCGCGAAGGTCGGCTTGGCCGAGAAGCGCGACGTCTATCCGAAGCACCTCTCCGGCGGGCAGGCGCAACGCGTCGCCATCGCCCGGGCGCTGGCCATGGCGCCGGAAGTGGTGCTTTTCGACGAGGTCACCTCGGCGCTCGACCCCGAGCTCGTTGGCGAGGTGCTGGCGGTCATACGCAAGCTGACGGAAGAAGGCATGACCATGGTCGTGGTGACACACGAGATGCAATTCGCGCGCGAAGTGGCCACCGACGTCACGTTCATGGATGCGGGCCTCGCCGTCGAGCAAGGACCGACCGAACGCGTGCTCACCAATGTCACGAGCCCGCGCCTCGAGCAGTTTCTGCGGCGCTATCGCGGATAGACGGTGTCCGGACTGATATGCCCCGCTACTCGATCTTCAGCCTGGCGCGGAATGCGGTCACCGATCACGCGAACTTGGAAGAAAAGGAAGGCGTCCAATGATCCCGCCGAAAGACAAGCTGACCGTCTGTTTCGCCCACGTCGCCTACGGCTTCATGCCGCAGTTCGCGAAGCGCAAGACCGGCATCAACAGCTTCCAGGTCTGGAACCGCGACGAGCTGGACGCCCGCGTGGGCGAAGCCGACGTGCTGGTGATCTCCGGTCTATGGCGCAACGACCTGGTGGAAAAGGCACCCAGATTGCGCTTCGTCCAGTCGATCGGCGCCGGTACCGATCAGTTCGGGCGCGACGTGCTGGCAGCAAAGGGCATCCGCCTGGCGAGCGCCAGCGGCGTCAATGTGAAGGCGGTGTCCGAACACGCGATGGCGCTGATCCTGGCGCTGGCGCGGCGCCTCCCGGAGGCGCGCGACAACCAGCGCAAGCATTACTGGCGCGGCATGATCGGCGACCTGACGCAGCGCGAAGACGAGCTGGGCGGCAAGACCCTCGTGATCGTGGGCCTGGGCAATATCGGCGGGCGGCTGGCGCAGCTGGCCAAGGCTTTCGACATGCATGTGATCGGTGTGCGGCGCGACCCGGCCGCCGGCAAGGGTGCCGCCGACAGCGTTCACGCCGTCGCCGAGCTGAAATCGCTTCTGCCGCAGGCTGACATCGTCGCGTTGACCTGCCCCCTGACCAAGGACACGGAAAATCTGATCGACGCCGACGCGCTGGGCCGGATGAAGAAATCGGCCTACCTGATCAATACCGCGCGCGGCAAGGTGGTCAACGAGGCGGCGCTGATCGCGACAATGCGCTCCGGCGGCATCGCCGGCGTCGGCATTGACGTGACACCGGAGGATCCGCTACCGGGCACCTCAGCGCTGTGGGACTTGCCCAACACGTTCATCACGCCGCACACCGCCGGTGAGACGCGGCGTTACGAGGACAATGTCCTGGACGTCCTGGAGGACAACCTCCAGCGCCTGTGGAAGGGTGAAGCGACGCTGCGCAACCAGATTCTGTGACTAAGCAGCCTGCGGCCCGCGCGCGCTTCAGTGCTTCCAGAACTCGCGTGACGCGATGCGCGCACCCTCGGCCATTGCGGCCATCTTCGCCCATACGACATCGGGATCGACCGCGGCCTGTCCGACCCATGTGCCGAAGCCGCAGTCGCTTCCGGCGATCACATTTTCCCGGCCGACAAGCTTCGCGTAACGGCCGAGGCGTTGCGCGATGAGCTCGGGATGCTCGATGAAGTTCGATTTCGATTCGATCACGCCGGGAATGAGCAGCTTGCCGTCGGGCAGCTTGACTGTCTCGAACAGCTTCCATTCGTGCGCGTGGCGGGGGTTGGCGGCTTCGATCGCGATGGCGCTCGGCCGCGCACGGAACACGACGTCGATCACGTCGGCCAAGGGGACGTCGCAGTGATGCGGCCCTTCGTAATTGCCCCAGCAGAGGTGCATGCGCAGCTGTTCGGGCGGAATATTCGCGACGGCATGGTCGAGGGCCTCCACGTGTAGCTGCGCCTTCTTGCGCCACTCCGCAAGAGTCAAGTCGGCATGCTGAATATGCCGTCCCATCCCGAGATCAGGGCAGTCGATCTGCAGGATGAAGCCGGCTCCGGCAATCGTCTCGTACTCGTGCCTCATGGCCTCCGCGATCGCGAACAGGTACGCTTCCTCGGTCGGGTAGTGCTCATTGCGAAAAAACAGCGAAACCACTCCGGGTGAGGCCGCCGTCATGAACGCTTCCTGTGCTTCAATGTTGGCAAACGCGGCCTTCAAATGGTCGACATCGGCCTGCGCCGCCTGCGGATCACGCACACCGATCGTCGCATTGCACGCGGGCGTCTTTCGACGTGAACGCCCCGGATCGCCGAACACGCGCCTGGCGAGGTTGGGGAAGTCGGTCAGGTCCTGATACACGAACGTGTTGCCGGTGCCGCCGAATCCGCTCAATCGATCCTTGATGTACGTCGCATAGCTCGGCTTGCTCATCTCACCGTCGTTGATCACATCGACACCCACTGCCGCCTGCTTGTGGACAACCTCGTCGACCGCAGCGGCCACTCGCTGCGAGAGCGCGGCGGCGTCGACCGGCACGCCTTCCTCCTTGGCGTACATCATCCTGATAAGATCTTCGGGGCGCGGTAGACTGCCTGTGTGGGTCGTCAGAAACCTGTCGGTGCTGCGCTTCATGACGGATCCTTTCCAAGGGGCGGCAACTGCCTGACTGAAAGGTAGGGAAACTAACCGACGGAATATTAGGCGTCAATCCGCCACTAGTGGGTCCTGGTCTGGCCTCAAATGCCGCGAAAATCACGGCCGAGGCCGCGGTCGGGGCACCATGGGCGCCTACGCCGGAAATTTGCTATCGTCGTGTCGGGCCAGGCACTTCGGCCCCGTCTGGAGGATGATCATGGAAACGGTCGCGAGTGGCCAACCGACGATGCAACGGCGTCCCAATGCGCTGGGCGTCCACTCGCTGAACTGTTTCGTGTTCACGGTTCCGGATCTGGCACCCGCCGAGGCGTTTTACCGGTCATTCGGCCTCGACGCGCGGCGCGACGGCAATCG
>JBOIGD010000104.1:0-4039 GCA_050742615.1 Casimicrobiaceae bacterium | reverse complement strand
TCATGATAGTAGTCGTCGAGGTCACCGGGACTCAACCGACGTCCGATGTTGCCCTGCGCAACGGGCGTCTGCACGTTCAGCAAATGGATGTCGGGCGCCACCTTGCAGAGTCCTGACATTTCGATGACATAGCCGACGGCGCGGCTCGAGCTCTCCGAACCATCGACCAGTGTCAGGACCTTGAGCATCTGGCGCGCCGCCGTCGTTAACGTCATTACGGCGTCCGCGTTTGCCGCGCGCCGGCCAGGTCGATCGGTTTGGGCGCGACCTTCGCTGCTCGCGCTGCCAGCAGTTTTCCGACGGCGACTACCAGCGCCGCGCCGAGCACCTGGGTCCAGCTGATTTCCCCGACCACCGGCAAGGTGAACTGCAGCCAGGGCGTGTGCGCGGCGAGCCAGCCGACGATCGCCGGATCGCTGTCGAGCATGTCGCCCGCTACCCAGCCCAGCAGCGCAGCGCCGGCGGTGATGATGATCGGAAACGTTCCGATCAGTTTCATCACGAGCGTGCTGCCGAAGACGACCACCGGAACGCTGACGCCGAGGCCGAGCATCAGCAGCACGAGGTCGCCCTTGGCAGTGGCGGCGACTCCGATGACGTTGTCGGTGCTCATGATCAGGTCGGCGACGAGGATGGTCCGCATCGCCGCCCAGGCGGTCCGGCTGCCCTTGACGCCTTCGCCCTCGTCGCCGGGAAGCAGCAGCTGCACGGCGATCCAGAACAACAGCAGGCTGCCGACGAGCCTCAGGTACGGCAACTCGAAAATTTCGGCCGCGATGATCGTCAACGTCACCAGGATGACCGTTGCGGCAACGCTGCCCCAGATGATCGCCTGCTTCTGCTGCCGCGGCGGCAGCGAGCGCGCGGCCAGAGCGATCACCACCGCGTTGTCGCCGGACAGGACGATATTGACCATGATGATCTCGCCCAGTGCGACCCAGAACGCCGGGCTGGCCAGATGGTGGATCATCGATGCATCGCGGTGCGGGCGCCGATCTTATCGTCGGGAATCGCCGGTCAGATCAGGCCCGCGCCGCGCGCCCAGCGGTACTTGGCGCCGAGCACGTTGACCGGCATCTCGGTGGTGTACGGATACGCCGGAATGCCGTGGTCGAACAGGTACTCGGACGCTTCCTCGACCTGGACGTCGCCGGCGAGCGATGCGACGACCGGCTTGTGGATGCCCTTGGCGCGCATCTCGGCGACGACCTCGGACGCGAGCTTCGCGAACACCATCGGCGGCGTGATGATCGTGTGCCAGTAGCCGAGGACCAGCGCGTGGATGCGCGGGTCCTCCAGGCCGAGGCGGATCGTGTTCTGGTAGGTCTTCGGCGGCTCGCCGCCGGTGATGTCGACCGGATTGCCCGCGGCACCGAACGGCGGGATGAACTTGCGGAAAGCCTGGTCGAGGTCCTGCGGCATCTGCATCAGCGAGAGGCCGTTGTCGACGCAGGCGTCGGACAGCAGCACGCCGGAGCCGCCGGCGCCGGTGATGATGATGACGTTCTCGCCCTTGGGCGTGGGCAGCACCTGCAGTGCGCGCGCGTACTCGAGCAGGTCGCGCAGGCTTCGCGCCCGTATGACCCCCGACTGCTTGAACACGTCCTCGTAGATACGGTCGTTGCCGGCGAGCGCGCCGGTGTGCGAGCTCGCCGCGCGCGCGCCCATGCTGGTGCGGCCCGCCTTCAGCACGACGACCGGCTTCTTCTTCGACACCCGCTTCGCCACCTCGGCGAACGAGCGGCCGTCCTTCAGGTCCTCGCAGTGCATCGCGATGATGTGGGTGTTGTCGTCCTGCTCGAAAAACGTCAGCAGGTCGTCTTCGTCCAGGTCCGCCTTGTTGCCTAGGCCCACGATCGCCGAGACGCCCATCTTGGCCGAGCGCGAGAAGCCGATGATCGCCATTCCGATGCCGCCGGACTGCGAGGAAAGCGCCGCGTGGCCCTTGACGTCGTACGCGGTGCAGAACGTCGCGCAGAGGTTCTTCCAAGTGTAGTAGAAGCCGTAGATGTTCGGGCCCATCAGGCGCACGCCGTACTTGCGGCCGATCTCCTGGATTTCTTTCTGGCCCTCGACGTTACCGGTCTCGGCGAAGCCCGACGGTATCAGCACCGCGCCGGGGATCTTCTTCTCCCCGACCTCGACCAGCGCCTGGGCGACGAACTTCGCCGGTATCGCGAACACCGCGACGTCGATCTTGCCCGGAACGTCCTTCACGCTCTTGTACGCCTTGCGGCCCATGATTTCGCCGCCGGACGGATTGATCGGATAGATCTCGCCCCGGTAGCCGCCGTTGATCAGGTTCTTCATCACCGAGTTCCCGATCTTGCCTTCCTCGGCCGAGGCGCCGATCACCGCGACCGCATCGGGCTTCATGATACGGTTCATGTCGCGCACGATGTCGTCGTGGCTCGGGCGGAAGCGTGCCGGCTGCGCCGCGAAATCGACGACGATACGCACGTCGGCGGCGATCGCCCCGCTCTTGCTGGCGAACACGGGATTCAAGTCCATCTCGGCGATCTCGGGGAAGTCCGCCACGAGCTGCGAGACGTTCTGGATCAGCGCGGCGAGCGCGTCGCGATGCACCGGTTCGGCGCCGCGCACGCCTTTGAGGATTTCCGCCGCGGCGATGCCGTCGAGCATCGACAGCGCGTCTTCCCGCGTCGCCGGCGCCAGCCGGAAGGTGATGTCCTTCAGCACCTCGACCAGGATGCCGCCGAGACCGAATGCGACCAGCTTGCCGAACGACGGGTCGGTGACCGCACCGATGATGACTTCCTGACCGCCCTGCAGCATCTGCTGCACCTGGACGCCGAGAAGCTTTGCCTTCGCGTCGTACTTCTTGGCGTTGGCCATGATCGTCGCGAACCCCTTCTCGGCCTCGTCCGCGCTTTTCACGCCGACGATCACGCCGCCGGCTTCGGTCTTGTGCAGGATCTCCGGGGAGACGATCTTCATGACCACCGGGAAGCCGATGCCCGAAGCGAGCTTCGCCGCTTCGGCGGCCGAAGTCGCCACGCCTTCCTTCGGCACCGCGATGCGATAGGCGTCGCAGACCAGTTTGCCCTCCGGCGCGGTCAGCGAGGCGCGACCCTCGCTCTTGACCTTGTCCAGGATCTGCCGGACCGCCGTCTTGTCGTTCGCCATTGCTCCTCCGTCGTGCGTTGTTGTTGCATCGGCGCGCTCGCGCGCCGTCGGGTCAGATGACTTTCGCGGCGCGCAGCGCGGCAATCCGGTCGCTGTCGAAGCCCAGCTCGGCCAGTACCTGGTCGGTATGCTCGCCCAGCAGCGGCGAACGCTTCACCTCGGACGGGCTGTCGGACAATTTGATCGGGTTGCCGACGGTTAGGTATTTCCCGCGCTTCGGGTGATCGACCTCGACCACCGTTCCAGTCATGCGGAGCGAGGGCTCCTCGGCGATTTCCTTCATCGACAGGATCGGCCCGCAGGGGATGTCGCGCTTGTTCAGGATGTCCATCGCCTCGAACTTGGTCTTGGTCTTGGTCCATTCCTCGATCTGGCCGAAGATTTCCATCAGGTGTGGCAGGCGCGCCTTGGGCGTCGCGTAACGGGGATCGGTCAGCCATTCCTCGCGCCCGATGACCTTGCAGATGGCTTCCCACACCGGCGCCTGCGTGATGAAGTAGATGTACGCGTTCGGGTCGGTCTCCCACCCCTTGCACTTGAGGATCCAGCCGGGCTGGCCGCCGCCCGACGCGTTGCCCGCGCGCGGGACCGCGTCGCCGAACTTGCCGTTCGGATACTGCGGGTATTCCTCCATGACGTGCGTGCGGTCCAGGCGCTGCTGGTCGCGCAGCTTCACCCGGCACAGGTTGAGCACGCCGTCCTGCATCGCCGCGAGCACGCGCTGGCCGCGGCCGGTGGTCTTGCGCTGGTAGAGCGCGGCGACGATGCCGAGCGCGAGATGGAGGCCCGTGCCCGAGTCGCCGATCTGCGCGCCGGTCACCAGCGGCGGACCGTCGTCGAAGCCCGTGGTGGACGCCGCGCCGCCGGCGCACTGCGCGACGTTCTCATAGAC
>JBOIGD010000103.1:0-12106 GCA_050742615.1 Casimicrobiaceae bacterium | reverse complement strand
AAGCGGATCATCCTGCTCGCCGAGGGGAGGCTGGTGAACCTGGGCTGCGGCACCGGGCATCCAAGCTACGTGATGTCGAGCTCGTTCGCCAACCAGGTGATGGCGCAGATCGAGCTGTGGGGCGATGTGAAGGCGAGGACCGGCAAGTATCCGGTCGGCGTCTACGTGCTGCCCAAGCACCTCGACGAAAAGGTGGCACGGCTACAGCTGAAGAAGTTGAATGCGATGCTCACCGAACTGTCGGACAAGCAGGCGAGATACATCGGTGTGGATGCGCAGGGACCGTACAAACCGGAGACGTATCGATACTAGGAATGTCGTCCCCTGCGGCATCGACCGTCGCGCGTGCGCGCGCAAGGACAGAACCGTCGCACGGTCGCGGCGGTCTTGTCGTGCCGGCGGATTCGACCGTCGCCTGCGGCGACGTTCAATCCGCCAACGTAGGTTGCGTTGGCTGGTAACGGGAGTGACGCAGTGCGCATAGCGGTCATGGGAACCGGCGGTGTGGGCGGCTATTTCGGCGCGCGTCTCGCGCAGGCCGGCAACGAGGTCGCGTTCATCGCGCGCGGTCGGCACCTCGAGGCGTTGCGATCGACCGGCCTGCGGGTCAAGAGTCCTCTCGGTGATGTGCATTTGCCTCGGCCCGTCGCCGCCGAGGATCCGGCGTCGCTCGGCCGCTTCGAAGTCGTGCTGTTCGCGGTCAAGCTCTGGGACACCGAGGCCGCCGCGGCGATGGTCGGGCCTGCGCTGGCCGCCGGCGGCGTGGTCGTTCCGTTCCAGAACGGGCTCGAGAGCATCGAGCGCATCGGGGCGGTGGTCGGTGCGGCGCGCGTCATGGGCGGCGCGGCGTACATCATGGCGCGCATCGCCGAGCCGGGACTGATCGAGCAGACGGGCTCGGTCGCGCGGCTGCGCTTCGGCGCGGTGCTGCCGGAGCAGGCCGCTGCCGCCGGCGCGCTCCACCGCGCGTGCGTCGCCGCCGGCATCGATGCGGAACTGGTCGCCGACGTGGCGCGGATGCTGTGGGAAAAGTTCGTGTTTCTGGCCGCGCTGTCCGGCTTGACGACGGTCGCGCGCTCACCGATCGGCGTCGTCCGCGCCGACCCGGACCTGCGCGCCACGTTCGAGGCGGCGATGCGCGAGGCGTGGCAGGTCGGACGCGCGCGCGGCGTCGCGCTCGACGATGATTTTGTCGCGCAGCAGATGGCGTTCGGCGACCGCCTGCCGCGGGAAGTGAAATCCTCGATGCTGCACGATCTCGAAGCCGGCCGCCGGCTCGAGGCGCCCTGGCTCGCCGGCGCGGTCGCGCGCATGGCGCGCGAAGCGGGCGCTTACGCGCCGGTCAACGCGACGATCCATGCCGCGCTCAAGCCGTTCTGCGACGGCCACGCGCACTGACGCCGGAAATCCGCATGCGGCTTCTCCTCGTCTGGCTGATCAACGCGGCGGCGCTGTTCGCGCTGCCTTACCTGATGTCATCGATCAGCGTCGACTCCATCGTGTCGGCCCTGATCGCGGCGCTGGTGCTCGGGCTCATCAACACCTTCATCCGGCCGCTGCTCGTGCTGCTGACGCTGCCGGCGACCCTGCTGACGCTGGGACTGTTCATTTTCGTGGTCAACGGGCTGTTGTTCTGGTTCGTGAGCTCGTTCATCGCGGGCTTCCATGTCGCCGGTTTCTGGTCCGCGGTCGGCGGCGCGATCCTCTACAGCATCATCTCGTGGGCGCTGTCGGCGCTGCTGCTGCCGAAAGTCCGCCGCAAGCGGCGATGAGCGGCGAGGCCGACCGCACGTTCAGCTTCGAATTCTTTCCGCCGGCCACGCCGGAAGGAGCGGCGAAGCTCACGGCGACGCGCGCGCAACTGGCGCAGCTGCGACCGAAGTTTTTCTCGGTGACCTACGGGGCGGGCGGGTCGACGCGCGAGCGCACGCTCGCGGCGGTGCTCGAGATCCAGGCGAGCGGCCAGCGCGCCGCGCCGCACATCTCCTGCATCGGATCGACGCGCGAATCCGTGCGCGCGACGCTCGCCACCTATCGCGAGCACGGCATCGGGCACCTGGTCGCGTTGCGCGGCGACCTGCCGTCCGGCAGCGCCGACGTCGGCGAGTTCCGTTACGCGAGCGAGCTGGTCGGATTCATCCGCGAGTCGACCGCCGACTGGTTCCACATCGACGTGGCCTGCTATCCGGAGTACCACCCGCAGGCGAGGACCCCGCGCGAGGACCTGCTCAACTTCAAGCGCAAGCTCGACGCCGGCGCCGACTCGGCGATCACGCAGTACTTCTTCAATGCCGACAGCTACTATCACTTTGTCGACGAGGCCGCGGCGCTGGGAATCGATGCGCCGATCGTGCCGGGCGTGATGCCGATCGCGAGCTTTGCCAAGCTGGCGCGGTTTTCCGATGCCTGCGGTGCCGAAATCCCCCGCTGGATCCGCAACAAGCTCGAGAGCTTCGGTGACGACAGCGCGGCTATCCGCGCCTTCGGTCTCGACGTCGTCACCGAACTGTGCGACGCGGTGCTCTCGCATGGCGCGCCGGGCCTCCATTTCTATACCCTGAACCAGGCCAGCCTGACGACGATCATCTGGCAGCGTCTAGGCCTTTAGGAATTCGACAGGCGCCGGTGGCTAGGCGCGACCGGGCCGGAACGCGACGAGCTCAGTGACCGTGCGCTCGGTATAGACCTGCGTCGCGCCGCTGTCGCCGGGCTCGATGTAGGTGGCCTCGCGCGCCTCGCGCACCACGCCCTTGACCTCGGATGCATACCACACCTGATCACGGCGAGTCGTCCGGGTGCGCCACGGCTGTCCGTCGTCAAGCTGCAGCACACGATAGATCTGCACCGCGTCGAAGCTGCCAGCCGGCACGGTGACCGGCGTGCGGCCCTGCACGTCGCCGTAGATCAGGATCGCGTCGGGCAGCTCGATGTCGGATCGGAACGTCGGAACGTTCTGCCGCCAGATCTTGCCCTGCTCCAGCGGAAACGAGAACAGCGCCGCCGCCGGCGCGAAACGCCGCGGTGCCGCGCCGCCCAGCAAGCCCGCACGCAAGCCGCCGCCGGACTCGACCTCCTCGTTCCACTCGGAGCGCTTGCCGTCCTCGGTGTGCACGATGCGCACGGCGGCGACGTCTCCGCTGACCGCCACGACCTCCGCCTCGAGATCGGCGGTCGAACCGCGGCGCATGTGGTCGATCACGCGATATTGCCAATGATCGCCGACGACGAGTCGCGGCGATGCGACGGGTGGTCCGACCGGCGCCGACGCGCAGCCGAACAGGAGCGCCATCGCCGGGAGGAGCAGGATGGCGAGGACACGGCGGTGCAGGGGCATGGGCATCTCCTGTAGGCCGCCGCGGGCTCCCGCGCGCGGGCTCCGGCGCTTCAGCCGTCGCGCACGCTGGCGTTCAGACCGAACACGCCGGCCACGATGAGCACAATGCTTACGATCTTCAGCGTCGTCAATGGTTCCTTGAACCAGCCGATGCCTATCAGCGCGATCAGCGCGGTACCGACGCCCGACCAGATCGCGTACGAGACGCTCATGTCGATCTTCTTCACGGCCACCGTCATCAGCGTGAACGATATGGCGTAGAACACGAATAGCAGCACCGAGGGCAGCGGACGGCTGAAGCCGTGTGACAGCTTCATCGAGGTCGTGCCGGCGACCTCGAGCAGAATCGCTCCGGCGAGCGAGAGCCAATAGATCATCGCAGCGTCTCCAGGTGTCGGCCCTTTGGCAAAGCGCCGTCCGTCGGGCCGGTTTACGGCGGGACTACGAGGCGTCGGTCAGCGCCCCCCGGCTCGCTGTCGACACGAGCTTCACGTACTTGGCCAACACGCCGCGGGTGTAGCGCGGCGCGGGCGGCGACCACTTGGCGCGGCGCGCCGCGATCTCGGCCTCGCTCACGTTGAGCTCGATCAGCCGGCGGTGGGCGTCGATCGTGATCGAGTCGCCCTCCTCGACCAGCGCGATCGTGCCGCCGACGTACGCCTCGGGCGCGACGTGGCCGACGACCATGCCCCAGGTGCCACCGGAAAAGCGCCCGTCGGTGATGAGCCCGACGCTTTCGCCCAACCCCTGTCCGATCAGCGCCGACGTCGGCGCCAGCATTTCCTGCATGCCGGGGCCCCCTTTCGGGCCTTCGTAGCGGATCACCATCACGTCACCGGGCTTGATTTTTTTCGCCATGATCGCGGCGAGCGCGGCGGGCTCGGAGTCGAACACGCGCGCGGGGCCGGTGATCGACAGGCTTTTCAGTCCCGTGATCTTGGCCACGCAGCCTTCCGGCGCCAGATTGCCCTTGAGGATCGCCAGATGGCCCTGTGCGTACATCGGCCGGTCCCACGGCCGGATCACCTCCTGATCGCGGCGCGGCTCGGAGGGTACCGAGGCAAGCTCTTCGGCCATCGTGCGTCCGGTGATAGTCATGCAATGGCCGTGCAGCACGCCATGGTCCAGCAGCATGCGGAGCACCTGCGGCACGCCCCCGGCGGCATGAAAGTCGGTGGCGACGAAGCGCCCCGACGGCTTGAGCTCACACAACACGGGAACGCGCTGGCGCACGCGCTCGAAGTCGTCGATGGTCCATGCAACGCCGGCCGCCGATGCGATCGCCAAGTAGTGCAACACCGCGTTGGTCGATCCGGCGGTCGCCATGACCAGCGCAACCGCGTTTTCGATCGCGTCGCGCGTGATGATGTCGCGCGGCTTCAAGTCGGCCTTGACGGCGTTGGCGAGCGCCAGCGCGGAAGCCGCGGCGGAATCCGCCTTCTCGGGATCCGGCGACGCCATCTGCGAGCTGCCGAGGAGGCTCATCCCGAGCGCCTCGAACGACGACGACATGGTGTTGGCGGTGTACTGCCCGCCGCAGGCGCCGACGGTGGGGCAGGCATTTTTCTCGATGCCGTCCAGGTCCTCGCGCGACATCTTCCCGGCGGTGAATGCGCCGACCGCCTCGAACGGGCTCACGATCGTGAGCTTCTCGCCCTTCCAGAAACCCGGCTTGATCGTGCCGGCGTAAACAAATATTCCCGGCACGTTCATGCGCGCCATCGCCATCATCGCGCCCGGCATGTTCTTGTCGCAGCCGCCGACGCAGACGACGCCGTCCATGCACTGTCCCATCACCGCCACTTCGATCGCGTCGGCGATGACCTCGCGCGACACCAGCGAGTACTTCATGCCCTCGGTGCCCATGCCGATGCCGTCGGTCACCGTCGGGAAGCCGAAGACCTGCGGCTTGGCGCCGGCGTCGGTGAGCGCAGCCATCGCGCGATCGACCAGCGGCTGGATGCCGGCATTGCACGGGTTCATCGTGCTGTGGCCGTTGGCGACGCCGACGATCGGCTTGTCGAAGTCGCCGTCGCCGAAGCCCACCGCGCGCAGCATCGCGCGATTCGGCGAGCGGGCGACTCCCTGGGTGATGATACGGCTGCGTCGATTGCTGGCCATGGCTTCTTCCCGCGTGGTTGAGGACGGTTGGCGACGACGAACTCGGCGCCGCAGGGCCGCTAGCGCGCGGACGGCGCGGCGCGCATCAGCGCCTGCCGACGGCGACCGCGCCGCGGCGCGCGCACAGTATGCCCGACAGGATAAGCGCCATCCCCAGCAGATGCTGCCAGCCGGGTCGTTCGTCCAGAAAGGCGATCGCCATCAGGCTTCCGAACAGCGGGACCAGATGGACGAAAAGGCTCGCGTGGACCGGCCCGACGCGGTCGACCGCGTTGTTGTAGCAAACGGTCGCCAGCAGGCTGGAAAAGAGGGCGAAGTAGCCGATCGCAGCCAGCGCCTGCCAGGACAAGTCCGGCTGAGGTACCAGGGCGCGATCGAGCAGGAAAAACGGAGTCGCCATCAGCGTGCCGATCGCGCCGGTGACGAAAACGTAGCCGAGCGCCGAGAGCTCGCCCGGGCGATGGCGCAGCAGGACCGCGTAGAAGCCCCACAGGAAAAGCGCGGCCAGGATAATCAGGTCACCGGTGTTCGGCGCCAGCGTGAACAGCGTCCCGGGGTTGCCGCGCGCGACGATGCACAGCACGCCGGCGAGCGACAGCAGGAACCCCGGCAGCGGGCGCGCCGAAGGCGCCTGGCGCAGCAGGATCCACGAGGCCACCATCACCCAGATCGGGATCGTCGAATTGAGCAGCGTCGTATTGGTCGCGGTCGTGTAGCGCAGCGCCCAGTAGGTCAGCGAGTTGTACAGCGCCGTGCTCATCAGGCTCAACAGCAGCAGGATGCGCCACGAGCGCTTGAGCAGCGCGCGGCGCGCGACGACTTCGCGCCAGCAGAACGGCGCCAGCGCGGCGACCACGAGCACCCAGCGCCAGTACGCGAAGGCCAGCGGCGACATCACCCCGGCGACTGCGCGGCCGACGACCATATTGCCGGCCCACAGCAGGGAAGTGAGCGTGAGCAGCGTGGCGGGCGAGTAGCGATCGAGGGTCCGGGCGCGCATGCGGGATCGGGGAGTCAGTTCGGCCCTTCTTATAACGCGTCGCTTCTGATACTGTCCAATACACTTTAATCGAAATAATAATGTGAAATAGGTATCGATGACCGAGCTGCGCCGGCTGCGTTATTTCGTCGCGGTTGCCGAAACGCTGCACTTCGGGCGCGCCGCGGCGCGCCTTCACATGTCGCAGCCGCCGTTGTCGCGGCAGATCCAGCAGCTCGAGCGCGAGCTGGGCACGGCGCTTTTCCGCCGCAGCAAGCGCCGCGTCGAGCTGACCGATGCCGGCGTCTGGCTGCTCGGGGAGGCCCGCGCGCTGCTCGCGCAGGCGGAAGGCCTGGCGGCGACGGCCCAGCGGGCCGCTTCCGGCGCGACCGGGCGATTGACGCTGGGCTTCATCAGCACGGTCGACTACAGCATCCTGCCGGGTCTGCTCGGCGCGTACCGCGGCGCGCATCCGGGCGTGAGCCTCGAGCTGCGCGAGCTGACGAGCGACGTCCAGCTGCGCGAGCTGCACGAAGGACGGATCGATGCCGGCATGCTGCTGGCGCCGGTCGATGACGCGGGGCTCGCCCTGTTGCCGTTGCTGCGCGAACCGCTGGTCGCCGCGTTGCCCTCGGCCGACGCGCTCGCGCGCTCGCGCTCCCCGCTGTCGCTTGCCGCGCTGGCGCGACGCCCTTTCATCATTTTCCCGCGTCCGGCAGCGGCGAGCCTTTACGATTCGATCATCGAGTTCTGTCGCCAGGCTGGTTTTGCGCCCCGCGTGGCGCAGGAAGCGATCCAGATGCAGACGATCGTGAGCCTGGTCTCGGCCGGCCTCGGCGTGGCGCTGGTGCCTTCGTCGCTGCGCGACATGCGCCGGCGCGGTGTCGTCTACCGGCGCTTGCGCGAGGATTCGCCGCTCCTGACCGTGCTGCTCGCGTGGCGCGTCGCGAATCGCAGCGTCTGCCTGGCGCAGTTCGTCGCCGCGGCGCGCGACTCGCTGCGGCGGGCCGGCGCCGGGCCGCGCGGCGCCGCGGCGGCAATGTCATAATCGCCCGATGGTCGTCCATCCGCAGTTCGATCCCGTCGCCATCCACCTGGGCCCGCTCGCGGTGCGCTGGTACGGGCTCATGTACCTGGTCGGCTTCGTCCTGTTCGTCGTCCTGGGCAAGGTCCGCGCGCGGCAGAACCTGCTGACCGGCTGGCACCCGCGCGACGTCGACGACATGCTGTTCTACGGCGTCTTCGGCGTCATCCTCGGCGGCCGGCTCGGCTACATCCTGTTCTACAAGCCGATGTACTACCTGGCACATCCGCTGGAGACGCTGGCGCTGTGGCAGGGCGGCATGAGCTTCCACGGCGGCTTCCTGGGCGTGCTGATCGCGCTGTGGGTGTATGCCCGGGTGAGGAACAAACGCTGGCTCGAGGTCACCGATTTCGTCGCCCCGCTGATCCCGTTGGGGCTCACCTTCGGACGGCTGGGCAATTTCATCAACGGCGAGCTGTGGGGACGCGTCACCGATCCGTCGGCGCCATGGGCTGTCCTGTTTCCGCAGGCGGCGGACGAGGACAAGGCCTGGATGGTGGCGCACGCGCCGCAGGCGCTGGCGCGCGGGCTGGCCGCGGTCTACGAGCGCACCGGCATGCTGCCGCGGCACCCGTCGCAGTTGTACGAGGCGGCGCTGGAAGGGCTGGTTCTGTTCGCGCTGCTGTGGTTTTTCGCGCGCCGAAGGCGCCCGCTGGGCGCGGTGTCGGGCCTGTTCCTGGTCGGCTACGGGGTGTTCCGCTTTACCGTCGAGTACGCACGCGAACCCGACGACTTTCTCGGCCTGCTGGCATGGGGATGGTCGATGGGACAATGGCTGTCACTGCC
The DNA here is from genome assembly GCA_050742615.1 of Casimicrobiaceae bacterium. GTDB lineage: Bacteria > Pseudomonadota > Gammaproteobacteria > Burkholderiales > Casimicrobiaceae > PALSA-1003. Next base: position 3,802 of record JBOIGD010000103.1, on the reverse strand, counting down.
TATGATCCTCACCGGGGTCGCGATGATGCTGTGGGCGTATGCGCGCGCCCGCAGGGTCGAGCAGACGATCATCGGAAACTAGGCAGGCACATAGCGTTAACAGGCCCTAGTCGACGCGCCGGTAGTCGCCGTCCATCGGATCGCCGAAGCCACCGCCGGCGGTCTGCGGTGCAAGCCGGCTGCCGAGGTTGATCGGCAGCAGCAGCAAGGCGACGGCGACGACGTCGGAAAGGATGCCGGGCAGGATGAACAACATGGCGGCCAGCACCTTGCGCCCGCTGTCGACCAGGCCGCGCATCAGCGGCTGATCGCCACGCAACGCCCCCAGCGTCCGCGCGCGGAAGCCGCCGCGCTCGTGGCGCAGCAGCAGCGTGCCGATGGCCGCGGCGGTCAGCAGCCAGACGACCGCCGGAATGCCCGTCCAGCGCGCGAATCGCAGGGTGACGATCAGGTCGAGGATCGGGAAAGCCAGTAAAATGAACAGAACCACAAAACGCATGGAGGCTCCTTGTCGCCGGGCGCGGCTCCGGGGGTGCCTGAACCGGGCCCCGGCGCGTTGATCCTGGTGTTGACGACGCTGCCGGAACGGGTCGCAGCGGAAGCATTGGCACGCGAGCTGCTTGATGCCCGGCTGGCGGCGTGCATTCACCTCGGCGCTACGCTGCGCTCACTGTACCACTGGCGCGGCGAAATCGAAACGGCGGAGGAAACGCAGTTACTGATCAAGACCCGGGAGGCGCTCTACACGCAACTGGAAGCCGCGATCCTGGCGCGCCACCCCTACGAACTTCCGGAGATTATCGTTGTCCCCATCAGCCATGGGTTTCCACCCTATCTGCAGTGGATTGCTGCCGAGACCGCGCAGCCGGTTGAGTGACGCTCTGCCCCGGCTGCTGGGATTCGCCGCGGCGCTGCTTTTCGCGCTGCCGCTGCTCGCCCAGGTGCGGCCGATGTCGCCGGACAAGGCCTTTCATTTCTCGGCGCGCGCGGTCGACGCGCAAACCGTCGAAGCGCGCTTCACCATCGCCGACGGGTATTACCTGTATCGCGACAAGATTCATTTCAGCGTCGACCCGGCGAACGGCGCGCTGGTGACGCCGGCGCTGCCGGCCGGCAAGATCAAGCAGGACGAGTTTTTCGGCCGGGTCGAGACCTACCGCGGCAGCATGACCGTCAACCTCGCGGTGAAAAACTTCACCCCGGGCAAGCCGATCGTGATCCACGCCGAATCCCAGGGCTGCGCCGACTTCGGCATCTGCTACCCGCCGAACACTCAGACGGCGATCGTCGCCTTGCCGCAGGGAACGCTCGTCCCGGGGTCCGGTGTCGAGGGGCCGAAAAAGACCTGGTTCAATTGAGTCAGTAAGCGCTTACTGTATCTAGACGTGGCTCCGCGCCTGCGCAATCGCGTTGTCTTCGGCTTCGCCGCCGCGCTGGCGCTAGCCGCCGGCATCGGCCTGGCGACCCTGGGTCGGGCGCCCGCCGCCGCCGACGCCTTGTTGGCCTTGTCACTGCCCGACGCGGCCGGACACCCGCAGCCGATCGCACAGTGGCGCGGCAAGGTACTGGTCATCAATTTCTGGGCGACCTGGTGCGCCCCCTGCCGCGAGGAGATGCCGGATTTCATCCGCGCCCAAAACGATTTCGGGCCTAAAGGCCTTCAAGTCGTTGGTATCGCCGTCGATAGTGCCGACAAAGTGCAGCAATTCGCGAAGGAACTCGGCTTGAATTATCCGGCGTTGATCGGCGGTTACCCGGCCATGGATCTGTCGAAATCCCTAGGCAACAGTCTGGTCGCGCTACCGTACACGCTGGTGCTCGACCGCCAGGGGCGGGTGGCCTATACGCATCTCGGCCCGGTCAAGGTGGGCGCGTTCCGGGACGTCGTTTCCAAGCTGCTGTAACTCTCCGCAGTCCTCGGGTCGCACCTCCGAGGTGCAGCTTCGGCTCTGCAAAGAAACCCGCGAGGTGGCGACCGCGGGCGAACTGCTCTCGCGACCCGAGTAAAACACGCGAACACTGGACAACATGCGCCCATCTCCGGCAAACTCGTAGACTACTCACCGGATTAAAATTGGAGGCGGGCAGGCATGGCTCGCGAGAGGGGCAAGGGCACGGCGGCGAGCGCCGCACGCCGTTCGCCGCGCAAGGACGCTACCGTGCTGGTCGTGCATGGGCCCAATCTCAACCTGCTGGGCACGCGCGAGCCGGCGATTTACGGGCGGGATACGCTGCAGGCGATCAACGCGCGGCTCGACGCGCTGGCGCGCGCGGCCGGGGTGCGGCTGGTCGCCTTCCAGAGCAACCACGAGGGAGCGCTGGTCGATCGGATCCAGGCGGCTCGCGACGAAGGTGTGCGCTACGTGCTGATCAACCCCGCGGCTTTCACGCACACCAGCGTGGCGCTGCGCGATGCCCTTTCGGCCGTCGGCATTCCATTCATCGAGATCCATTTGTCCAACGTGCATGCCCGCGAGCCGTTTCGCCACCACTCGTATTTCTCCGACAAGGCGGTGGGCACGATCGCGGGGCTCGGCGCGCTGGGCTACGAGCTGGCGCTGGAATTCGTGCTGCGCCACCTTCGGGCCGCGGGTTAGCCCGCGGGCGGCAAGGGATCGCATGGACCTGCGCAAACTCAAGACTCTGATCGAGCTGGTCGAGAGCTCCGGCATCGCGGAGCTGGAGATCGCCGAAGGCGAGGAGAGGGTTCGCATCACCCGCGCCCTGGCGCCCGCGCCGGCACAACAGGTGCTGGTGCACGGGTCGCTCCAGCCGACGCATGCCGCGGGGACCGGGCAGACTGCGGCGCCGGCGCAGACCCCGGAACCCGAGGGGCACGCGATCAAGTCGCCGATGGTCGGAACCTTCTACCGGTCCGCCTCGCCGGGCGCCAAGGCCTTTGTCGAAATCGGCGACAACGTCGAGGTCGGCGATCCGCTTTGCATTATCGAGGCGATGAAGCTGATGAACGAGATCGAGGCCGACCGGGCCGGGGTGGTCAAGGCCATCCTGGTGGAGAACGGGCAGGCGGTGGAATACGGCCAGCCGCTCGTGATCATCGGCTAAAGCACCCGCGTTCCGGCGCTGACTTCGCCGCCCGGCGAGTCGCTCCAGGATCGCGCGCGCGAAACCTCCCGTGGCAACCAAATCCGCCGGCCAGTTATTCGACAAGGTGCTGATCGCCAATCGGGGCGAGATCGCGTTGCGCATCCAGCGCGCGTGCCGCGAGCTGGCGATCAAGACGGTGGTCGTGCACTCCGAGGCCGACGCGGACGCCAAGTACGTGCGGCTGGCCGACGAATCGGTGTGCATCGGCCCGGCGTCGTCCGCCCAGAGCTACCTCAACATCCCGGCCATCATCAGCGCTGCCGAAGTGACCGACGCGCAGGCGATCCACCCGGGTTACGGCTTCCTGTCGGAAAATGCCGACTTCGCGGAGAAGGTGGAGAAAAGCGGCTTCGTCTTCATCGGGCCGCGGCCGGACACCATCCGGCTGATGGGCGACAAGGTCAGCGCCAAGATCGCGATGGCCAAGGTCGGCATTCCCTGCGTTCCCGGCTCGGAAGGCGCGCTGCCCGAGGATCCCAAGGAAATCATCAAGCTCGCCCGCGCGGTCAAGTACCCGATCATCATCAAGGCCGCCGCCGGCGGCGGCGGCCGCGGCATGCGCGTGGTGCATACCGAGGCCGCGCTGCTTAACGCGGTCAACATGACGCGCACCGAGGCGCAGGCGGCGTTCGCCAATCCCGTGGTCTATCTCGAGCGCTACCTCGAGCAGCCGCGCCACATCGAGATCCAGGTG
>JBOIGD010000102.1:0-18110 GCA_050742615.1 Casimicrobiaceae bacterium | reverse complement strand
GCGCCGCCAGCACCGCGTTGCCGGAAAGGAGCGATATCTCGCGCTCGGAACTCGGGCCGCCCATCAACACGGCCACCTTGCCGAAGTCAGCATCGCGATTCATGCGCGGCTTCCTGCAGCAACGAGTTGATGGGCCGCTTCGCCCTCCCGCACCGGCCGCTCCGCGGCTCCGCGTCGGCCTCGCCCCATCAACACGGCCACCTCGCCTAGGTCCGTCATCGGCGCTCTCCGATGACGCGGACTTCGGGTTCGAGATCGATGCCGGTGCGGCTTCGCACGACGGCGCGCACGTGATCGATCAGCGCCTCGACGTCGGCCGCGGTGGCGGCGCCGTCGGGGTTGATGATGAAGTTGGCGTGCTTGACGGACACGCACGCGCCGCCGATCGCGTACCCTTTCAATCCGCAACTTTCGATCAGCCGCGCCGCGTGATCACCTTCCGGGTTGCGGAACACCGATCCGGCGTTCGGCAGGCCGAGCGGCTGCGTCGCGATACGTCGCGTCAGCAAGGCCTTGATCCGGCCGCGCGCATAGGCGCCGTTGCCGGGGGGGAAGTCGAACCAGGCCGCCATGAACGCGATGTCAGCCGCCGCAAGCCGGCTGACGACGCTGCGATAGCCGATGACGTAGTCCCGCGGCGAGCGGCGCTCGAGGACGCCCTGCCGTGTCAGCACTTCGACCGCGACGACGTGGCGCCAGGTTTCGCCGCCGTAGCAACCGGCGTTCATCGCCAGCGCGCCGCCGACGGTGCCGGGAACGCCGGAAAGGAATTCGGCATCGGCCCGGTCGTGCAGCGCAGCGTAGCGCGAGACCTTGGGACTGGCGACCCCCGCCTCCGCGCGAAGCAGCCCATCCTCGAACCCCAACTCGTTCAGCGCAGGATGCAGCAGCAGCACCGTGCCGCGCACACCGCCGTCGCGCACCAGCAGGTTGCTGCCCAGGCCGATGACCGTCAGCGGCTCGTCCGCCGGAAGCTGGCGCACGAATGCCGCGAGGTCCTGGCGATCGGCGGGAAGGAACGCCGCATCGGCCGCCCCGCCGCAGCGCCAACTCGTATGCCGCGCCAGCGGCTCGTGGTGCCGCAGCTCGCCGCGCACGCCGCTGAAGCGCAGGGCTTCGAGCATCATCATGCAGGCACCAGTTGCTGCGCGACCGTGCCGATCGAGCCGGCGCCCATCGTCAGCACGACGTCTTCGGGCACGGCCACGGCGCGAATCGCCGCGGCCATGTCGCCGATGTCGTCGACGAACACCGGCTCGATCCTTCCGGCGACGCGCAGCGCGCGCGCCAGCGCGCGGCCGTCGGCCGCGACGATCGGCGCCTCGCCGGCCGGATAGACTTCGCCCAGCACCAGGACGTCGGCCGTCGCCAGCACGGCAACGAAATCCTCGAACAGGTCGCGCGTGCGCGTGTAGCGGTGCGGCTGGAACGCGAGCACCAGCCTGCGGCCGGGAAAGCTGCCGCGCGCCGCGGCGATGGTCGCCGCCATTTCGACCGGATGATGGCCGTAGTCGTCGATCAGCGTGAACGTCCCGCCGGTCGCGAGCGGCACTTCGCCATGGTGTTGGAACCTGCGGCCGACGCCCTTGAATTCGGCGAGCGCCCTGCCGATCGCGGCATCGTCGACGCCGGTCTGCCGGCCGACCGCGATCGCCGCCAGCGCGTTCTGCACGTTGTGCACGCCGGCGAGGTTGAGCTCGACCGGCAGATCGGCTCCGCCGACGCCGGTGGCGACGAAGCGCATGCGTCCGGCCGCGTGCGCGATGTCGACCGCGCGCAGCTGCGCCTCCGGTCCGACGCCGTAACCGACGATCGGCTTGGCGATCGCCGGCATGATGTCGCGTATGTTGGCGTCGTCGACGCAGAGCACCGCCACCCCGTAGAACGGCAGGCGCTGCACGAAATTGACGAAGGCCTCCTTGAGCCGGGCGAAGTCGTGCCCGTAGGTATCCATGTGATCGGCGTCGATGTTGGTCACGACCGCGACCACCGGCTGCAACACCAGGAACGAGGCATCGGACTCGTCGGCCTCGGCGACCAGGAATTCGCCCTTGCCCAGGCGGGCATTGACGCCCGCCGACAGAAGCCTCCCGCCGATGACGAAGGTCGGATCGAGCCCGCCCTCGGCGAGGACGCTGGCGATCAGGCTGGTCGTCGTCGTCTTGCCATGCGTGCCCGCCACGGCAATGCCCTGCTTCAGGCGCATCAGCTCGGCGAGCATCAGCGCGCGCGGCACGACCGGGACGCCAGCAGCGCGCGCGGCCACCACCTCGGGATTGTCCGCGGCGACGGCGGCCGACACGACGACGACGTCGGCGCCGGCGACGTTCCTGGCCACGTGGCCCGGCGCGATGCGGGCGCCGAGCTCGCCCAAGCGCCGCGTCGTCGCGGTCAGCGCGAGGTCCGAGCCGCTGACCTCGTAGCCTTGCGTCAACAGGACCTCGGCGATTCCGCTCATGCCGGCGCCGCCGATGCCGACGAAGTGCACGCGCTTGACCTTGAACCTCATGCGGCCCGCCTTCGCGCCAGCGCGATGCAGGCTTCCGCGACGCGTTCACTGGCGTCGGTGCGGCCGACACGTCGCGCCGCGATCGCCATCGCCAGCAGCCGCCCGCGCGTGAATGCCCGCAGCAGGCCGGCGAGCGACTGCGGCGTCATTGCCGACTGCGGCAGCGCCACGGCGCCGCCGGCGTCGACCAGGAATTGCGCGTTGTGCGTCTGCTCGTTGGCGAAGGCCCCGGGCAGCGGGACGATCACGCTGCCGATGCCCACCGCGGCGAGCTCGGAAACCGTCAGCGCGCCGCCGCGACAGAGAACCAGGTCGGCATCGGCATACTGGCGCGCAATGTCGTCGATGAAGGGCAGGCAGACCGCCTCGACGCCGGCTTCCTGATACGCGCGCCGCAGCTCGTCGATATGCCGCTCTCCAGCCTGATGCACGACGTGCGGTCGCAGGTCGCGCGCGATCAGCGCGAGCGCGGCGGGAACGCGCCGGTTTAACGCGGTGGCGCCGAGGCTGCCGCCGACGACGAGCAGCGATAGCGCGCCGTGCCTGCCGGCGAACCGCTGCTCGGGCGGCGCGACGGCGATGATTTCAGCGCGCAGCGGGTTGCCCACCCATTCGACCTTGCCGACGTGCTTGCGGCCGAGCGCGCCGGGAAAGCCCAGCAGGATGCGGTCCGCGCCGTAGGCGAGGATGCGGTTGGCCAGTCCCGCGACCGCATTCGCGTCGTGGATCAGCAACGGACGGTTGCAGGCGACCGCCATCAGCGCGCCCGGGAACGACACGAAGCCGCCCAGGCCGAGCACGACATCGGGCGCGCGCCGGCGGATGATGCGCAGGCTCTGCCAGCATGCCGACAGCAGCGCGAAGGGTCCCAGCAGCAGGCGCTTCAATCCCTTGCCGCGCACGCCGGCAAACTGGATCGGTTCGTAGTCGATGCCGTGCTGTCGAACGAGCCGCGCCTCGATGCCGTCCTGCGTGCCCAGCCAGAAAACGCGCCAGCCCGCGGCCAGCAGGCGCGCCGCGACCGCCAGCCCGGGGAACGCATGCCCGCCGCTGCCGCCGGTGGTGATCATCACGGTTCCGGTCATACGGTGAAACCGCGCAGCAACCTGCGGTTCTCGTAGTCCACACGCAGCAGGATCGCCAGCGCGATGCAGTTGGCGACGATGCCGCTGCCACCGAACGACAGCAGCGGCAAGGTCAGCCCCTTGGTGGGCAGCACCCCCATGTTGACGCCGATGTTGATGAAGGTCTGCACGCCGAGCCACAGCCCGATGCCGTGCGCGACCAGCGCGGTGAAAGGCCGATCGAGGCGCGCCGCCTGCCTGCCAATCGCGTACGCGCGTATCAGTAGCCAGCCGAACAGCGCGATCACCAGCGCCACGCCGAAGAAGCCGAGCTCTTCGGCGATGACCGCCAGCAGGAAGTCGGTGTGCGCTTCGGGCAGGTAAAGCAGCTTTTCCACGCTGGCGCCGAGCCCGACGCCAAACCATTCACCGCGGCCGAAGGCGATCAGCGAATGCGACAGCTGGTAACCCTTGCCGAGCGGATCCGACCACGGATCGAGGAAGCCGGTGAAGCGTTGCAGCCGGTACGGCGCGATCCAGATCAGCACCCACAGCGTCACCGGCAACAGGATCCCCAGGGCGATCAGCAGCCGCCAGTCGAGTCCGCCGAGAAACAGGATGCCGAATGCGATGGCGACGATCACGACGCAGGCGCCGAAGTCGGGCTCGTGCAGCAGCAACGCGCTCACGCCGACCATCACCGCGAGCAACGGCAGGAAGCCGCGCAGCAGCGTCTGCCTGAGCGGTTGCTCGGCATGCAGGAATGCCGCCTTGCGCACCGCATAGCTGGCCGCGTACAGGACGACGGCAAGCTTCATCAGCTCGGACGGCTGCAGATTGACGAGGTACAGCGACAGCCAGCGCTTGCTGCCGTTGACGCTCCTGCCGATGCCCGGAATCAGCACGGCGAGGAGCAACGCGGCGGCGGCCACGAACAGATACGGGGCGAGGCGCTGCCAGATCTTGAGCGGGATCTGGAACGCGCAAAGCGCGGCCGCCAGGCCGACCGCGATAAACGCCGCGTGGCGCACCAGAAAATACCAGGGGCGGTAGCCGGTGTACGCAAGCGCTTCGGCGGTGGCGATCGAGGCCGAATAGACCATGACCAGCCCGAACGCCAGCAGCAGCACCGCCGACCAGGCGAGCGTCACATCGTAAGCAGGCATGGCGCGGCTCTCGCGCGGCGCGGCGGCGATCGACGACAGCCGCGGCAGCGCGGCGAGGAATCCCGGATCCCTAGGCATGCGCGGCCTCGCGGGCGTGCGCGGCCACCGCCGCCTTGAAGCGATCGCCGCGCTCGACATAATCGCGGAACATGTCGAGGCTCGCGCAGGCCGGCGACAGCAGCACCGCGTCGCCCGGCCGCGCCCGGGCGATCGCGCGCGAAACCGCCGCCTCCAGCGCCGGCGCGAATTCGATCACCGGCGCGACGCCGGACAGCGCCGCGGCGATCGCCGGCGCGTCGCGGCCCAGCAGGATGACCGCGCGGCAGTGCCGCCCCACATCGGCTTGCAACGGCGCGAACTCCTGGCCCTTGCCGTCGCCGCCGGCGATCAGCACGGCGGGACGGTCCAGGCCCTCAAGCGCGGCCTGCGTCGCGGCGACCGTGGTTCCCTTGGAATCGTTGATGAACAGGATGCCGCCGATCTCGGCGACCCTTTCCATCCGGTGCGGAAGGCCGCGGAATGCGGCCAGCGCCGCGATCACCTTGCCGTCGATCTTGGCGACCGCCGAGGTCAACGCCAGCGCCGCCAGCGCATTGAGCGCGTTGTGCCGGCCGAGCAGCGCCAGCTCGTCCGCGGCGAGCAACAGCGCGCCGCCGCGTGCGAGCCATGGTGAACCGTTGCGCGTCACCAGCCCCCAGTCGAGCTCGGCCTCGGGAATGCCGGCGCCGAACGTCTGCACGCTCCGGCCCGCGATGCGCATGGCGAGCGAGCGCGGATCGTCGCGATTGAGGACCTGCTCGCCGCCGCCGGCGAAGATGCGCGACTTGGCCTCTCCGTACGCGTCGATGCCGGGGTAGCGATCGAGATGATTCGCGGTGACGTTGAGCACCGTCGCGGCTGTCGCCTCGAGGCCCGCCGTCGTTTCGAGCTGGAAGCTCGACAGCTCGATGACGAACACGTCCGGCCAGGGCGCGCCGCGCTCGTGTCCGGCAAGCACGTCCAGCACCGGCTCGCCGATGTTGCCGACGACGGCGGCGCGCAGGCCGGCAGCGCGCGCGAGTTCGCCGGTCAGCGCGGCGACCGTGGTCTTGCCGTTCGAGCCGGTGATCGCCAGCACGCGCTGCGCAGGCGGGAGCGCACGCGCAAACAGCTCGACGTCGCCGACCAGCTCGACGCCGCGCGCGACGGCCGCCGCGATCGGCGTAAGGTCCCTCGACAGCCCCGGGCTGATCACGATCAATCCGGCATCGGCCAGCGTGGCGTCGGTGAGCGGCCCGCGCAGCAGGGGAACGCGCGGCAGCTCGACCGCGAGCTTGGCGGCGAACGGCGGCTCGGCGCGCGTGTCGGCGACGGTGACGCGGGCGCCATGCCGTGCCGCCCAGCGGGCTGCCGAGAGTCCGGTGAGCCCCAGACCCAGCACGACGACGTTGCGATTCTTCATCGTCACTACTAGCGCAGCTTCAGTGTTGAAAGACCGAACAGGACCAGCAGCATCGTGATGATCCAGAACCGCACGACGACCTGGTTCTCCTTCCAACCCTTCAATTCGTAGTGGTGGTGGATCGGCGCCATGCGGAAGACGCGCTTGCCGGTCAGCTTGAACGAGGCGACCTGGATCACGACCGACAGCGTCTCGACGACGAAGACGCCGCCCATGATGAACAGGACGATCTCCTGCCGTACGATCACCGCGATCGCGCCGAGCGCCGCGCCGAGCGCCAGGGCCCCGACGTCGCCCATGAATACCTCGGCCGGATAGGCGTTGAACCAGAGGAAGCCCAGGCCGGCTCCGGCCAGGGCCGCGCAGACGACGGTCAGCTCGCCGGCGCCCGGGATGTGCGGCACGAACAGGTAGGTCGAGAAGTCGGCGCGTCCCGCCACGTAGGCGAAGATGCCGAGCGCGGCCCCGACCATGACCGTGGGCATGATCGCCAGGCCGTCTAGGCCGTCGGTCAGGTTGACGGCGTTGCTCGCGCCGACGATCACGCAGTACGACAGGATGATGAAGCCCCAGACGCCGAGCGGATACGACACCGTCTTGAAGAACGGCACGATCAGGTCCGCCTTCGGTGGCAGGTTGATGCTGAAACCGCTCGACAGCCACGCATGGAACAATTGCACGAATTGCGACGTCGACGGCGTCGACACCGAGAACGCAAGGTAGATCGCCGCGACGAGTCCGATCAGCGACTGCAGCAGCAGTTTCTTGCGCGCCGGAAGCCCCTTGGGATTGCGATGCACGACCTTGCGATAGTCGTCGATCCACCCGACGGTGCCGAAGCCGAGCGTCACCAGCAGCACCACCCAGACGAACCGGTTGCGAAGGTCGGCCCACAGCAAGGTCGTCACCACGATCGAGACGAGGATCAGCGCACCGCCCATCGTCGGCGTTCCGGCCTTGACCAGATGCGTCTGCGGCCCGTCGTCGCGCACCGACTGGCCGATCTTGTATTCGGTCAGCTTGCGGATCATCCGCGGGCCGACGACGAACGAAATGACTAGCGCGGTCATCGTCGCGAGCACAGAACGCAGCGTGATGTAGCTGAAGACGTTGAACGTGCGAACGTCCCCCGCGATCCAGTTGGCGAGCGCAAGCAGCATCAGGCTTCCCCGGCGTCTGCGCCGCGAAGCGCGGCGACCACGCGCTCCATGCGCATGAAACGCGAGCCCTTGACCAGCACCGTGACCTGCGGACCCAATCCGCATTCGATCGCGGCGACCAGGTCCTCGCCGCGCTCGAAATGCTCGCCGCCGGGGCCGAATGCGTCGACGGCGTGCGGCGTGAGCTCGCCCAGCGCCAGCAGCCTGTCGACGCCGGCGGCGCGCGCGCATTCTCCGATCTCGCGGTGGAACGCGGCACCCTGGCCGCCGACCTCTCCCATGTCGCCGAGCACCAGCCACTTCGCGCCGGGCGCGTGCACGAGCACCGCAAGCGCCGCGCGGACCGAGTCGGGATTGGCGTTGTAGCTGTCGTCGATCAGGGCCGCGCCTTTGCGGCCCGACTGCGGCTGCAGCCTTCCCGCGATCGGCCGGAACGCCGCGAGGGCTTTCGCGACGGCGTCGAGGCTTGCGCCGGCCGCCGTCGCCGCGGCGATGGCGCCCAGCGCGTTGGCCACGTTGTGCCGGCCCGGCATCCTGAGCTCGATGCTCGTCGTGCCCTCCGGCGTGACGACGTCGATTGCGCTGCCCCACGACTGCGCGCGCACGCGTGCGCTGACGGCGGCCGGCGCGCGCAAGCCGAAATCCAGCACGGTCACGGTCGCGCCCTCGGCGTTGCGCCGCGTGATGACCTCGTTCCAGAACGCCGCGTAGTCGTCGTCGGCATTGAGAACCGCGATGCCCTTCGGCAGCAGCGTGCCGAGAACGGCTGCGTGCTCGGCCGCCACGTCGGCGACGCTGTGCATGAACTCCTGGTGCTCGCGATGCGCGTTGTTGATCAACGCGATCGTCGGCTGCGCGATGTCGCCGAGATAAGCGGTTTCGCCGGCGTGATTCATCCCGATCTCGAACACGGCGACCGCGTTCATCGCGCGCAGCCGCAGCACCATCAGCGGCAGCCCAATCTGGTTGTTCAGGTTGCCGGCGGTGGCCAGCACGCGGTCGGCGCCGCACGCGACCCTCAGGATCGCCGCCGTCATCTCCTTGACGGTGGTCTTGCCATTGCTGCCGACGACCGCCACGACCGGCAGCGTGAAACGCCGGCGCCAGAATGCAGCCAGGCGGCCCAGAGCCTGCAGCGGATCGGCGACGGCCAGCAGGCTCTTCGCGCCGGCGGCGCCGGGACTCGCTGCGAGGCGCGGCGCGGAATCGCCCGCGACGATCGCCGCTGCCGCACCGCGCTCGAACGCCTGCGCGACGAATTCGTGGCCATCGAAGCGCTCGCCTTTCAGCGCGACGAAGAGCTCCCCCGGCCGCACGGCACGCGAGTCGGTGCTGACGCCGTCGAACCAGGCATTGGCGCCCTCGAGCCTTGCCGATATCGCTTGCGCCGCGGTCGCTGCATCCATCATCGGGTGCCCCATGACGCGAGCGCGCGGGCCGCGTGCTCCGCGTCGGCGAACGCCTGCTGCTCGCCGCCGCGGTCCTGGGTCGTTTCGTGTCCCTTGCCGGCGAGCACGACGACATCGCCGGATGCGGCGCCGCCGATCGCCCTGGCGATGGCCAGCGCGCGATCGAGCTCGATCGAGTACCGCCGGTTGCCGGTATCGCGAATGCCGTGGACGATGTCGCTGGCGATCACCGCCGGGTCTTCGCTGCGCGGGTTGTCGCTGGTCACCAGCACGCGATCGGCGAGACGGCCGGCCAGCCGGCCCATTTCGGGACGCTTGCCGCGATCGCGCTCGCCGCCGCAGCCGAACACGCAGACGAGCTCGCGTCCCGGGCCGACCGCGGGACGCAGCGCCGTCAGCACCTGGTCGAGCGCGTCGGGCGTATGCGCGTAGTCGATCACCACCAACGGCTGGTCGCGGCCGCCGAGGCGCTGCATCCGTCCCGGCGGCGCCTCGACGCCGGCCAGGATGTCGAGCGAGCGTTCGAGCGCGACACCGCTCACCAGCAGCACGCCGAGAACGCCGATCAGGTTGGCGGCGTTGAACGCGCCGATCAGCGGCGTGCGGACTTCGCCCGATCCCCAGGGCGTCTCGACGGCGAACGCGAGGCCCGCCGACGATGCCGTCAGGCGCGTGCCGACGATGTCGGCCGCGCCGAAGCCATAGGAGAGGACGTTTCGCCCGTGGCTGCGGGCGGCGTCGATCAGACTCCGCCCGAAGGCATCGTCGGCGTTGATCACCGCGACACGCAGCCCCGGCCAGCCAAACAGCCGCGCCTTCGCCGCCCCGTACGCCGCCATCGTCCCGTGGTAGTCCAGATGATCGCGCGACAGGTTGGTGAAGAGCGCCACGTCGAACGCGACGCCATTGATACGTCCCTGATCGATGCCGTGCGAGGACACTTCCATCGCCACGGCCTGCGCGCCGGCAGCCTTGTAGCCGGCGAGCATCTGCTGCAGCAGCGCCGCGTCGGGGGTCGTGTTCGCCGCCGGAGCCAGCGCACCGATCAACCCGTTGCCCAGCGTGCCGAGAACCGCGGCGCGCCGGCCGGCGGCATCCAGGCCCTCGGCGATCCAGTGCGCGCACGAGGTCTTGCCGTTGGTGCCGGTGACGCCGACCATCCAGAGTTCGCGCGACGGATGTCCATAGACGGCGGCGGCGATGTAGCCGAGCTTGGCCTTCAGCTCCTCGACCGGCACGTGCGGCAGCCTCCACGCGTGATTCCAGTTGAAGCCCTGCGTCTCCCACAGGATCGCTCCCGCGCCGCGCGCGATCGCGTCCGCGATGTACGCGCGACCGTCGTGACGCGTGCCGGGATATGCGGCGAACGCGTCCCCCGCATGGATCCGGCGGCTGTCCGAGCTGATCCGCGAGACCGGCGCGTCCAGGCGGCCGAGCAGCGCGGCGACATCGAACTCGGTCGCGGCGGCCGCGTTCATGTTTCCTCGCGTACCGCGGCGTCGTCCGGCGACACGACGACGTTGTTCGGCGGCGCATCGGGCGGCACGCCGAGAAGGCGCAACGAGGCCTCCATCACATTGCTGAATACCGGCGCCGCAACGCTGCCGCCGTAGTACTGGCCGGCCCCGGGCTCGTCGAGCATCACCGCGACGATCAGGCGCGGATTCGACGCCGGGGCGAAGCCGACGAACGACGCAACGTACTTGTCCACGTAGACATGACCTTCGAGCTTGTGCGCGGTGCCGGTCTTGCCGGCGACGCGATACCCGGCGATCTGCGCTTTCGGCGCGGTGCCTCCCGGCTGCACGACCATCTCCAGCATGTGCCGCACCGCGCGCGCGGTCTTGGGCGTGATCACCGGGCGGCCGGCAACCGCGCCGTCGAGCTTGAGCAGCGACACCGGCTTCAGTTCGCCGTCGCTGGCGAAGATCGTGTAGGCGCGCGCGAGCTGAACGAGATTGACCGAGATGCCGTGGCCGTATGCCATCGTCGCCTGCTCGATCGGCCGCCAGGTCCTGGCTGCACGCAGGCGGCCCGCGACCTCGCCGGGGAAGCCGGTTCGCGGCTGCGCGCCGAATCCCGCGCCGGAAAGCATCTGCCACATCGTCTCGGCCGGCAGCGACAGCGCGATCTTGGCGGCGCCGACATTGGACGATTTCTGGATCACCTGCTCGACGGTCAGCGCGCCTTCGCGATGCGCGTCGTGAATCGTGGCGCCGCCGATCTTCAGCGTGCCCGGCGCGGTGTCGATGATCGTCTGCGGCGTGACCTTGCCCGCATCGAGCGCGGCCGCGATCGTGAACGGCTTGAGCGTCGATCCGGGCTCGAAGGTATCGGTCAGCGCACGGTTGCGCATGCGGTCGCGCGCGGCGCGCCGGCGATTGTTCGGGTTGTACGTCGGGACGTTCGCCAGGGCGAGGATCTCCCCGGTCGAGGCGTCGAGCATCACCAGCGCGCCGGCCTTGGCCTTGTTCGCCTCCACCGCCGCCTTGAGCTCGCGGAATGCCAGGTATTGCAACCTGCTGTCGATCGACAACGCAAGGTCGCGCCCTTCCTGCGGAGCGCGAATGCTGGCCACGTCCTCGACCGCTTCGCCGCGCCGGTTGATGATCACGCGCCTGCTGCCGGCACGGCCGCCGAGCCAGCTCTGCTGCGCGAGCTCGATCCCTTCCTGGCCGATGTCGCGGTCACCGGTGAAGCCGACGATCTGGCTCATCACATCGCCGCCCGGGTAGTAGCGCCAGTATTCGTTCTCGTCGTGGACGCCGTCGATCTTCAGCGCGGCGACGCGGGCGGCCGCCTGCGGTGCGACCGGCTTCTTCAGGTACACGAAGTCGCCGCCCTGCGCGAGCTTCTGCTTCAATGCCGCCGCCGGGAGGTCGAGCGCGGCGGCGAGCGCCTTTAGCTGCTGCGGCGTCGCGTCGACCCGGTCGGGCCAGGCCCAGACAGCCTTCACCGGGGTGCTGATCGCGAGCGGATCGCCGAACCGGTCGACGATGCGGCCGCGGTGCGCCGGCACCTCGATGTCGCGGCTGTAGCGCGAACTGCCCTGCTCCTGCAGGAAGCCGTTGTCGATGCGCTGCAGATACAGCGAGCGGCCGAGCAGTCCCGCCAGCAGCAGGAGCAGGCCGCCGAAGACCAGCGGCGCGCGCAAGCGCGGCAGTTGCGGCGCGGTCGCGGCACGGGTCTTGAGGCCGTGCGCGGCTCTCATCGCGCGCTCCCATCGACGATGCGCACGCGCGCCGGCGCCGGCAGCTGCATGTGCAGCTGTTCGCGCGCGATCTTCTCGATCCGCACCGGCATCGCCCACGTCGATTGCTCGATCTGCAACTGCCCGTATTCGACGTCGTAGGCCCGGCTTTGGGCCTGCTCGCGCTCGAGGTCGACGAACAGCTTGCGCGCCTGGTAGCGCGAGGTGACCAGCGACAGCGCGCACACGACCAGCAGCGCGAGCAGCGCGAGATTGAGGCGCGCCATCAGTCGAGTCGCCCTTCGGTGCGCTCGGCGACGCGCAGCGTCGCGCTGCGGGCGCGCGGATTGGCCGCGATCTCGGCGGCGGCGGGCCGGATCGCGCGGCCCACGGTCGCCAGCGGCGGCGTCGGCAGCGCCGCGGTGGCGATCGGCAGGCGCGCGAGGCGCGCATCGCCGCCAAACGGCTGGCTGCCGCGCCGGAGCGCCTGCTTCACCAGCCGATCCTCAAGCGAATGAAAACTGATGACGGCAAGTCGCCCGCCGACCGCCAGCCGGGCGGGAACGCGCTCGAGTGCTAACGACAATTCCTGAAGCTCCTGATTGATGAAAATCCGTACAGCCTGGAAGGTCCGCGTGGCCGGATCCTGATTCCAATCACCCCGCGCCCTCGCGCCGAGGGCTTTTGCCACGATCGCGGCCAATTGCCGCGTCCGTACGATGGGCTGCTCCGCGCGAGCCGCAACAATCGCTCTTGCAATCTGTTGAGCAAACCGTTCTTCACCATAGTCCGCGATCACTCCCCTGAGTTCACGTTCCGATGCGTGCGCGATCCATTCCGCCGCGCTGACCCCGCGAGCGGGATCCATGCGCATGTCGAGCGGCCCGTCCGCGCGCAGCGAAAATCCGCGCTCGGGATCGTCGATCTGAGGTGAGGAAATGCCGAGGTCCAGCAGCACGCCGTCGGCGCGATCGATGCCGCAGGCGTCGAGTACGGACGCGAGCTCGGAAAACCAGGCGCGGCGAAAGACGAAGCGCGGGTCGCTGATGGCGCCCGCGGCCGCCGCGGCCGCAGGATCGCGATCGAGCGCAACGACGCGCCCGCGCGGTCCGAGCTGCGAGAGGATGCGGCGGCTGTGTCCGCCGCGGCCGAACGTGGCATCGACGTAAGCGCCGGCGGGTCGGATCTGCAGGGCGGCCACGGCTTCCTCGACGAGCACCGGGACGTGGTCGCCATCGGGCATCAGAGCGAGAAGCCGTCGAGCTCGGGCGGCAGATCGCCGGCCGGAAACGCCACCGCGGCGGCGGTTCGCTCAAGCCAGCGCGTCTCGTCCCACAGCTCGAACTTGTTGCCCTGTCCGACCAGAATCACGCGCTTGTCCAGCGCCGCGAACTGACGCAGCGCGGGAGGAACGAGGATGCGGCCGGCGGCGTCGAGCACGACATCGTCGGCGTGCCCTACGAGCAAGCGCTGCAGATTGCGCAGCTTGTCGTTGAAGCTGGACAGCGCCATCAGCCGCTGCTGGATCGGCTCCCACTCGGAAAGCGGATAGAGCAGCAGGCAGTGCCCGGGGTCGGCCGTCAGCACCAGGTGGCCGGCATCGCGCGCGGCCAGCGGTTCCCGGTGCTTGGCCGGAATCGCCAGCCGTCCCTTGTTATCCAGCGCCAGATGCGTGACACCTCGAAACACCCGCCCCTCCCTTGCACGCCCGTCACGGTCGCCGTGGGTACCCACTTTCGCCCACTTTTTACCACCACGTGCCACTATAAGGGAAAGGAAGAAGGCGGGTCAATACAATTTCGGTTGCCGAACAAGGACTTAGCGTGCTTGTTGTATGAAAGCCTAAATCTATTAAAAAATAATTACTTAGAGAGATTATTGAATGTATTGCAACAGTATTACGACGCAACATCCAGCCGCGCGGTTGTTCGGATGGCCAGAGGCGCCTCAGGGCTCCGCTTCATGACGACGGCATGACGGGGCGACCGCCATGCTCAGCGTGCGCCGGCGATTCCACAAATGGCCGGCCGGGCAATCGATACAGGACGATCTTGCATCCGCCGACGTACCTGCTGCCGGCGCGCGAGCGTTCCCGCCCCGGAGGCTGCACGGCACGATGCCGTCGTCGATGCGGGCGGCGATCCTGTCGGCGCTCGCCGCGATTCCAGCGAGCGATCCGCTGAGTCGCGTGAAGGCCGCGGTCTATCTCGTGGTCACCTCGCCGCCATACCCGATGGATCCCACGCCGCGCTTTCCTGCGCCGACTCGGCGCGCTGTCGGCATCGGCGCTGGCATCCGTCGCTCACCGAAATGCAGAGCGTGCTCGAGCAGAACCGCGTGGCGATACTGGCCAACGTCGACACCTTTTCGCGCCGGCTTGACGCGCGCGCCGCGCTGCCGCTACGCTCAAGGCGATCTGCGCTTCCGGTCAAGCTGCGGCGTTCGCCGCGCTCGCGTGGCGCCGACGCGGCGTCCCCCTGAATCGAGTGAATCCACCGCGTCCGCCGCACACTGCAACTTCGCCTCGTGCAACGCGGCCCGGCATGACCCATGCGATCGTTTTCGTCCTGGGGCTCGGCTCCTGGTCGGCCGGCCCTCCCGCACTGGCGGCCGAGGCGGAAGTGGCTTATCGGGTCGAGGTCGTCGCACCGGCCCCGGTGAAAGGCGCGGTCGAGCGCAGCCTCGACCTGGTCCGCTGGCAGTCCTATGCGGAAATCACGCCCGAATTCTTCGACCTGCTGATCGCCGATGCGCGATCGCAGGCCCGCGACGCCGCGGCGGCGCAGGGCTACTTCTCAGCCAAGGTGACCAGCGACATCGACCGTTCGACGACGCCGGCGACGGTCCGGCTGCGCGTGGAGCCCGGTGAGCCGACGACGGTGGCCTCGGTCGACGTGCGCGTCTCGGGTCCGGCCGCGCTCGACGTCCCGGGCGGATCGTCGCTGATCGCACACCTGCAGGCCGACTGGGCGCTCCCGAAGGGTGCGGTTTTCCGCCAGGCGGACTGGGCGGCCGCCAAGACCGCGGCAGTGCAGGCGCTGGCCGCCGATCGCTACGCGGCGGCCACGCTCGTCCAAAGCCGAGCCGACGTCGATCCGGACACGCATACGGCGGCGCTGACCGTGTCCATCGACAGCGGACCGCCGTTTCGCTTCGGTACTCTCGACATCAAGGGGCTGCGCAAGTACAACGAATCCGTGGTCAGGAATCTGGTCACGTTCGCTCCCGGCGACCCCTACACGGCGGAAGCGCTGGAGATATTCCTGCGGCGGCTGAACGGATCCGGATATTTTGCCAGCGCGCAGGCGACGATCGACGCCGATCCCGCGCACGCCGCCGCCGCGCCGGTGCACTTGCGCCTCATCGAGGCGCCGGAAAAAAAAGTTAGCACCGGCGTCGGGTTCTCCACCGACACGCTTTATCGGGCCCAGTTGAGCTACGACAATGCCAACATCGACCACGAAGGCCTGCGCTTTCACGCCGACCTCGATGCCGAGGCCAAGCTGCAGAGCGCCACGGTGCGCGTGACGCTGCCGCCGCGCGTGCCCCGGTACAGCGACACCTACGCGGCCAATATCGCCCATACCGACATCTCCGGTTTGCGCACCGATGAACTGAGCGCCGGCTGGAAGCGCAGGACCGCCTCGGAGCGCGACCAGGTCATCTACGCGGTGACGTTCTACGCGTCGCAGCAGATGGCGACCGACGCGGAATCCGCCAACGCGCACGCGCTGCTGTTCGAGATCGGGCGCACCTGGCGCAACGTCGACAACCCGCTCTCGCCGAACCGCGGATACGTGCTCAACGCGCAGATTGGCGCCGCGCCGCCGGGGGTGTCGACCGCCGCGCTGGGCCGCGGCATCCTGCAGTTCGCCGCCTGGATCCCGATCGGCGTCAGGACGCAGCTGCTGTTCAAGGCCGAGGGTGGCGCCGTGGCGGCCGGCAGCTCGCGCGAGGTCCCGATCCAGCTGCTCTTCCGCACCGGCGGCGACACGACGGTGCGCGGCTACGCCTTCGAGAGCCTCGGGCCACGCCTGGGCGATGCCACCGTCGGCGGCCGCTATTACGCGCTCGGCAGCGCCGAGATCGTGCGCTGGATCTCCGACACCTGGGGCGTCGCCACGTTCGTCGACGCCGGCAACGCCGCCGATCGGGCGTCCGACCTGAAACCGGTCTACGGGTACGGCGTCGGCGCGAGATTGCGCACGCCGATCGGGCCGTTCCGCCTCGACGTCGCATACGGGGAAGCGACGCGATCGGTGCGCGTCCATCTTTCGGTCGGCCTGTCGTTCTGATGGCTGCGCGCCGGATCGCGGCACGGATCGGGCTGGGGCTGCTGCTCGCGGCGCTCGGCGTACTCGTGCTGATTGCGGCGGCGCTGTGGTTTGCGGCGAGCGAGACAGGGCTACGCTGGGCGAGCGGCGAAGCCGCGTCGCGCAGCGGCGGGCGTCTGACGATCGACCGCGCGACCGGATCGCTGGGCGGGACCGTGCACATCGCGCGGCTCCGCTACGCGGATGCGAATCTCAGCCTCGTCGCCGACGACATCGCGTTCACCTGGTCGCCGCGCGCGCTTTTCACCCGCAGCGTCGTCGTCGACACCTTGTCGGCCGCGACGGTCGCGCTGGAGCTCGAGCCGAGCGCGGGACCGAGCGCACCGCCGGCGTCGCTCGTGCTGCCGTGGCCGATCGAAGTGCGGCACGCCGACGTCGCGCGGGTCACCGTCGCCAGCGGACCGAACCGCTGGCAGGTGACACGGCTCGGCTTCCGCTACACCGGCGCACCCGGGCGGCACGCGCTCGACGCGCTTGCGCTCGACAGCGAATGGGGATCGCTGCGCGGCGAGCTGGCAGTCGCCGCAACGGCGCCGTTCGCCGCCGAAGGCAGCCTCGCCTTCGCGGGCAGCGATGCCGCGCGGCGCGCGATCGCCACGCTTGCGGTCGGCGGCAATCTGACGACCCTCTCGCTGTCGGGACAGGCGAGCGTCGACGGCGCCGACGCGTCGGGCGTCGCTCGCGTCGCGCCGTTCGAGGCGCGGCGCCTGCGCGATTTCGAGCTCCGGATCGAAGGCGCCGATCTCGCGCGCTTCGACGCGCGGCTGCCGCAGACCGCGCTGGCGGCGACGATTGCCGGCAGCGGCGCCGACGACGGCAGCGTGCACGGCACGCTGACCGCGCGCAATGCCACTGCGGGGCCGTGGTCGGCCGGACGCCTGCCGGTCGTGACGATCGCATCGGGTTTTGCCGCCGATGGTGACAGCACACGCCTGGTCGGACTCGACGCGGCGCTCGGCAAGGCGGGCCGCGTTCGCGGCGACGCGGGCATCGCTCGCGGCGAGGCGACGTGGAAGCTGCAGGTGCGCGATCTCGATCTGCGCGGCATCGCGACCGACTTGCGGCCGACGCGGCTCGCCGGGGCCTTGGCCGGCCGGATGCGCGTCGACGCCAGCGAGCCCGAAGGCGAGCTTAGCGGCGATCTCGCGCAGTCGGACGTGGCGCTGGCGTTCCGCGCCGCGATCCGGCGCGGCATCGTCGACGTCCAAGCGTTTCGCGCGCAGGCGCGCGGCGGCGCGCTGCAAGGCACGGCAAGCATGGGACTCTCAGGCGCGCGCGAATTCAGCGTCGATGCCAAGGCGACGGCCCTCAATCCGGCCGCGTTCGGCGCCTATCCGGCGGCGTCTCTCTCCGGCACGGCGCGCGCGCGAGGCAAGCTCGAGCCGGCGTGGTCGGCTTCGCTTTCGTTCGCGCTCGCCCGCAGCAGCCGCTTCCGCGGCCATCCGTTCTCAGGCCGGGGCAAGCTCGCGCTCGCGCCGCGCACCGTGCGCGATGCAGACGTCGAGCTTGCCGCCGGCGCGAATCGGGCGACGCTCAGCGGCAGCTTCGGCCGTCCCGGCGACACGCTGAACGTGGCCGTCGACGCGCGTGAACTCGCCGCGCTGGACGCGCTCCTCGCTGGCAAGCTCCGCGCGAGCGGCAGGTTCGGCGGCGCGTGGGAGCGCCCGACGCTCGCCTTCGATGCCACCGGCAGTGCGCTGCGCTTCGGAAGCGAATTCGCCGCGGCGACGTTCAGTGCCGAAGGTGAGATCGGCGCCGCCGCGGACCACGCCGGCGATCGACCGGTGCGGGTAAAGCTCGCGGCGACGGGGCTCCGCGCCGACACGCTGGTCGCGCG
>JBOIGD010000101.1:0-11559 GCA_050742615.1 Casimicrobiaceae bacterium | reverse complement strand
GCGCAAAGGCGTGAAATTCCATGACGGCAGCGACATTACCGCCGCCGATGTCGTCGCTTCGATCGACCGCGTCCCGCTGGTTCCGAACAGCCCGTCGCCGTTCACCGCGTACACCAAGCAGATCAAGGAGATGATCGTCGTCGATCCGTACACGATACGCTTCCGCACCGCGGCGCCGTATCCGCTGATGCCGACCGACATGACGCAGGTCGCGATCATTTCCGCCAAGGCCGCGAAAGCCAGCACCGAGGATTTCAACAGCGGCAAGGCGGCGATCGGCACCGGTCCGTACAAGCTCGTGCGCTATGTCAAGGGCGATCGCATCGAGCTCGCACGCAACGACCACTACTGGGGCGGCAAGACGCCGTGGGAAAAGGTGACGCTGCGCCTGTTGCCGAACGATGCATCGCGCGTCGCCGCGCTGCTCGCCGGCGACGTGCAGGCCATCGAGTACGTGCCCACCTCCGACGTGGCCCGGATACGCGCCGACAAGCGCCTGAACGTGTACAGGATCATCGCCGACCGTCTGATCTACCTGCACCTTGACAGCGACCGCGACGTGTCGCCCTACGTCACCGACAAGGAAGGGAAGCCGCTAGCGAAAAACCCGTTGAAGGACGCGCGGGTGCGCAAGGCGATTTCCAAGGCGATCAACCGCGCCGCGATCGTCGACAAGGTGATGGAGGGTCAGGCGGTGGCGGCCGGGCAGCTGTTGGCCGACGGCATGTTCGGGACGACGAAGAACCTGAAGGTCGAACCGTACGATCCGGCCGGCGCGAAAAAGCTCCTGGCCGAGGCCGGGTATCCGGACGGCTTCGGGCTGACCATCCATACGCCGAACAATCGCTACGTCAACGACGCCAAGATCGCGCAGGCGGTCGCGCAGATGCTGACGCGCATCGGCGTCGCCACCCGGGTCGAGGCGCTGCCGTCGGCCACCTATTTTCCGCAGGCCACCGAGCTCAAGTTCAGCTTCATGCTGGTGGGCTGGAGCTCGGGCACCGGCGAAGCGTCGAGTTCGCTCAAGGCGCTGCTGGCGACATACAACCGCGACAAGGGCTTCGGCAACGCGAACCGCGGCCGGTACTCGAATCCCAAGGTCGACGCCTTGCTCGAGCAGGCGCTGGCGACCGTCGACGATCCGAAGCGCGAGGCGCTGCTGCAGCGCGCCACCGAGATCGCGATCAACGATACCGGGATCATCCCGCTGCACTTCCAGGTCAACCTGTGGGCGACGCGCAACGGCATCACCTACGTGCCGCGTACCGACGAGAACACGCTGGCGCACAAGTTCCGGCCGGCGAAATGACGCTGCCGGCGCGGGCAGTGGACGCCTCGCCCGAATCGCGGCATGCTGGTTTCCGCAGTCACTGAAGGCGCTTCGACGATATGGATACCACCGCCGTGCGCACCCCGCCGCAGCACTTCATCGCCAATGCCCATGTCCCGGCGGCGTCGGGAGCCACGCTGCCGATGATCGATCCGAGCGACGGCCATGCCTTCGCGGCGATCGCCCGCGGCAACGCCACCGACGTCGACCGCGCCGTGCGGGCCGCGCAACAGGCGCGCGACGGCGCGTGGGGCGCGCTGCCGCCGGCGCAAAAGGGGCGCCTGCTCGGCAAGCTGTCGCGGGCCGTGCTCGACCATTTCGACGAGCTCGCGCAGATCGAGGCGCGCGACTGCGGCAAGCCGCTGACGCAGGCGAGAAACGACGTCACCGCGATCGCGCGCTATTTCGAGTTCTACGGCGGCGCCTGCGACAAGCTGCACGGCGAAACGATTCCGTACGCGCCGGGGTACACGGTGCTGACCTGGCGCGAGCCGCACGGCGTCACCGGTCACATCATCCCGTGGAACTATCCGCTGCAGATCTTCGGCCGCTCGGTCGGCGGCGCCCTTGCCGCGGGCAATGCCTGCGTGGTCAAGCCGGCGGAGGACGCCTGTCTGTCGCTGCTGCGCGTCGCCGAAATCGCGGCGGAAGTCGGTTTTCCGGACGGTGCGATCAACGTCGTCACCGGCCTGGGAGCCGAGGCAGGTGCGGCGCTCGCCGCGCACCCGGGGATCGAGCATCTTTCGTTCACCGGCTCGCCGGCCACCGGCGCCCGGGTCGCGGAGCAGGCGGCCGGACGGCATTGTCCGGTGACGATGGAGCTGGGCGGCAAGTCGCCGCAGATCGTGTTCGCCGACGCCGACCTCGACACGGCGCTTCCGGTCCTGGTCAACGCCATCGTGCAGAATGCGGGGCAGACCTGCTCGGCGGGAAGCCGGCTGCTGGTCGAGCGGTCGCGCTACGAGGAATTGCTGGCCCGGCTGGGCGAGCGCTTCGCCGCGCTGCGCGTCGGACCTGCGCTGGCCGACCTCGATTGCGGCCCGTTGATCCGCGCGTCGCAACTCGAGCGCGTTCGCGGCTTTCTCGCCGAGGCACAAGCCGATTCGATCGCCAGCGTCGCGGCCGGGATCGTGGTTCCGGACGCGCCGCCGGCCGGATACTATGCCGCGCCGCGGCTGTTGCGCGACGTGCCCGCGACGCACCGCCTGGCGCGCGAGGAAGTGTTCGGCCCGGTGCTCGCGGCCATGCCGTTTGACGACGAAGCCGACGCCATTCGACTGGCGAACGGCACCGAGTTCGGCTTGGCGTCCGGCGTGTGGACGCGCGACGGCGGCCGCCAGCTGCGCCTGGCGCGCGCGCTCAAAAGCGGCCAGGTGTTCGTCAACAACTATGGCGCCGGCGGCGGCATCGAGCTGCCATTCGGCGGCGTCAAATCGAGCGGGTACGGGCGCGAGAAGGGATTCGAGGCGCTGTACGGATTCACCGTCGTCAAGACGGTCGTGCTGCATCATGGCTGACGCCGAGCCGCTTGCGTTGCTCTGCGGGCGGGCCACCACGAGCACCGGGCCATCCGGCGCCGCGGATGTCGCGCCGAGGAGGATCTCGATCATCCTGCCGCTGTTCGATCGCAGGAACGCCGGCGCCGCGCCGCTGCGCTCTGCGCTGACGCAGCGGTTTCCTCGCGCGCGCTACGAAGTCATCGCGGTGACGGCGAGAAGCCACGCGATCGCCGCGCGTGAGCCGGAGGACGAGGCGCTGCTGGCGCGCTGCGACCGCGTCGTGCGCACCGACCTCGATGCCGCGGTCGCGGCGAACGAGATACAGCTCTACCTGGCCGGCTACGAACGCTCCACCGGGGAGCTCGTGTTCTTTTGCGAAGGGCACACGGTCCTGCGGGACGACTGCTGCGCGCTGATCGACGAGCATTTTGCGCGCCATCCCGGATGCGACCTCGCCTGGGCGCCGCGGCGCAATCACGCCGCGTCCGCGCTCGGCGCGCTGGTCGCGATGCACAACCAGCACCACGAGCAGCGCGCGTCGACCGTAGGCGTGTTCTCGCTCGGCGCGACCAGCGTGATTCGCCGTCGCGTATTCGATGCGCTGGGCGGACTGGACGCCCGCTATCTGCGCTTCAGCGAGACGGCGTTGTTCCACCGCGCCCAGCGGAAGAACCTCGCGATCGGCCGGATCGATGCGCCGCTGGCGACGCACTACAACGACATGCCGGTCAGCCACTGGCGCGAGCTCGCGCTCGATGCGGGGAGGGCGCGATTTGCCTATTACGGCGAGCTGCTCGCGGAGGGCGGTGTCGATGCCCGGATAAGGCACCTTGTCTACGTGCGCGCCCGGCAACCGTGGCTCGCGGCGCTGCTCGAGCCGTTGCTGCGCATCGGCGGCGCCGCGCTGCTCGGCATCGCGATGCGCGCGCTGCCGCTGCATCGCAGGCTCGCGTATCGATGTTACCGGCTGGCGCTCGGATGCGCCGATCTCCTGGGCTATTGCCGGACCTGCATCGGGCTGGCGAGGCAAGCGCGCGCGGATCGTCGTGGTCGCGAACACCCGGCTGCATCCTTTGCATCGCACGCCCACCCCGGCGTGATCGACCGGGACTAGCGCGCATGGGACGGCTGGCAGGCAAGGTCGCAATCGTCACCGGTGCCGGCTCGGGCTTCGGCGAGGGCATCGCGCGGCGCTTTGCGCAGGAGGGCGCGCAGCTCGTCGCCAACGACATCGACGTCGCCGGTGGCGAGAGGGTCGCCGCCGCGATCGCCGCGGCGGGCGGCCATGCGGTCTTCCACGCGGGCGACGTTTCCCGCGACGGCGACGTTGCGGCGCTGGTCGATCGGGCGTTGCAGGCTTTCGGGCGGCTCGACGTCGTGGTCAACAATGCCGGCACCACGCACCGGAACCAGCCGATGCTCGAGGTCAGCGAGTCGGAGTTCGACCGCATTTATGCGGTCAACGTCAAGGCGCTGTTCCTGAGCGCCCGGCACGCGGTGCCCGTCTTTCGCAAGCAGAAGAGCGGCGTTTTCATCACCATCGCGTCGACCGCCGGCGTCAGGCCGCGGCCCGGGCTGACCTGGTACAACGGCAGCAAAGGCGCGGCGATCGTCACCAGCCGCTCGATGGCGGCCGAGCTCGCGCCCGACGGGATCCGGGTCAACGTGATCAACCCGGTTGCCGGCGAAACCGGCATGCTGGCCCGGTTCATGGGGGCCGACACGCCGGAGATGCGCGCCAAATTCATCGCCTCCATTCCGCTTGGGCGGCTGTCGCTGCCTTCGGACGTCGCCGCCGCCGCGGTGTTTCTCGCTTCGGACGAGGCCGGTTTCGTCACCGGCGCCTGCCTGGAGGTCGACGGCGGCCGCTGCGTTTGAACGGAAAGCGTTGCCGGCGCCGGTCCGCCGCGCCGCGGCCGGGTCAGCTTCCGGTGGTGATCAGCCGCTCGATGCCGGAGACGATCGTCCCGGTGGCCGGCGCGCCGATGCGCTTGACCAGCGCCTGGGCGAAATCGGGCAGGAAGTCGCGGAGATCGCGCAGGTTTTCGGCGCGCTGCAGGCGCATCATCATCAGATAGCCGCGAAATCCGAGATGCTTGTTGATCGCGTCGCTGATCTGCTGCTGCGCGGCGATGAAGCGCTGCACTTCGTCCGCGCTGCGCGCTGCGGGCGCGGACTCGCCTTCGGCCGCCGACGGCGCGCTGAAGCGCTTGGCGATCAGCCCGACGCGCTCGAGCGTGGCCAGCGCGGCCGCGTCGGCACGCACCGCGCGCGCCCGGTCCAGCACCTCGGCGACGGTGCGATTACCGTCGACCATGATGAGCAGGCTGCGCAGCATGATCGGGAGGTTGTGCGTGCGCTCCTTCAGCTCGCGCAAGCCTTCCTCGGTCTTGGCGTAGATCTCGTCAGGGTTCATCGTATCCGAGCTCCCGCGGGGCCATCGTGCGGTGCCGCGATCTCAAAACACCGGACGATTATAGACGAGAGCAGCGCTCACGCCGCAGCGCTTTAGTTGCAGCGTACAAGCTGCGTAGTGTCGGTAGCGCCTTTGTGGAATAATCGACCGGTACCGCGCGTGTTCTCCCCGATGCTCGATCCGGCCCTGCTTTCCGCATTTGGCGACATCCTTCCGCCGTCGGCGATCATTGCCGGCGTCGAAGGGACGCGTGCCTATGAGTGCGACGGTCTGCCATTGTTCCGCGAGCTGCCGATGGCGGTGCTGCTGCCGGAGGACGAGGCGCAGGTCGTAGCCATCCTGCGTCTGTGCCATGCGGCGCGGCTGCCGGTCGTCGCCCGCGGCGCGGGCACCGGCCTGTCCGGCGGTGCGACTCCCGACCGCAACGGCATCGTCCTGTCGCTGGCCAAGTTCAAGCGCATTGTCTCGCTCGATCCGCTGGCCAAGAGCGCTGTCGTCCAGCCCGGCGTGCGCAATCTCGCGATCTCCGAAGCCGCCGCGGTGCACGGCCTCTACTACGCACCCGATCCTTCGTCACAGATCGCCTGCACGATCGGCGGCAACGTGGCCGAGAATTCGGGCGGGGTCCATTGCCTCAAGTACGGCCTGACCGTGCACAACGTGCGTCGCGTGCGCGCGGTCCTGATCGACGGCGACGTGGTGGAATTCGGCGGCGACGCCCTCGACGCCGCCGGATACGACCTGCTCGCGCTGCTCAACGGCTCGGAGGGGCTCCTCGCGGTCATCACGGAGGTCACGGTACGGCTCACACCCAAGCCGCAGCAGGCGACCTGCGTGCTGGCGGCATTCGACGATCTGGAACAGGCCGGTGACGCGGTCGCCGCGATCATCGGCGCCGGGATTGTTCCCGCGGGACTGGAGATGATGGACCGGCTGACTATCGGCGCGGTCGAGCCTTTCGTGCATGCCGGCTACCCGCAGGACGCCGTCGCCATCCTGCTGTGCGAATCCGACGGCACGCCCGACGAGGTCGCCGACGAAGTCGCGCGCATGCGCGGACTGCTCGACGGTGCCGGCGCGACGCTGGTCCAGGTGTCGCAGAGCGAAGCGCAGCGTCTCAAGTTCTGGTCGGGCCGCAAGGCGGCGTTTCCGGCGGCCGGGCGCATCTCGCCCGACTACTATTGCATCGACGGCACGATTCCGCGCCGCTCGCTCGCACCGGTGCTCAAGCGCATCGAGGAATGGTCGCGCGAGTTCGGCCTGCGCTGCATGAACGTCTTCCACGCCGGCGACGGCAACCTGCATCCGCTGATCCTGTTCGACGCCAACGTGCTCGATGAAGTCGCGAAGACCGAGGCGTTCGGCGCCCGGATCCTCGAGCTTTGCATCGAGGTCGGTGGTACGATCACCGGAGAGCACGGCGTGGGCCTCGAGAAGATCGACCAGATGTGCAGCCAGTTCGGCGCACCGGAGCTCGAGCGTTTTCACGCGCTCAAGCGCGCGTTCGACGCCGATGGCCTGCTCAATCCCGGCAAGGCGGTGCCGCTGCTGCATCGCTGCGCGGAGATGGGCCGGATGCACGTGCACGGCGGGCAGTTGCCGCACGCCGATCTACCCCGGTTCTAGCGGGGTCTCACGCGAAAGCTGCAGGATGGATGCCAAGACCATCGTACGTGCGGATCCGGGTGTCGTCGCGAGCCTGGTGGCGCGGATATGCGGCGACTACGGCGAGCGCGCCGTGACCACGCACGCGGTACGCGAGCACCACAGCCACGGCGAAGGCCTGGCCGACGCCGCGCTGCCCGACGTTGTCGTGTTTCCGCGCTCGAACGACGAGGTCGCGGCGATCGTGCGGCTTTGCCACACCGCACGCGTCCCGGTGATCGCGTTCGGCGTCGGCACGTCGCTCGAGGGTCACGTCGCCGCGCTGTACGGCGGCGTATGCATCGACCTGTCGCAGATGAACCGGGTGCTGGAAGTCAACGCCGGCGATCTCGATTGCCGTGTGCAGGCTGGCGTGACGCGCGAGCAGCTCAATGCCGAGCTCAAGGGGACCGGCCTGTTCTTTCCGATCGATCCCGGCGCCAATGCGACGATCGGCGGCATGGCCTCGACGCGGGCGTCGGGCACGAATGCCGTTCGCTACGGCACGATGCGCGAGAACGTCATGGGTCTGACGGTAGTCACCGCGGACAGCCGGGTCATCCGCACCGGTGGGCGCGCCCGCAAGTCCAGCGCCGGGTACGATCTGACGCGGCTTTTCGTCGGCGCCGAAGGCACGCTCGGGGTGATCACCGAAATCCAGTTGCGCCTGTACGGCGTGCCCGAGGCGATATCGGCCGCCGTCTGCCAATTCCCGGACCTGGCCGGCGCGGTCAACGCCGTGATCGCGGCGATGCAGGCCGGCATTCCCGTGGCGCGGATCGAGCTGCTCGACGACGTCCAGATGGACGCGTGCATCCGCTATTCGAAGCTCGAGGGATTCCGGGCGTTGCCGACGCTGTTTTTCGAGTTTCACGGCAGCGACGCAGCGGTGCGGGAGCAGGCCGCCACGATGCGCGCCATCAGCGACGAATTCGGCGGCAGCGAATTCCAGTGGGCCACCTTGGCCGAGGATCGCACCCGTCTCTGGAAGGCAAGGCACGCCGCGTACTACGCGACCCTGGCGCTCAGGCCCGGAACGACCGCCCTCGCCACCGACGCCTGCGTACCCATTTCCCGGCTGGCCGAATGCATCCTCGAGACCAAGGTCGACATCGAAAAAAGCGGCTTGACGGTGACGATCGTCGGCCACGTCGGCGACGGTAATTTTCACCTGGTCGTCCTCTACGAACCGGGCGATGCCGGGCAGCGCGAACGCGCCGACGCGCTGGCGCACGCCGTCAGCATGCGGGCGATCGCGATGGGCGGCACCTGCACCGGAGAGCACGGCATCGGCTGGCACAAGCTCGACCTCCTGGCGCAGGAGCACGGCGAGGCGGTCGATCTGATGCGATCGATCAAGCACGCGCTCGATCCGCGCGGGATCATGAACCCGGGCAAGACCGTGCCGCTTTGACGGGTGACGTGCGACGGTCCGGCATGTACACCCTCTATATCGGCAACAAGAACTACTCGTCGTGGTCGCTGCGCGCCTGGGTGCTGATGAAGGCGTTCGGCGTCCCGTTTCGCGAGGAGCGGATCGCGCTCTACGAGCCCGATTCGCCGGCGCGCATCCGCGGCCGGTCGCCTTCGGCCAAGCTGCCGTGCCTGCACGACGACACGACGATCGTCTGGGACTCGCTGGCGATCGCCGAGTACCTCGCCGAGCGCCATCCCGGCATGTGGCCGAACGCCGCTGCGGCGCGAGCCTGGGCGCGTTCGGCCGCGGCCGAGATGCACTCGGGCTACGCCAACCTGCGCAACGAATTCGGCATGAATCTTCGCGTGCACGAAAAGCGGCAGGGCTCGCCGGCGGTCGAAGCCGACATCGCGCGCATTGCCACGCTGTGGCGCGAGGGGCGCGAGCGCCACGGGCGGGGCGGGGATTTTCTCTGCGGCGCGTTCGGCATCGTCGATGCCTTTTATTGTCCGGTCGCGTTCCGCTTCGAGAGCTACGGCGTCGCGCTCGACGCCACCTGCGCCCAGTATCACCGGACGCTGCTCGCGCTGCCCGCGACGCGCGAATGGGCGGAAGGCGCGGCCCGCGAAACGGAGCACATTCCCGCGCTCGACCGGCCGGCGGCGGCAGGGCAGCGATGACCCAATCGCGCTGCGGATGAACGAGCTTCTCGCCGCGTGGCGCGAACGCGTGCGCGCCGCGGCCGCGGAGAGGGCGCCGTTGCGCATCGTCGGCGGCGGCAGCAAGGATTTCTACGGTCAGCAGCTTGCCGGCGAGGTCTTCGAGGTCGCCGGATTCGCCGGCATCGTCGACTATGATCCGACCGAGCTGGTGATCACCGCGCGCTGCGGCACGCCGCTGGCCGACGTCGAGCAGGCGATGGCGCAGTCGGGGCAGATGCTCGCGTTCGAGCCGCCGCACTACGGGCCGCACGCGACGGTCGGCGGCTGCATCGCCGCCGGCCTGTCGGGACCGCGCCGGGCCTACGCCGGCGCCGTGCGCGACCTCGTGCTCGGCGTGCGGCTGCTCGACGGGCAGGGCGACGATCTGGCCTTCGGCGGGCGCGTGATGAAAAACGTCGCCGGATTCGATGTCTCGCGGCTGGTCGCCGGATCGCTCGGCACGCTGGGCATCGTGCTCGAAGTGTCGCTCAAGTGCATGCCGCTGCCGCGCGCCGAGGCGACGTTGCGCTTCGAGCTCCCTGCCGACGAGGCCCTGCGCAAGCTCAACGAATGGAGCGCGACGCCGCTGCCGCTGTCGGCGAGCTGCTGGCACGACGGGCGGCTCAGCCTGCGACTGTCCGGCGCCGAGACCGCCGTGGCGGCCGCGGCGCGGCGCCTCGGCGGCGAGCCCTTGGACGGGGCTCAAGCCTACTGGGCCGGGGTGCGCGATCAGACGCACGCGTTTTTCGCGCCGTTCCGCAGCCCGGCTTCCCCTGGCGCAGGCCAGCCGGTGCCGGCGCTCTGGCGCCTGTCGGTGCGCTCGACCGCGCCGCCGGCGCCGATCGGCGAGGCGACGATGATCGAGTGGGGCGGAGCATTGCGCTGGGCCGCGGCATCGGCGGACGATGCGCCGCAGGCGCGCGCGTGGGCGACCGCGCACGGCGGACATGCGACGCTGTTTCGTGCCGCCGACAAGTCCGCCGGTGTGTTCCACCCGCTGCCGCCGGCGATGCTCGCCTTGCATCGACGGGTCAAGGCAGCGCTCGATCCGGCGGGCATTTTCAATCCCGGCCGGATGTACGCGGAGCTCTAAAACGTGGAAACGCATCTGGCGGACTTCATTCGCGACACGCCCGACGGACGCGATGCCGAGTCGATACTGCGCGCCTGCGTGCACTGCGGCTTTTGCACCGCGACCTGTCCGACCTATCAGCTGCTCGGCGACGAGCTCGACGGTCCGCGCGGACGCATCTACCTGATCAAGCAGATGCTCGAGGGGGAGCCCGTGACGGCGACGACCGGGCTGCACCTGGACCGCTGTCTCGGCTGCCGCAGTTGTGAGACCACGTGCCCTTCGGGAGTCCGCTTCGGGCGGCTGCTCGACATCGGCCATCGCGTCGCCGAGCACCGGAT
Organism: Casimicrobiaceae bacterium; assembly: GCA_050742615.1. GTDB lineage: Bacteria > Pseudomonadota > Gammaproteobacteria > Burkholderiales > Casimicrobiaceae > PALSA-1003. The sequence continues at coordinate 1,139 of JBOIGD010000101.1, read as the reverse complement.
CGAGCGGCCGGCGCTCGACCGCGCCGGCCGCTGGCTGTTGCGCAAAGGGCTGACGGCCGGGCCGTGGTTCGCGGTGGCGCTCGCCGCCGGCCGGCTCGCGCGACCGCTGCTGCCGCGCGCGCTCGCCGCCCGGATTCCCGCTTCGCGGGCCGCCAAGCGCTGGCCCGCGCCGCGCCACGCGCGGCGGATGCTCTATCTCGCCGGCTGCGTGCAGCCCTCGCTCGCGCCGGGGATTGACGCGGCGCTGGCGCGCGCGCTCGACCGGGTCGAGATCTCGCTCGTCCGCGCGCCGAAAGCGGGCTGCTGCGGCGCGCTCAGCGAGCACCTCGGCGCGCACGGCGAGGCGCTGCGCCTGGCCCGTGCCAACATCGACGCATGGTGGCCGCATATCGAGCGCGGCGCCGAGGCGATCGTCGCCAGCGCCACCGGCTGCGGCGTCGTCGTCAAGGCATACGGCGACCTGCTGCGCGACGACCCCGCTTACGCCGACAAGGCGGTCCGGGTGGCGGCGCTGGCGCGCGACCCGGTCGAAGTCATCGCCGCCGAATGGAAGCGCTTCGCGCCGCTGGTGGCGATGGATCACGGTCCGCAGCGCGTCGCGTTCCATTCGCCGTGCACGCTGCAGCATGGCCTGCGCCTGATCGGCAACGTCGAGGAGATTCTCGAGGCGATCGGTCTCGAGCTGACGCCGGTCGCCGACGCGCATTTGTGCTGCGGCTCGGCCGGTACCTACTCGATCCTGCAGCCCGCGTTGTCGAAAAAGCTCAAGGCCGACAAGCTGGCTGCGCTTGAGGCCGCCGCACCGGACGTCATCGCGACGGCCAACATCGGGTGTCTGGTACATCTGGCCAGCGGCGCCGGGCGACCGGTGCTGCACTGGGTCGAGATTTTCGAGTCGCGGCTGCGCGATCTGTCGCGATCATGAGCGACGCGGCGCCGCCGCGGCGCGGCGACTATCGCCATTTTCTGGCAATACCGACGCGGTGGATGGACAACGACAGCTACGGCCATGTCAACAACGTCGCCTACTATTCGTACTTCGACACCGCCGTCAACGAGCATCTGGTCCGGGCCGGCGGCCTGGACATCCGTCGTGGACCGGCGATCGGACTGGTCGTCGAGACCTTCTGCCGATTTCA
>JBOIGD010000100.1:0-5433 GCA_050742615.1 Casimicrobiaceae bacterium | reverse complement strand
ATCGTCGGCGCAGGATCAGCCGGCTGCGTCCTCGCCGACCGGCTCTCGGCCGACGGCCGGCATTCGGTGCTGCTGCTCGAAGCCGGGCCGTCGGACAACTATCCGTGGATCCACATCCCCATCGGGTACGCCAAGACGATGTTCCACCCGCGCTACAACTGGTGCTTCCATACCGAGCCCGATCCCGGCATGAACGGGCGACGGATTTACTGGCCGCGCGGCAAGACGCTGGGCGGCTCGAGCTCGATCAACGGTCTGATCTGCGTACGCGGCCAGCGCGAGGACTACGACGGCTGGGCCGCGGCGGGAAATGCCAGCTGGAGTTACGCCGACGTCCTGCCGTATTTCAAGCGCCTCGAGCACGCCGTCGACGGCGATCCGGCTTACCACGGGCGAGACGGCCCGCTGTGGTGCTCGCCGATCCGCCGCAGGCACGCGCTGATCGACGCGGTCATCGCCGGCGCGGGCGAGCTAGGCATCCCCCGCAACGACGACTTCAACGGCGCGACGCAGGAAGGCGCCGGCTACTATCATCTGTCGACACGGCGCGGATGGCGCTGCAGCAGCGCGGTCGCCTACCTGCGCCCGGCCCGCCGCCGCCCGAACCTGCGCATCGAAACCGGAGCGCAGGCGACGCGAATCGCTTTCGACGGGCGCCGCGCCAGCGGTATCGCCTACCAGCGCCGGGGCGCCTCGCTCGCGGCAAGCGCGCGCCGCGAAGTCCTGCTCTGCGCCGGCGCGCTGCAATCGCCGCAGCTGCTGCAGCTTTCCGGCGTGGGCCCGGGCGCGCTGCTGGCGAGCCTCGGCATCCCGCTTGTGCGCGAGCTCGGCGGCGTCGGCGAGAACCTGCATGACCACCTGCAGGCGCGGGTCCTGTTCGAGTGCACGCAGCCGATCACGACCAACGACGACCTGGCGAGCTTCTGGCGCACGCTGGGCATGGGCATCGACTATGTCATCCATCGCGACGGGCCGATGGCGGTCGGCATCAACCAGGGCGGCATTTTCGCGCGCACGCGCCCCGGCGTCGCGACGCCCGACGTGCAGTTCCACATCGCGACCCTGTCGTCCGACATGGCGGGCTCGCCGACGCACACCTTCTCTGGTTTCACGATGTCGGTCTGCCAGCTGCGGCCGCAGTCGCGCGGTTCGGTACGCATCAAGACGACCGATCCCCTGGTCGCGCCCGCGCTGCAGCCGAACTACCTGTCGGCGCCGGGCGACCGGGAAACGCTGCTCGCCGGCATGCGGCTCGCGCGAAAGCTGGCCGCAACGCGTGCGCTCTCGCCGTACGTCCGCGCCGAATACCGGCCGGGCGACGCCGCGCAGTCCGACGCCGACCTGATCGAGTTCGCGAAGAATACCGGCGGGACGATCTTCCATCCGGCCGGCACCTGCCGCATGGGCGATATCGCGCGCGATCCGCTGGCGGTGGTCGACAGCGAGCTCCGCGTGCACGGCGTTGACCGGCTGCGCGTCGTCGACTGCAGCATCATGCCGACGCTGCCGTCGGGCAACACCAACGTGCCGGTCGTGATGATCGCCGAGAAGGCTGCCGACCTGATCCTGCGCGACGCCGCCCGCTGATCGCGGGCATCCAATCTGCGGAAGGAGTTTCCCGTGAGCTGCTGCCACACCGATTTCGCGCTGACCGAGAACAGCGACAAGGCATTCACGCTCGGCATGCCGACGTTCACCTTCGGCGCCGGCTGCCTGGCCGAAGCGGGTGACCAGGCGAAGGAGCTCGGCCTAAAGCGGGTCGCGCTGTTCACCGATCGGACGCTGCGCGAATCCGAGCACGTGGCGACGGTGCTGACAACCCTGCGCGCGGCGCCAATCGACGTCGTCGTCTACGACGAGGTGGCGGTCGAGCCGACGACGGCATCGTTCCAGGCCGCCGCGAAGTTCGCCGCCGAAGGTCGCTTCGACGGCTATGTCTCGGTCGGCGGCGGCTCGGTGATCGATACGTGCAAGGCGGCGAACCTGTACGCGACGCATCCCGCCGAATTCATGACCTACGTCAATGCGCCGATCGGCGCCGGGCAGCGTGTTCCCGGCGCGCTGCGGCCGCACATCGCCTGTCCGACCACGTCGGGCACCGGGTCCGAGATGACCGGCATCGCGATCTTCAACCTGACCGAGATCAATGCCAAGACCGGGATCATTTCGCGGCGCCTGATTCCGACGCTGGCGCTGGTCGATCCGAACGTGACCTCGACCTTGCCGCCGAACGTGGTCGCGTCCAGCGGCTTTGACTGCATGAGCCATGCGCTCGAGTCGCTGACCGCACGCGCCTGGCCGCACCGGCTCAATCCGGCGCGCGGGGCGAACCGCCCGGTGTCGCAGGGGGCCAATCCGTTTTCCGACGCACTGGCCTCCGACGCGCTGCGCTCGGTCGGCCAATTCCTGGTGCGCGCGGTGACCAACGCCGGCGACGTCGAGGCGCGCACGGAGATGATGTACGCGGCGATGCAGGCCGGGATCGCGTTCAATGCCGCCGGATGCCACCTGCCGCACGGCCTGTCGTACGCCGTCTCCGGCCTTGCGCGCGACTTCCACGTCGCCGGCTACCCGTCCGGCAAAACGCTGGTGCCGCACGGCATGGCGGTCGTGCTCAACAATCCGTCGGTCTGGCGCTACACGGCGCCCGCGTGCCCCGAGCGCCACCTGCAGGCCGCGGCTTGCCTGGGCGCACCGACACGGGGCGCCGGCCCCCGCGATGCCGGCGACGCACTCGCCGGCCGGGTCGTCGAGCTGATGCGCGCCGCCGGCATGCCGAACGGGCTGGCTGCGCTGGGCTTCGGCGCCGCCGACGTCGATGCGCTGGCCACCGGTGCCGAGCCGCAATACCGGGTGATCCGCAACGCGCCGAAGGACGTTTCACGCGACGATCTGAAAGGTCTGTTCAGTGCGGCGATGAGGTACTGGTAGCGCGGTGGCGGGGGCCCTCCGCGGTCGACGACGCTGCCTCGCCTTCGCCCGGTTTGATCCGGCGTCCGGGCAGCCGCGCGGTGAATCGGCTGCCTCTGCCTCATCGCCGTACCCAGCGACGCAAACGATTCGCGCAGCTTGCGGCCCGCTTAGGACTGGTTGGCTGCGGCAAGCCGGTACCCGGTGCCACGCACGGTTTCGATCATGTGCTCCTGCCCGTGCGGCTCGAGCGCGAGCCGCAGGCGGCGGATGTGAACATCGACCGTGCGTTCCTCGATATACACGTGATCGCCCCACACATGGTCGAGCAACTGCGTCCGCGTGTGCACCCGGTCCGGACGAGCCATCAGGAACTTGAGCAGCCGGAATTCGGTGGGACCGAGGTCGACTGTCGCGCCGGCTGCCGTGACGCGATGCGCCGTCGGGTCGAGCCGCAGGGCACCGACCGCCAGCGTCTCCTGCGCGGCTTCGGGTGCGCGGCGGCGCAGCACCGCCTTGATCCGCGCCTTGAGCTCGCGCGGCGAGAACGGTTTGGTCACGTAATCGTCGACCCACGCCTCGAGTCCCGCGATCCGATCGGTCTCGTCGCCGCGCGCGGTCAGCATGATGATCGGCAGCTCGCGCGTGCGCGCATCGGCGCGGAGCGCCCGCGCCAGCGTGAGCCCGGACTGGCCCGGCAGCATCCAGTCGAGCAAGACCAGGTCGGGCAATTTCGCCTTGATCCGCGCCTGCGCGCTCTCCGCATCGGGCACCGCGTGCACGGCGAAGCCCGCGTCCTGAAGGGTCACGCGCAGGAGCTCCTGGATAGCCGGCTCATCCTCGACGACGAGGATCGACGCGCTCACGCAGGCTCCCGCATGGCGCTCACTCCGCGACCTCGGCACGGATCTGCTCGGCCGTCGCGTGACGAACGTCCTTGCCCTTGACGACGTGGACGACCTTCTCGGCCACGTTCTTGGCGTGGTCGCCGATGCGCTCGATGGATTTGGCGATGAACACGATCTCGAGCGCGGGCGTGATGGTTCGCGGGTCCTCCATCATATAGCTGATCAACTGGCGCAGTATCGACAGGAACGCGGAATCGATCGCCTCGTCGTCGCTGATGACCTGCGCGGCCGCCTTGACGTCCAGCCGGGCGAAGACGTCGAGCGCGAGCTGCAGGTTGCTCTCGGCGAGTCCGGCGGCCCGGGTGATCTCGTGGAAGCGGACGGAACGCGACAAAACACACGACGGCGCGAAAGGCCAAGTCCTGCAGGCGAACGCTGTTCTGCTTCGGATTGGGCATCGTGGTGGCGCCCGCCTGGGCCGGGCGGTGGTGCGGCGATTATAAGCGCTTGAACTCGCGCGGCCACTGGGACGCTTCGTCAGGACAGTGCCCTGCCAGCGGTGTCCCTGATCTGCGCCCGCCAGGCGTTTCTGATTAATATATCGTAATGTGATATGTTAGCGCCAGCGGGCAGCCGGTGCGCGGCCGACGGCCGCCTGTCAGTCCGCCGCGGATGCGAGCAGCGACGCCCCGGGTCGGACCCGGCTGAAGCGCACCGGCACCGCCTCGACCGGGAACCCGCCGTCGCGGCGGCGCACGCGGGTGTACGTCGATGCCACCAGGTCGCCGGTCGCCGGATGGTCGGCGCGAAAATGCGCGCCCCGCGACTCGCGCCGCGCCGTGGCGGCGGCGACGATCGCACGGCTCACCTCGACCAGGTTGGTCAGGTTGAGCCAGTCGTGCCAGCTCAGGTTGAAGGCACGGTCGCGCGCGGCGGCGGGCAGCGCGTACGCGCTCAATTCGCCCGACAGGACGACCAACCCGCCGGCAGCGCGCTCGAGGCCGGCCTGATCGCGCACGATGCCCGCATCGTCCCACATCAGCGCGAACAGACGCTCGCGAATCGCCTCCAGGTCGCCGCCCGCGCCTCGCCCGAACGGCGCCTCGGCGCGGGCGATCGCGGCCTCGATCGCGGCCGTGTCGGTATCGCGAAAGGCACCGGCGCGAGCTACCCACGCCGCCATCGTGTCGCCGGCGATCGCCCCGAAGACCGTCGAATTCGCCACGCCGTTGCCGCCGAGGCGGTTGGCGCCGTGGACGCCGCCCGAATCCTCGCCGGCGACGAACAAGCCGGGGAGCGCCGTCGTGCAGTCGGCGGCGAACTCGACGCCGCCCATTATGTAGTGCGCCGTCGGGACGACTTCGACGCGGCCGCCGGCCAGGTCGAATCCGCAGTCGGCGCAGCGCTCGACCATGCCCTTGAACTGGCGCCGCACGTTGTCGGCGCCCAGATGCGCCATCGATAGCCAGACGCCGCCGTGCGGCGTCGTCCGTCCGGCGCGCATCTGCGCATCGATCGCGCGCGAGACGATATCGCGGGTCGCGCGCTCGGCGCGCGGATCGACCGCCGGCATGAAGCGCTCGCCCCGGCCGTCGAGCAGGTAGCCGCCGACACCGCGCAGGCCTTCCTCGAGCACGGTCCCGGTCATGCGCGTGTGCGGGCCGGCGAGGAGCCC
>JBOIGD010000099.1:0-3057 GCA_050742615.1 Casimicrobiaceae bacterium | reverse complement strand
GAACGTAGCGCTCTACCAGGCTAAGCTACACCCCGACGGTCGCCGTGCTGCCGCATCCGATGCGACGGGCAGAGCGCCCGTCAAAACGCGCGCGTCACTGCGAAAGCGGCCAATTCTAGCAGGATTTCGCGGCAAGTCGAAGGCGGCAATACAGCAAGACACGCGGCCGCCTGCCTGCTTTCCGCTTCGGCGCTGGCGCGCGCGTAGTCGAGCGCGCCGGTGCGCTGCAAGGCGGCGAGCACCGGGCGAAAATCGGCGAGTCGTCCGGCCGTGACCGCGCTGCGTATCAGCGCCGCTTCCTCGGACGAGCCAACCGCCAGCGCGCGGATCAGCGGCAAGGTCGGCTTGCCTTCGGCGAGGTCGTCGCCCAGGTTCTTGCCGATCGCGGCATGGTCGCCGGTGTAGTCGAGGACGTCGTCGATCAGCTGGAATGCGGTGCCGAGGTGGATTCCGTAGTGCGCCAGCGCGTTCTCCGTCGGGGCGTCGGCGTCGCCGAGCACGGCGCCCAGGCGAGCCGCCGCTTCGAACAGCTTCGCCGTCTTGCGCTGGATTACGTCGAGGTAGGTCTTCTCGTCGATTTCGGGGTTGCCCGAGTTCAGAAGCTGCATGACTTCGCCTTCGGCGATCACGTTGGTCGCGTCGGACAGAATCTGGAACACGCGCATGTTGTCGATGGTCACCATCAGCTGGAACGCGCGCGAGTACAGGAAGTCGCCGACGAGAACGCTGGCGGAGTTGCCGAACACGGCGTTCGCGGTGTCGTGGCCGCGGCGCAGCGCCGATTCGTCGACGACGTCGTCGTGCAGCAGCGTCGCCGTATGGATCATCTCGATGACCGCCGCCAGCGTATGCTGCTGCGGCCCGCGGTGCCCGCAGGCCTGCGCGACCAGCAGCAGCAGCGCCGGGCGCAGCCGCTTGCCGCCGCCGGAGATGATGTGCTCGGCGATCCGGCGGATCAGCGCCACGTCCGAATGCAGCGCCTCGCGCAGGACGCGATCGACGGCCTGCAGGTCGTCGCGCAGTGCCGTCTGCAGCAGCGGGATGGTCACTTGGTCGGGGCGAAAAAAAGGGTTGGGGCAGGCGGCGCGGCCTCGCCGCCCTGGTGCCGCAGGCGCGCGGCCGGTAGTTTACCCGAAGCCGCGGCACGCTTCGGCGCTTGCCCGGCGGCTTTGACATGGATGGCCCAAGGCCTTAAAATAGTTACCCTTTTCCCGCAATACACGGCATTGGAGTTTTTCCTATGTACGCGGTCATCAAAACCGGCGGCAAGCAATACAAGGTTGCGCCGGGCGAAAAACTCAGGGTGGAGCTGCTGCCGGCAGACGTGGGCGCAGCGGTCGTTCTGGATCAGGTTCTGATGGTCGGCGACGGCGACAACGTCCGCCTGGGCCAGCCGACGTTGGCCGGCGCGAGGGTCCAAGCGACGGTCGTCGCGCAAGGGCGCGGCGACAAGGTCAAGATCTTTAAGATGCGGCGCCGCAAGCACTACCAGAAGCACCAGGGGCATCGCCAGGGCTATACCGAGCTGCAGATCGACGGCATCGTCGGCTAAAGGCGCGTCTTCGCACGGGACAGAAAGCAATGGCACACAAAAAGGCAGGCGGCAGCTCGCGCAACGGGCGCGACTCACACTCGAAGCGGCTCGGGGTCAAGGCTTACGGCGGTGAGGTGATTACCGCGGGGGCGATCATCGTGCGGCAGCGGGGAACCCAGGTCCATCCCGGCGTCAACGTCGGGATCGGCAAGGATCACACCTTGTTCGCGCTGGTCGACGGCAGCGTCCAGTTCAGCACCAAGGGCAGCGACAAGCGGACCTTCGTCAGCGTCGTCGAGGCCGCTTAAACCCGGATAGTCCGCCGCGAGCGTTCGGCGCGCCTTCGCGCGGACTCCGCGCGTTCCCGGTCAAAGCCCCGCTTCGGCGGGGTTTTTCATGGGCTCAACGCCGCTCCAGCCACCACAGCATGGTCACCGCGACCGCGACGAAGGCGAACACGGGAAATGCGGCCGAAAACAGCGGTGGCCAGTCGTTGATGATGCCGAGATAGGAAAACAGGCGGCCGACCAGAAAAAAGACCAGCCCCAGGATCGTGCCGGCAAAGACGCGAAAGCCTACGCCTCCCGCGCGGCGCTGAAAATAGGCGAACGGCAGCGCCAGTACCATCATCACCAGCACCGCGGCCGGATAGAAAATCTTGTTCCAGAGCGCCACCTCGAAGCGCGAGGTCTTCTGCTGGTTGCTGCCCAGGACCCGGATATTGTCGTACAGCGATTCGATTTCCAGTTTTTCCGGCGCGACCTGATAGACGGTCAGCAGCGACGGCTTGAGCACCGTCTCCCAGGAGTACTCGTTCGCCTGCGTGACCTTGGCGCCGTCGGGACCGAGCTCGGTCGAGCGCACGTTCTTGAGCTTCCATTCGCCGTCGGTGACGAAGGTTCCCGAGTCGGCGACGCGAAGGGCCTTCAGGCGCAGGTCGCGGTCGAACTCGTAGATGCGCACCCCCAGCAGCGTCATGTCGGCAAGGAGACTCCGGATGTTGGCGAAAGTCTGGACGTCGCTGTCGGGCAGCGTCTGCTTGAACCAGAAGCCGGACTGGAACTGCTGGGCGACGAAGCGCAGCGCCTGGCCCTGCGTCTGCACGCGGACCTGCTGCGCCAGGCGCTCGGCGGGGGGCGCGAGAAATTCCCCGGCGAGGAAAGTGGCGACGGCCAGCGGGATCCCGACCCGGACGATCGCCCAGGTTATCTGGGTCAACGATGCGCCGGAGGCGCGCATCACCGTGTATTCGGAATTGCCGACCAGCTGGGCGATGGCGAACAAGGTGCCGATAAGGGCCGCGGTGGGCATCAGCTCGTAGACGTGGCCGGGCAGGCTCAAGCCGACGAACAGCAGCGCGCGCCCGGGCGGATAGCCGTCGCGCCCTACATTGCCCAGCTCGTGGATCAGGTCGAAGAAGGCGAACAGCGCCAGCAAGGCGACGAAAATCAGCGTCGTCGCATAGAGAACTTCACGCCCGACGTAGCGGTTGAGCGTTTTCATGCCGGGCGCGGCCGCGGCAG
>JBOIGD010000098.1:0-3115 GCA_050742615.1 Casimicrobiaceae bacterium | reverse complement strand
GTCGCGCAGGTGCAGGTGCCAGTCGTCGGGACGGGTCAGGGTGAGCATGTTGAAGGCACTGTTTTTGCGTGCATTATACGGGGCAGTCGCCGGCCCGGCCCGTCGGCGGCCGGGTTACGCCCGGGTGGAAACGCGATGGCTTGCGGCGGCCGGTTGGGGATATAATGCGCGGTTTCTTACCGCGGCTCGGCGGGACAACGTCGAAAGTCCAGTCGGGTGCATCGGTGGCAGGGCCGGCGTGCGCCGGTTCCCGCCGTTTTTCGGATCCGCGGCGCGAAGGGATCCGGACTGGAGTGCAGGCAGGGAAGGTGGGAACGTGGCGACAAAAAGCGTAGCGAAACGAGTCAGGGTGCTGACCGAGCCCGATCTCCTCAAGGCGAGCGACAAGGAGTACATGAGCGAGGAGCAACGGGCGTTCTTCCGAGCGCGGTTGCTCGAGCTTCGCGCGCAACTGCTGAACAACGCCGACGACACCGGCCAGCATCTGCGCGAGAACGAGGTGACGACCGACCCGTCGGACCGCGCCACGCTCGAGGAGGAATACACGCTCGAGCTGCGCACGCGCGATCGCGAGCGCAAGCTTCTGAAGAAAATCGAGAAGTCGCTGAAGATGATCGAAGACGGGACTTACGGCTACTGCGAAGAGACCGGCGAGCCGATCGGTGTCGCGCGACTGCTGGCGCGGCCGACGGCGACCTTGTCGCTCGAGGCGCAGGAGCGCCGCGAGCGCGTGCAAAAGCTCTACGGGGACTGAAGCGCTCGCCCGAGTCGGCGCGACCCGCGGCCGGCCGCCAGGGCGAGGGCCGGCAGCGTGTGCATGCCTGGTGCTACCGGCCGGTAAATCCTACAAAACGAGGCTACGAGCCGAAAAAGATCGCTCGGTGCGACCAGCCTCCCGCCATGAAGAACAGGAGCGGGATCGAGAGCGCCGTGTTGAGGCGTGACGCCAGGAAGGCCACGCGGCGTGCCTTGGCTTTTTCCTCGTCGGTCGCGGGTTTGAGTCCGAGGATCTTCTGCTGATTCGGCCAGATCAGCCCCCACACATTGAACAGCATGATGGTGCCGAGCCACGCGCCGACGCCGATGCCGGCCATGCCATGGGTCAGGGTGAACGCGTCGCCGAACTGTTTGCCGAGCAGCGCGGCGCCGGCGAGCCATGTCACTACGGCCGACCAGCGAAAGTACAGCAGCGCCCGCGGCGCGACGTGCTTGCTGATGCCGGCGTTGGTGCCGTCGGCGGTGGCGGCCTTCATCGCCGCGACCTGGACAAAGTTGAAGTAATACAGCAGGCCGATCCACATGACTCCGGCCATGAAGTGAATCCATCTCGCCAGTGCTGGAACGATATCCATCATTGCCTCCGCGCTCAGACCGGAATGCTCTTGACTACGTAGTACAGGATTGCGGTCAGGACCAGGCCGCAAATGATCGTGCCCCACAGCGAATCGAGCGGATTCTTCATCGTGCTTCTCCCAGGAAATGGCCGGGCCGCCAAGCGATGAGCCGGATCGGCGGCCGGCCGGTGCGGAAACTTTAGCGCGTCGAAGCTGTCGTCTCCATTGTAGCAAGCGACAGCGGATCAAGCCATCTTGGTCCGCGGAGGCCAGCGGCAGACGGCGGAGGAGGGGCGATTTACCCTTGTCGCGCGGTGGCTTCCGGTCCAAACACAACCACTGTCTTTCGAAAGGGACCTCCATGGCACGACCCTATCTGCTTCCGCCGCTCCCGTACGCCGAAGACGCCTTGGCGCCGGTCATCTCGTCGCAGACGATCGGCTTCCACTACGGCAAGCATCACAAGACTTACGTCGACACGCTTAACAAGCTCGTCGCCGGAACCGAGTTCGAGGGCCAGCCTCTCGAGACGATCATTGCGGCCAGCGCGGGCAAGACCTCCGCGAGTGCGATATTCAACAACGCCGCGCAAAACTGGAATCACACGTTCTATTGGCAGTGCATGAAGCCCAAAGGCGGCGGCAAGCCGCAGGGTGCGCTGGCCGCCAAGATCGACGCGGCATTCGGCAGCTACGACGATTTCCGGAAAGCGTTCGCCGAGGCCGGCGTCACCCAGTTCGGCAGCGGCTGGGTGTGGCTGGTCGTCGAGAACGACGCGCTCAAGGTCGTCAAGACCGGTAATGCGGAAGTCCCGTTCATCAAGGGCCAGACGCCGCTGCTGACGATCGACGTCTGGGAGCATGCCTACTACCTTGACTACCAGAATCGGCGCGCCGACCATGTCAACGCGGTGATCGACAAGCTCCTCAATTGGCAATTCGCCGCCGACAATCTCGCCAACGTCGGCGCCGTCAAGGGAGCGCAGCCCGCGATGGCCCATTGACGTTCTCGGGGAACCCGGGTAAGCCGGGGCTGCTTGTTGGCGGGTGGCGATCGGCCCATAATCCCTCGCTCGACCCACCGGCGCACGAACCGGATCGCGATGGCGTTCAACCTGTTCCCCAAATCCCCGGTCAAGGGCAAGGCCGAATCCAAGGCGCGACCCGACGCGGACGCGCGCGCCGACGGGCGCTCGCCGCCGGGTTCGGCCCGGGAGCTCGCCGCGAAGATGAAGGGCCGGCCGGCTGCGCCGGCCAAAGGCGAGCCGAAGGGCGCATCCGCCGAAGTCGAGCGCGAAATCACCGTGACCGGCCCCCCGAGCCTGATCGAGTGGACGCCGGGACTCAATCAGAAGATCCAGGTTGCCGAAGCCAATCCCGGCTTGTGTGCCGTGCTCGAAAATGCCGCGTTGCTGTATGCCAACGGCCAGGCGGCCCATGCCCGTACCGTGCTCGAGGACGGCGTCGCCAACGACAGCGACGCGAAGGTTTCGCCGCTCGCATGGCTCGCCTTGTTCGATCTGCTGCAGCGCGCCGGCGAGCACGTGGCCTACGAGCAGCTGTCGCTGCAATACGTGGTCGCGTTCGAGCGTTCGGCGCCGTCGCGCGAGGAGCTCGGAACCCAATCCCGCCAGGGGTCGCGGCCGGTGGCGGCCGGCTATGTCGGGCTCACCGGCAAGCTCAACGCCGGACATGCGCCGCAGATCGCGAATCTGCTGGCGGCGTCGCAAAAGCAGCCGCAGCTGCGCCTGGACCTGGGCTCGCTGACCGGCGCCGACGACG
>JBOIGD010000097.1:0-27460 GCA_050742615.1 Casimicrobiaceae bacterium | reverse complement strand
CGATCGGTGATCTGCAGGTAGCCGTCCGGGTTGATGGATCCGACGTCGCCGGTCGGGAACCAGCCGTCGGCGGAAAGCGGGCTCGGTTCGTCGCTCTGGTAGTAGTCGCGCAGCACCCATGGACCCTTGACCATCACGTTGCCGGTGGCGACGCCGTCGCGCGGCAGATCGCGCCCTTCGGCGTCGACGATCTTCATCTCGACGCCGTAGATCGGCCGGCCCTGCGTCAACGCCAGCGCGAAGCGCTCGTCGGCCGAAAGATGGCGATGCTTGGGCAGCAGGCTGCCGATGGTCCCGACCGGGCTCATCTCGGTCATTCCCCACCCGTGGGCGACGCTGACGCCGAATTCGTCGCGCAAGGTCCGCATCATCGCCGGCGGGCACGCCGAGCCGCCGATGGTCGTCCGCCGGAGCGTTGAAAATCTGAGCTTGTTCTGCCTCATGTACTGGATGAGACCCAGCCACACCGTGGGCACGCCGGCCGACGACTCGACCCGCTCGCTTTCGAACAATTCGTACAGGCTCTTGCCGTCGAGGCCGGCGCCGGGAAAGACGATCTTGGCGCCGACCAGCGGCGCCGAGTACGGAATCCCCCAGGCGTTGACGTGGAACATCGGAACGATCGGCAGGACGATGCTGTGCGCGGAATAGCCTTTGGCATCCGGCAGGCAGACGGCCATCGCGTGCAGCACCGTCGAGCGATGGCTGAACAGCACGCCCTTCGGTTTTCCGGTGGTGCCCGACGTGTAACAAAGGCCGGCGGCGGTGTTCTCGTCGAATTCGGGCCACGCGTAGTCGTCGCTTTCGGCGGCCAGCAGCTCTTCGTAGCACAAGAGCTTGGGCAAGGCGGAGTCGGGCATGTGCGCGCGATCGGTCAGCGCGATCCAGGTCGTCACCGTCGGGCACGACGGCGCGAGCTTTTCGACCAGCGGCAGGAAGGTCAGATCGAAAAAGACCAGGCGGTCCCGCGCATGATTGACGATGTGGATCAGCTGGTCGTGGAACAGCCGCGGGTTGATCGTGTGGATGATCGCGCCGATGCCCGACACGCCGTAGTAGAGCTCGAAGTGGCGATAACCGTTCCAGGCGAGCGTGGCGACCGGTTCGCCCGGGGCGACGCCGAGCCGGACCAGCGCATTGGCGAGGCTGCGCGCGCGGGCGTGGGCGTCGCGGTAGGTGTAGCGATGGATCGGTCCTTCGACCGTGCGGGAGACGATCTCCTGGTCCGCATGACACCGGTCGGCGTGCCGGATCAGCGACGAGATCAACAGCGGCCAGTCCATCATCAGCCCGAGCATCGGGTTCTCCTGTTCACGTTTCCGGCGGGCCGGTGCTGCATTGCAGCATCCGTCCGCCGTCGCCCGGCGCTTGTAAGGCGCTATCGGGACCGTTAGCATCGCCCTCGCGACGTCCCCCGCTGGAAATCACCGGTGCCCCGGACCGCCGCGACCACCAGGAGGAGCCATGAGCGGATGCGCGCGCAGCATGTTGGGGCTGGCCTTCACGATCGCCTGTCTTGCCGGATCCGCCGCGGCGGACGTGAAGATCGCCTTCATAGACCCGCTGTCGGGGGGTGCCGCCAGCACCGGCATTCTGGCGCAGAAAACGCATCAGTTCTACATCGATGCGATCAACGCGGCCGGAGGGCTCAACGGCGAAAAGCTCGAGCTGCTGTCGTTCGACAACAAGGTCAATCCCCAGGAATCGCTGATCCAGTTGAAGCGCGCGATCGACGAAGGCGCGCGTTACGTCGTCCAGGGCAACGGCAGCTCGGTCGCGCTGGCGATCACCGACGCGGTGCTGAAGAACAACGAGCGGAATCCGGGCAAGGAGGTGGTCTATCTCAACTACGCCGCGGTCGATCCGGCGCTGACCAACGAGAAGTGCAATTTCTGGCATTTCCGCTTCGACGCCGACGCCGACATGAAAATGGCGGTCCTGACCGACGTGATCGCGCACGACAAGAAGATCCGGCGCGTCTACCTGATCAACCAGGATTACTCGTTCGGCAAGGCCGTCGCCGCCGCGGCCAACAGGATGCTCGCGCAAGCGCGGCCGGACATCAAGATCGTCGGCGACGAGCTGCATCCGCTGCAGAAGGTGAACGACTTTTCGCCCTACGTCGCCAAGATCAAGGCGGCCGGCGCCGACACCGTGATCACCGGCAATTGGAGCAACGACATGGTGCTGCTGATCAAGGCCGGCAAGGACGCCGGCCTCAAAGTGACCTGGGAGACGTATTACGGTGGCAGCCCCGGCGCCGTCACCGCGATCGGCGAGGCCGGCGTCGATACGCTGAAGCAGGTGTCGGAATGGCACCGCAACGCCGCGCCGGAGCTCGACGCGTCGGTCGCGGCCTTCAGCCAGCGCTTCCCCGGCAAGGAGAACGAGTACGCGTACTGGCGGGCGAAGACCATGTGGGAGATGTTCGCCGCCGCGGCGAAAAAGGCGCGGTCGAACGACCCGGTCAAGGTCGCGCATGCGCTCGAAGGCATGAAGATGACCACGTCGCTCGGCGAGGTCGAGATGCGCGCCGACAACCACCAGATTCTGCAGCCGATGTTCGTCTCCACCTTGTCGCGCAACGTCAAGTACGACAGCGAGGGTACGGACATGGGATGGAAGACCGATGCCAAAGTCGAGGGCAAGGCGACGGCGCTTCCGACCACCTGCAAGATGGAGCGGCCCCAATAGCCGGGCGGCCGCATCCGGCCGATGATTGAAGTCGATCGCCGCGGCGCCGGCCGCGGCGCCGCGTGAACTACCGCGCATGCTCGAGCTCGTCACCGTCTCGCTGCTGAACGGCGTCGTCTACGGTCTGCTGCTGTTCATGCTCTCGTCGGGCCTGACCTTGATCTTCAGCATGATGGGCGTGCTGAATTTCGCCCACGCCAGCGTGTTAATGCTCGGCGCCTACCTCTCCTACCAGTTCGGCCGCTGGGTCGGATTCTGGCCGGCGCTCGCGATCGCACCGCTGCTGTGCGGCCTGGCCGGCGCGGCGATCGAGCGCTACGGGCTCTCCCGGGTCCACGCGCGCGGCCACGTCGCCGAGATCCTGTTCACCTTCGGCCTGGCGTACGTCATCGAGGAAGTGCTGACGATGATCTGGGGCCGCAACGCCGTCGCGAACCCGGTCCCGGCGGTCATCGATTTTGCGCTGTTCAGCGTCTACGGCAGCACGTTTCCCGCGTACAAGGGGCTGATGATGCTGATCTCGATCGCGATGTTCGTGTTTCTCTACGCCGCGCTCAAGAAGACGCGGATCGGGCTGGTGATCCAGGCGGCGCTGACGCACCCGCGGATGGTCGGCGCGCTCGGCCACGACGTGCCCGGCGTGTTCGTGCTGGTCTTCGCCGTCGGCAGCGCTCTGGCCGGACTCGCCGGCGTGATCGGCGGCTTCATGCTGCTCACGCAGCCGACGCTCGCGCACGCGATCGGTCCGATCGTGTTCGTCGTCGTGGTCGTCGGCGGCCTCGGGTCGCTCGGCGGCGCGCTGATCGCGTCGATGCTGATCGGCATCCTGCAGACGTTCGCGGTTGCGGTCGACTACTCGCTGCTCGATTTGCTCCGCGCCGCCGGCGTCGTCGTCTCGCGCGCTTCGCCTTTCTACGAGCTGCTGGCGATCAAGCTCGCCACCGCGGCCCCTATCGTCCCGTACCTGCTACTGGTGATGATGCTGATCGTGCGGCCGCGCGGCCTGCTCGGCACGCGCGACGCATGAGCGGTGCCGCCACGGCGGTCGGACCGCTTGCGTCGTTCGCGGCCGGCGCGCGCCGGCGCAACCGCCTGCTGCTGCTGGCTAGCGTGGCCGCACTGCTGGTGCTGCCGCATCTGCCGGGCCTTGATTCCGATTTCGGCCGTTCGATGCTGACGCAAATGGCCATCGCCGCCGTGTTCGCCTTGTCGTTCAACCTGCTGTTCGGGCAGACGGGCCTGCTGTCGTTCGGACATGCGGTGTATTTCGGCCTGGGCGCCTACGCCGCCATCCACCTGATGCGCGCGATCAACCACGGGCTGCCGCTGCCGATCGTGCTCGTGCCGCTGGCCGGGGCGGCCGGCGGTTTGGCGGGCGCGCTGGTGCTCGGCGCCGTGACGACCCGCCGGGCGGGCACGATTTTCGCGCTGATCTCGCTCGGCGTCGGCGAGCTGGTCTACGCCGCGACCTTCATGCTGCCGGGCATCTTCGGCGGCGAGGAGGGCATCACCGCCAGCCGGACGCGCGCGCCGGTCGACTTCGGCTTCGCGCTCGGGCCGCAGCTCCACGTCTACTACGCCGTCGTGCTGTGGGCGGTCGTCGCCGCGCTGGCGATGTACGGGTTCACGCGGACGCCGGCTGGACGCATGTGCAACGCCGTCCGGGACAATCCCGAGCGCGCCGAATTCGTCGGCTACAGCACGCAGCGCGTGCGCCTGGTCGCGTTCGCGGTTGCCGGGCTCTTCGCCGGACTCGCCGGCGGCTTGCACGCGATCAACTACGAGATCGTCTCGGCCGACGCGGTCAGCGCGCAGCGCTCGGGCACCGTGCTGATCATGGCCTACATCGGCGGCGCTGCGTACTTCATCGGGCCGATCCTCGGCGCGGTCGCGATCACCTGGCTGCAGAGCAGCCTCAGCGACTACACCTCGGCCTGGCTCTTCTACCTCGGCGTGTTCTTCATCGTCATGATCCTGTACGCGCCCTCGGGGCTGGCCGGTCTGATCATGATGCACCGGCCGATCGCGCGACCGCGCGCGCTCGCCGGCGTGCTCGCCGCGTATGGCGTCGCGCTGCTGCCGCTCGGCGTCGTCGCGGCCGGCGCGGTGCTGGCCGTCGAGATGGGCTATCGCCTGTCGACGCAGCCCGAGCTCGGCACCCACATGCGGCTCCTGTGGACCGGGGTCGACGCCGCGACGCCGTGGCCGTGGCTCGCCGCCGCGGCGGCGCTCTCCGGCGGCTTGGCGCTCTTCCGCGCCACCTGGCGACTCGTTGCATCGGCGTGGGAGCGCGCGCTTGCGCGCGACGGACGATGAGCGCGCCGTTCGCCCTGCAATTGCGCGGCGTGGAAAAACGCTTCGGCGCGACCCCGATCATTCGCGGCGTCTCGCTCGACATTGCGCGCGGCGAGCGGCACGCGATCATCGGACCCAACGGCGCCGGCAAGTCGACGCTGTTCAATCTGATCAGCGGCCGCTTCGCGCCCACGCGCGGCTCGATCCGCCTGGACGGCCACGAGATCGCCGGGGGGCGGCCCTACGCGATCAACCGGCGCGGGCTCGCGCGAAGCTTCCAGGTGACCAACATCTTTCCGCGCCTGTCGGTGTTCGAGAATCTGCGCTGCGGCGTGCTCTGGCCGCTCGGCCATCGCTATTGCTTCTGGCGCAGCGTCGAGACGTTGCGCGACGCCCGCGACAGCGCGCTCGCCACGCTCGAGCACATCGGCCTGGCGGCGCGGCGCGACGTGCCAGCCGGCGTGCTGACCTATGCCGAGCAGCGCGCGCTCGAAATCGGCATCACCATCGCCGGCGGAGCGAGCGTGATCCTGCTCGACGAGCCGACCGCTGGCATGAGCCGCGGCGAGGCCGATCAGGCCGTCGCGCTGATCCGCCGCGTTTCGGAAGGGCGCACGCTGGTGATCGTCGAGCATGACATGAGCGTCGTCTTCGGACTGGCCGACCGCATTTCGGTGCTGGTCTACGGCGAGGTCATCGCGACCGGCGCGCCGGCGGGCATTCGCGACAACGCCACCGTGCGATCGGCGTACCTCGGGACGGTGACCGATGCTTGAGGTCGACGACCTGCACGCCTACTACGGCAAGAGCCACATCCTGCAGGGGGTGACGTTTCGCGTCGCTGCCGGCGAGATCGTGAGCCTGCTCGGCCGCAACGGCGCCGGCCGGTCGACGGCGGTCAAGACGATCATGGGCATGGTGCCGCCGGTGGGCTGCATACGGTTCCGCGGCGATCGCATCGACGGGCTCGCGCCGCACCAGATCGCGCGCAAGGGCCTGGGCTACGTGCCCGAGGACCGCGAGATTTTTCCGACTTTGACCGTGCGCGAGAACCTGCGGCTCGGCATGAAATCGTCGCGCGCGTCGGGCCGCTGGTCGCTCGACGACGTGTTCGCGCTCTTCCCGATGCTGCGCGCGCGGATCGACGCGCCGGGCGGGGTGCTGTCGGGCGGCGAGCAGCAGATGCTGACTATCTGCCGCACGTTGATGGGCGATCCCGATCTGATCATGGTCGACGAACCGACCGAAGGCCTCGCGCCGCGGCTGGTCGAGCAGGTGCGCGAAATGCTCGACAGGATCGCCGCCCGGGGCGTCGCGATCCTCCTGATCGAGCAGAAGCTGACCATTGCGCTCGCCATCTCGCATCGGCTGTACGTGATGGGACAGGGGCGCGTGGTGTTCGAGGGCAGCGCGCGCGAGCTGCGCGACAGCCACGCGGTGCGCAAGGAATGGCTGGAGGTGTGAGCGGGAAGCGCCGCCGCGGCGTCGCTTCGCTCAGGCGATCTTCACCAGCTGCTTGCCGAAATTCTCGCCCTTGAGGAGGCCGACGAGCGCGCGCGGCGCGTTGTCCAGCCCTTCGACGATCGACTCCCGGTACTTTAGCCTTCCCGCAGCGAGGTGCGCGGCGAGGCCTTGCAGCGCCTCACCGTAGCGGTCCTTCCAGTCGAACACGATCATGCCTTGCATGCGGATCCGGTTGACCAGCACCGAGCGCAGCCGCTGATAGCCGTACGGCTCGGCAGCGTTGTACTCGGCGATCAGGCCGCAGACGACCACGCGCGCGTTGCGATTCATCACCCGCAGCGCGGTGTCGAGCACCACCCCTCCGACGTTCTCGAAATCGACGTCGGCGCCGTCCGGGCAGGCGGCGCGCAGGTCGTCGTACAGGTGTCCGGCGCGATGGTCGACGCAGGCATCGAAGCCGAGCTCGTTCACCACGTAGTCGCACTTGGCCCGGCCGCCGGCGATGCCCACGGCGCGGCAGCCCTGAATCTTGGCGAGCTGCCCGACCACGCTGCCCACAGCGCCCGATGCCGCGGATACCAGCACCGTTTCACCCGGCCGCGGCTGACCGATCTCCGACAGGCCGAACCATGCCGTCATCCCCGGCATGCCGAGGACGCCGAGATAGTACGACGCCGGAATCCGCCGCGCATCGATCGCAATCAGCTCGGCGGCCTTGGCGACGCCGTGACTCTGCCAGCCGAGCTGGGTCAGCACCTTGTCGCCGGCCTTGAAACGCGGATCGCGGGACTCGATGACTTCTCCGACCGTCTGGCCGACCATCACCTCGTCGATCTGCACCGGCGGCACGTACGATTTGGCATCGCTCATCCGGCCGCGCATGTACGGGTCGAGCGACAGCCACTCGTTTTTTACCAGCACTTCGCCGTCGGCGGGCTGCGGCAGCAGCGTGTCGACGATCCGAAAATTCTGCTCGGTCACCGCGCCCTGCGGGCGACTGGTCAGGAGGATCTTGCGGTTGCCTGCGGTCATGCGCGTCCTCGCATAAGGTCGGAAAGCGCCGCAAAGCGCTCGAGATGGTGGTCGGCATCGCCGAACTGCTGCGCGATCGCCGTCAGGCGCCGGAACGTGTGGCTCACCTTGACTTCGTCGCTCATGCCCATGCCGCCGTGCAGCTGCACCGATTCCTGGCTGACGCGCCGGCAGGCGTCGGCGATCCTGAGCTTCGCCGCCGAGACGATGCGCGATCGCGCCGCCGGATCGCGTTCGGTGTCGACCGCGGAACAGGCGAGCAGCGCGATCGATTTCGCCTGCTCGTACTCGATCGTCATGTCGACCATTCGGTGCTGCAGCGCCTGGAACGATCCGATCGGCACGCCGAATTGCGTGCGGGTCTTCAGGTATTCGAGCGTCGCCTGGTTGGCGGAGCCGATCGCGCCGACGGCTTCCGCGCAGATTAGCGCGGTCGCGAAATCGGTCACCTCCTCGATCAGCGGCAGCGCACCGCCGGAGACACCGAGCAAGGCCTCGGCGGGCAGGCGAACGTCGGCGAACGCGACGTCGGCCGCGCGCGTGCCGTCGAGCATGCGCAACGGCGAGAGCGCGACGCCAGGCGCGCTGCGCTCGCACAGGAAAAGGCTCACCCCGTGGCGGTCGGCATCGCCGCCGGCGGTTCGCGCGGAAACCACCAGCAGGTCGGCCGCGGCCGCGTGCGCAACGGCGCGCTTGTCGCCTGAGATTACGTAGCCGCCGGCGTCGGCGCGCGCGCGCCCCGCGATGCTGGCAAGATCGTAGCGCGCGCCGGCTTCCGCGTGCGCGAACGCGAGCTTGAGCGTCCCGCCGGCGACCGCGGGGATGATGCGTTGCCGCTGTGCGGCGTCGCCGCCGCGGGCGACCAGTTGTGCGCCGAGCGCCACGGTCGCGAGCCACGGTTCGACGATCAAGGCCTCGCCGATGGCTTCCATCAGGCTGAACGCATCGATCGCGCCGCCGCCGAATCCGCCGTGCGCGGCGGGCAGCGGCAGGCCGACAAGTCCCAACTCCGCCATCGTCCGCCAGATCGTCTCGCTGTAGCCTTGCGGTGAGGCGAGGATGCCGCGCCGCTTCTCGAATGGGTAGTCGCGCTCGACGAAACGCGCGATCGAAGCCGCCAGTAGCCGCTGTTCTTCGCTCTTGTCGAGGTTCATGGTCGGTCAGAGGCCCAACGCGTGTTTGGCGACGATGTTGCGCTGGATCTCGTTGGAGCCGGCGTAGATCGTGGTCTTGCGCATGTTGCAGTAGCGCGGCGCCAGCGCTGCGATGAAGTCGTTGCCGGCCATCGGTCCATCGACTGCGGCGATCGCCTGTGCCGCCGGACCGGCGGCCTCGAGCATCAGCTCGGTCAATGCCTGCTGGATCTCGGTGCCAGTGATTTTGAGCATCGATACCTCGGCACCGGGCGGGCGCCCGCCGCGCAACTGGTCGAGGAAGCGCAGGTTGGTGACGGCCAGCGCCATCAGTTCGATTTCCGCGCGCGAGACCTTGTCGCGGAATCGCGGATCGTCGAGCAGCGGCTTGCCGTTCTTCTGCTGCGTCGTGGCGAACGCCTTCAGGCGCTCGAGCTCGCGCCGCGACGCCCCGATCCGGGCCGTGTTCATGCGCTCGTGGCCGAGCAGGTATTTGGCGACGGTCCAACCCTTGCCCTCGTCGTGGACGCGGTTCTCGACCGGGACTTCGACGTCGTCGAAAAATACTTCGTTGACTTCGTGCCGGCCATCCATCAGCGGCAGCGGCCGCACGCTGATCCCCGGCGACTTCATGTCGATCAGCAGGAAGGAGATGCCGTCCTGCTTGCGCTCGGCCGCGGCGTCGGTGCGCACCAGGCAGAAGATCCAGTCGGCGATGTGCGCCAGGGTGGTCCACGTCTTCTGACCGTTGACGACATAGTTCTCGCCGCGCCGCACCGCCGCGGTCCGCAGCGACGCCAGGTCGGACCCCGAACCCGGCTCCGAGTAGCCCTGGCACCAGAGGTCATCCCCGCGACGGATGCGCGGCAGGAAGCGTTGTTTCTGGTGGTCGGTGCCGAAGCGGAGCAGCACCGGCGCGCACATCGCGAGCCCGAACGGAACGAGCGGCGGCGCGCCCGCATAGCCGCATTCCTCCTCGAAGATGTAGCGCTCTACGACGTTCCAGCCGGTGCCGCCCCATTCGATCGGCCACGCGGGCGCGATCCAGCCCCGGTCGGCCAGGATGCGGTGCCAAGCCAGCAGCTCGTCGCGGGAGAGGTGGGCGTAGCGCACGACCTTGTCGCGCAGCGCGGCGGGCAGGCGTTCGGCCAGCCAATGCCGAACCTCGTCGCGAAATGCGCGTTCGTCTGCGGAATATTCGAGGTCCATGGCGTTGGCGAAGAGCGGTCGGGCCGCGCAAGCATGCCATTATCGCCCAAGCGGCGTCGTCACTGTAGGCGAGCGTCCTACGCGAAGCGGCGCACGCGACTACAACGTGATCGATCGCCTGGCGCTACAACCCGAACACGTCGTCTAGAGGAGATCACACGGTGCGGTTGGCGATTTCGCAGCAGCCATTCGTCTACACGGGTCAGCTGGTCCTGCTCGCGGCGCTCTATCTTGTCGCCGCCAGGCTTTCGCTGCTGCTCGCCATACCCCCTGGCTATGCGACCGCGGTGTGGCCGCCCTCGGGACTGGCCGTCGCGGTAGTCCTGCTCGCCGGCAACCGGATGTGGCCGGGAGTCTGGCTGGGCGCGGCCCTGGCAAATCTGGCCGTGCAATCGTCGGGATTTGCCGCGGTGCTCATCGGAAGCGGCAACGCGCTGGAAGCACTGATTGGCGCCAGCTTGATCCGGCACTTCATCGGTGTGCCCCGTGGCTTCGACAGCGGCGCCGACGTGTTCCGGTTCGTGGCGATCAGCGCCGTTGCCGCTGCGGTGGCCGCGACCATCGGCGTGAGCGCCATCGCCTTGACGGGCGCCACCGGCGTGGCTCAATTCGCCGCCAACTGGTGGACGTGGTGGCAGGGCGACGTGTCGGGCATGATCGTCATGACGCCGCTGATTCTGTTCTGGAAGGCGCGCGGTTCCGGCGACTGGCCGAGGTCACGCAGGATCGAGGCGACGGCGTTCGCGCTCTCGCTCGCCGTTGCCGGCTACCTCGTGTTCGGCAGCGGCATGTCGTCGCTCGGTTTCTCGCCGGCGCTGCTGCTACTCACCTTTCCGTTCATCATCTGGGCCGCGTTCCGCTTCGACCAGCTCGAAGTGGCAGCCGCCATCGCGGCGCTGTGCGCGATCGCGATCGCCTACACGATCGTCGGTCGCGGTCCGTTTGCCTCGGCATCGGTCAACGCGTCGCTGCTGCTGCTGCTCGCCTTCGTCAGCATCGTCGCGGTGACCGGCCTGGTGCTGAGCGCCGTCGTCGGCGAGCGCCGCCGCGCGACGGACGGGTTGCGCCAGGCGCACGACGAGCTCGATCGCCGCGTCAAGGAGCGAACCCTGGAGCTCGAGCTCGCCAATCGTTCGCTGCAGGCGGACATCGAGACCCGTTCTCGCCTGCAGCGCGACCTCGTGGCCAGCGAAGAAAAGTTTCGCCTGCTGGTGGAGGGAATCCGCGACTATGCGGTATTCATGCTCGACACCGAAGGCTACGTCGCGAGCTGGAATGCCGGGGCCGAAAAGATCAAAGGCTACAAGGCCGCAGACATCATCGGCCAGCATTTTTCGCGCTTCTACCCGCCCGAGGCGCTGGAGCGGAAGCTGCCGCAACTGGAACTGCACGTTGCCGCGCAAGTCGGGCGGTACGAAGACGAAGGCTGGCGGCTGCGCAAGGATGGCAGCGCCTTCTGGGCCAACGTGATCATCACGGCGCTTTTCGACTCCAACGGGAAACTTCGCGGCTACGCCAAGGTCACGCGCGACATGAGCGAGCGCAAGCGGATCGAGGCGCTGGAGGAGGGCGAGCGCAGGATAACCGAGTTCCTGGCGATGCTCGGGCACGAGTTGCGGAATCCGCTGGCGCCGATCCGCAACGCGCTCGACCTGATGCGTCTGAACACGGCGGGTGATTCCACGCAGGAATGGGCCCGCGACGTGATCGATCGCCAGCTCGTGCAATTGACGCGACTGGTCGACGATCTGCTCGACGTCGGACGCATCAGCAGCGGCAAGATCGCGCTGCACAAGGAGTTGCTGGAGATCAACGCGGTCGTCCTCCGCGCGGTCGAGTCTGCCCGACCGCTGGCCGATACGCGGGGGCAAACGCTCGATGTGCACCTGGCGCGCTCGCCCCTTCTGGTCGACGGCGACTTGACGCGGCTGTCGCAAGCTCTGCTGAATTTGATCAACAACGCGATCAAGTACACCCCGGAGGGTGGCCGGATCGAAGTGCAAGCCCTGCTCGAGGGCGAGTGGGTGCTGCTGCGGGTCAAGGATACGGGCATCGGCATGTCGGCGGAATTGCTGCCCATCGTGTTCGACCTGTTCGTCCAGGGCGAGCGCACGCTCGATCGCAGCGAAGGCGGACTCGGCATCGGGCTGACGCTGGTGAAGCGTCTGGTGACGCTGCACGGCGGCAACGTCACGGCGCGCAGCGAAGGGCCGGGCCGCGGGAGCGAATTCGAGATCTGGCTGCCGCCGGGGCGGGCGCGCACCGCGACGCCGACCCAGGCGCTGCAAGAATCGCCGCCGGCGTCACCGCACCAACGACGGCGCATCCTGATCGTCGATGACAACCGTGACTCGGCGGATACGCTGGCAGCGCTGCTGGGCGCGTGGGATCACGAAGTTCGCACGCTCTACGACGGACCCTCGGCGATTGCCGCCGCCGCCGAATATGAGCCCGAGGTCGTGCTGCTCGACATCGGTCTTCCCAGGATGAATGGCTACGAAGTCGCGAGGCAACTGCGCGGCTTGGCGAATGGCCGATCGATGACCCTCGTTGCCTTCACCGGCTACGGACAGGATGAGGATCGCCGCCGCGTGCGCGAGACCGGCTTCGACCATCACCTGGTGAAGCCGCTCAAATCCGCGGCGCTGGAGAAAATCCTCGATTCCGTCGCGGTCGGCGCGGCGAAACCCTAGCCGGCGCCCTCGCGGTTTGCGGGCTCCTTCCAGGCCGGTGCCGGCGCGGCCATCGTCGCGTGGTACTTGGCCAGCATGTTGAGGGCCTCCGCTTCCCGCAGCGGTCCGCGCTTGAAGTGCGCCACGAAGTCGCCGCCGCGCCGCGGCTCCGCAGGATTCGACGCCGCGGAGCGTCGGCGGGTGGATCCGGGATGCGCTATTCGCAGTTCACCATCCACGGAATGCCGAACCGGTCGACCAGCATGCCGAAGCGCCTTGCCCAGAACGTCTTGTCCAGCGGCATCTGCACGGTGCCCTTTTGCGCCAGGGCGTGGAATATGCGCTCCGCTTCCGCCGGCTCCTTGACCTGGAGCGATACCGAAAAGCCCTGCGGGGGCCGGTAGTGCTCGGGCGGCGAGTCGGAGCCCATCAGCACGTCGCCGCCGACGGCGATCCTCGCATGCATGATCTTGTCGCGCCAGCCTGGCGCAACGTGCTCTTCGGCCGGCGTGCCGGCGTGCGGCATCATCACCTCGATCTTGCCGCGCAGGCAGTCCGCATAGAACTTGAACGCCTCTTCGCAGCGGCCGTCGAACATCAGGTAGGGATTGATCATCGCGATCTCCTAGCGCTGCTTGCCGGCAATCTGCGCGCGCTGGCGTTCCTCCTGCGCCCGGAGCTCGGGCGTGAACTCGGCGCCGAAGTCTTCCGCCTCGAATACCTGGCGGATTTCGATTTCCGACTCGCCCTCGAGCGGATTGGGGCAGCGCTTCACCCATTCGATCGCCTCGGCCCTGGACTTGACCTGGATCAGCCAGAATCCGGCGATCAACTCCTTGGTCTCGGCGAACGGGCCGTCGACGACGGTCCGCTTGGTTCCGGAGAACCGCACGCGCGCGCCCTTCGAGCTCGGCTGCAGCCCCTCGCCGGCGAGCATGACGCCGGCCTTCACCAGTTCTTCGTTGTACTTGCCCATTTCGGTCAGAAGCTTCTCGCTGGGCAGAACGCCTGCCTCGGTGGTCTTGTCGGCTCGTACCATGATCATGAATCGCATCGCAGGACTCCTTTGGGTTTGAGTTGGAGACCGGTTTCCGGCCGGCATTGACCGGATCGAACGGGCCTCCATTGGTAAGACGAACGGGGGGTCGCCAATTCGACAGGTTCGGCGCTTTTTTTTACGCCCCGCGTCGCGGACCCGGGCGCCAGCGACGAAAGTCTAGCCTTCTTGCCCGCTTCGGGCACCGCCGCGCCGCACCGGTGCGACCGCTCCGGACCGGGTCGGTTGCACGCCCCCACCCCGAACCCCCGACCGAATCCACCCCCTGCCGCGGCCGGTCCCGGGGTCCGCTTGCGCAACCGAAGGGCGCTGCCTTACAGTGCGAAGCCTTCCCTCGGACGAGCCTCGCACGTGAGCAGTAGCGACTGGATCGAATCGCGCCTTCGCCGCAGGATGAACGGCCACGTGCCGGGCATGCTGGGCCGGCTGGCAAGCACGGTCGCGGTGGCGGCCATCGCCCGCCACGAGCGCGCCGTTCCATACTGGCCGATCGAGAGGATCAAGGCCCTGCAGCGCCGCCGCCTCGAGGTTTTGCTCCGCCATGCGCAGGCGACGGTGCCGTTCTACCGCGACGCGCTGCGGGAGAGCGGCCTGCGCCCCGACGGCATCGCTTCGGCTGCCGACCTCGCGCGCCTGCCGATGATCGACGGCGCCGCGCTGGCGGAAGATCCGATGCGATTCGTCGCGGAACCGTTTCGCCGCGGCGGCCGGGAAGTGTTCAAGACCAGCGGCTCGAGCGCGGGGTTGCGCAAGCCGATTTTCTGGGACCACGGCTCGCTGCTGTTACGGGCGGCGCGCGGCGAACGCGACCGCGTCGTCATCGCGGCGCTTGCCGGCGAATCCTGGGCGCAGGTCATCGCGCGCGAGTTCCTGACCAACGAGCGGCGCCACACGCTGGCACGGTGGCTCGGGATCCGGACCCTGGAGCATCAGCGACTGCTGATCCTGCCCGCCGATTTTTCCAGCCGTACCCAGCGCACGATCTACAGCGAGCGCACGGTCATACCGCGCAAGCCCGTGCACTATCATCATCTGCCGCCCGCGGTGCCCTTCCATGTCGCGGCGGCGCAGATCATTGCGCTCAAGCCGCGCGTGGTCCTGTCGTTCGGGTCGTACGCGGACCAGTTCTTTCATTTCCTGCACGGCTCGGGCATGCGGATCCCGCTGCCGCGGCTGTGGGTGTATCTGGGCGACCGGCTTTCGGCCGGCGGCCGCGAGCTCGCCGAGAGCATGGGTTGCGCGGTCTATGCCGTGTACGGCGCCATGGAGGCCGGGACGATCGGGTTCCAGTGCGAGCGGCGCGACGGCTTCCACCTGAACCTCGACCTTTGCGCGGTGCGCATCGCCGACGCCGAGGGCAACGACCTGCCGCCCGGTGAATCCGGCGACGTTGTCATCTCGCCGCTCGACAATCGCGCGATGGTGCTCCTCAACTACCGGCTCGGCGACCGCGCCGCGATCGCGCCGGAGCCGTGCGCTTGCGGGCGATCGCTGCCGCTGCTGGTGCGCATGGAGGGCCGGCGCTCCGAGATCATCCGCCTCGCCGACGGCAGGGAATTGTCGTCGCTCGCCATCGAGGCATCGTTCGGCGCCGAGCTGCGCCGCACGATCCAGGCGCAGATCGACCAGGAGACGCCGTGGCGGCTGCGCTGGCGCGTCGTCGCTTCGGTGCCCGCGGAAAAAGAGGCCTTGCGCGACGCCTTCGTCCGCCGCAGCCGGCAGGTGCTGGGTGCCGCGACGACGCTGGAAGTGGAATTCGTCGAGCAGATCGCGCGTACGCCGGCAGGAAAATTCATGCGCATGCGGGCGAGCACGGCGCAGCCGCCGTTAGCGGTCCGCGACACGCTCTGAGACGACCCTCCCCGGCGCGCGGGCGACTCTCGCGCAGCGTCGGATCGCGTCGCGCCACGCGGCTACCGTGAAGCAGGGATTGCACAACGCCGACGCCATCGTCGTGTTCGGCGCGGCCGTCTGGCCGGACGGCCCCAGCACGACGCTGAAGGTACGCGTCGCGCATGCGGCCGAGCTCTACGCACAGGGGCTCGCGCCGGCCGTCTTTTGCACCGGAGGCTGGAGCAACGGCCGCTCCGAGGCGCAGGCGATGCGCGCGCTGCTGCTGGCGTACGGCGTGCCCGGCGACGCGGTGATCCCCGACGACGGCGGCGTGACGACCCGCGAGGCCCTGCGCTCGGTGCACCGCTTCGGGGCAGGACGGTGGCAGCGCGTCATCGCGGTCAGCTCGCCCTATCACATGCGTCGCATCGCAAACGAAGCGCGGCGGCAGGGCATCGATCTCTCATGTTGCCCGGCGCCGCGGCCGGGCCGGCGCACCTGGCGGTTGCGGATGTACGACGCGCGCCAAGCGCTGCGCGAAGCCATCGCCGTGCCGGCCTATGCGTTCACCTGGCAGCTGGGCCGCCTGCTGCAGCTGCGTCCGGCTTCGCTGGCCGTGAGCGCCGTCCGCCATCTGCGCGCCCGCATCGGCTTCCTGCTGCGCGACGCCGACGCGACCGCCGCGGCGAGCGACGCGATCGCGCTGCGGATCAAGCAGCAACTCGCGCGCTTTTCCGACGCCGACGCGGTCCTGAGCCCGGCTTCCGGCTTGCGCCGCCCGGTGCAGGGTGCGCCGGGCAGCCGATTCGGGCTTCGCCATGGACGCCTGCACGCCGGCCTCGACCTGCGCGCGCCCTATGGGGCCAGCGTGATCTCGGCTGCCGCGGGGACCGCGCTTTTCACCGGCATGTTCGGACCTTACGGCAACGTGGTGGTCATCGATCATGGCGGTGGGCTGACCAGTGTGTATGCCCACCTGGCGGGCTTCGTCGTCGGCGAGGGAGACAAGGTGGGGGATGGCCAACGTATCGGCTATGTCGGCAGGACCGGCAGGAGCTCCGGCCCGCACCTGCATTTCGAAGTGCGCGTGCACGGCAGCCCGGTCGATCCCTTGGCCTACCTCGCGGGGGAAGCCTGACCGGGGCGTCGATTTTCAGCAAGAATCCGACTTCGATTGTCCGATATTCCTACAGATATTCGGGAGCCGGTGCGCGACACTTGAGTCGTAACGGCGCCGCGCTTTTGCGGCCGTCGCGGCAATTGCGGAGAAGCGATGATCGAGGCTTCTGCACCGCTGCAGGTTTACATGGTCGAGGATTCGCCGATCTTCTCGCGGCTGCTCGCCGCAGCGGTCGAATCGGCCGGTGGGGAATTGGTCGGGCAAAGCGATAACGCCGCGCAGGCGATCGCGGATCTTTCGCGCGTCGAGGCCGACCTGATCGTGGTCGATGTGACGCTCGAGTCCGGCAGCGGACTCGATGTGCTCGCTGCGCTCCAGAAGGCCGGGCGCGCGCGCATGGCGACCAAGGTCGTGCTGACCAGCCATAGCGCCGCCGAGTTCGGCAGCCTGAGCTACGCGCTGGGCGCTACCTATTTCTATGAAAAGGGCCAGGACAGCTGGCGGGTGCTGGAGCTGATCGGCAGGATGGCCGGCGAGTCGAGAGCCTGACCCCGGGGATCGGCCCGCTGGCTGCATCTTAGCGCCTGGCTGCCGGTCGCCCGCCGCCCATGCGCCGTGGCTGCACTCCCCGCCGGGCTGCCGTGGCGCCCTCGCTTGTTCCGGTCGGGGGGCTCCGCCGATCGATCCGGCGCGGCAGCATGCCTTCGGTCCGCGCCGACGCCGCGGTTGTCGCGGCAAGCTCGCCAAAGCCCCTAAAGGCCGCTAGCATTCGGTCAGCCTCGCGCAGGGCCTGACCGGGGACACCAGCCGTTGGCGGCATCGGCGGCTTTCGCCCCGGCAATAGGCATGCCGCGCGGGGATGTTCCGATGATCGATCCCGCGCCCACGCAAAACCCCCCACCGGCGACCGATGCCGACGGCAATCTGCTGCTCAGCGCCGAGGAAGCCCAGGCGCTGTTGCGCGAATGTTTCGCCGAGTTCAAGGCGGGATTGACCGCACTGGTTCACGTCTCGATCGAGACGACCAACGATCTCTTCGACGGCAACGAATTCGTCAGCGAAGCCGAGATCGAAGATTTCCGCAGCCAGCGCGGACAGTGGGTCGACCGCTTTGGGAAGGCGCTGGCCGACCTTTTCGAACGACGGCTGTCCGGCACGCGCCGACAGGGACGTCGGCCGGACTTCGACGCTTCACTGACGACGCTGCGCGTGCTCAATACCTTCGACCACGAGAAGCAGGCGGCACTGACGTCGAGCACGCAGTTTCTCTATCGCCTGACCAAGCGCGAGCTGGACGCGATCGATCTGCGCGTCGGCGCGCTGTTCCGCGAGCTGCGGACCCGCGAGGTCGACAACCCGTTTTCTCCGGACTATGTGCTCGACGCGATCGGATTGTCGTCGCGCGCGCTGTATCCGAATCCGCGTGTCTGGCGCCCGCTGATGGAACGGCTGCTGTCGGACGTGACGCTCGGGATCAACAAGAGCTTCATCAAGGTCAACCGCTTCCTGGCCGATCACCAGGTGCTGCCGGAGATCAAGGCGCAGCTCCGCGCACGGAGCGAATTGCGCCCGCACGACGACGCGGACCTCCTGCCCACCTTCCTGCGCTTGTTCAAGGAAGCGAGCCCGGCCGGCGCGGACGCCTTGCTCGCGCTCAATATCGCGGTGCCGGCGGCATCGGCGTCGACGGCCGCCGCGCTCAAGGATCTGCCGCGGTCTGGCCCTGGCCCCGGTCAAGCGCCCCCAGGGGCCGGCGTGCCGCCGCCGCAGACCGCCGTTGCCGCTGCTGCGCCGTCGCCTCCGTCGGCGCCCGCGCCGGCGGACACGGCCGGCACGCCGTCGAGTGCGCTGGACATGGCGTCCGTGGCCGCTTTGACCGCGGCACTCAATCCCTATATCGCCGACCTCGCGCGCACACGCGAGGCGCCGGACGCGGCACCGGCGTCGCAGACCAGCCCGTCCGGGCTGCCGCAGCTCGACCCGCTGATGGCGATCGGGTCGCTGTCCGCCGCGGTGGCGGTGCTCGACCGCTGGCAGCGCCTCGATCCGGGGTTCGATCACCGCGTCGCCGCCGTGGCCGACGCCGGCGCTGCGGCGGCGCCGGCGCCCGCGATGAATCGCATTCCGTTCATTCGCGCCGCAATCGACGACAAGGTGGTCAACTCCACCGACAAGATCACGATGGATGTCATCGGGCTGCTGTTCGACTACATATTCAGCGATCCGTCGATCCCGGAGGAGTTGCGGAGTCTGTTCAGCCGCCTGCAGGTGCCGATCCTGAAGACGGCGCTGCTCGATCGCAGCTTTTTTTCGAACAAAAAGCATCCGGCGCGCCGCCTGCTCGATCATCTCGCGGCGGCGGCGATCGGCGCGACCGGCGACGCCGGCTACCACGCCGCGTTCGAGCTGACCGCGGCCGGGGTGATCGACGAAGTCTGCCGTGATTTCCAGGTCGACGTCACCGTTTTCGACGCGGCCGATGGCAAGGTGCAGGAATTCGTCGATGCCGAACAACAGAAGGGGGCCGGCGCGCTCGACCACGAAGTCGCCGCGGCGCTGGCTGCCGAGCAGGACGAGGCCGACCGCTCCGCGGTGCGCGCGCTGATCCGCGACAAGCTGTCGGGCCTCGACGTGCCGTTCGACGTGCGGTCGTTCAGCGAGACCATCTGGGCCGACTACCTGACCAGCGTGCGGATCGCACAGGGGACCGAAGGCGATTCATGGCGCCGCGGCGTGCGGACGCTCGACGACCTGCTCTGGAGCCTGACGGCGAAGGAACGGAGCGGCCAAAAGGCGCGGCTCGCCAAGCTCGTTCCGGGCATGATCAAAAATCTGCGCGCCGGTGCGGCGGCCGTCAACGTCGGCGACGAGCGCGTCAAGCCGCTGCTCGATGCGATGTACCAGTTGCACATGGCCGCGATCAAGCCGGCGGGCGCGCAGGCCCCGGTCGAAGCGGGTCCGGCCCACGAGCCCGCGGCGACGGCGGAAACGACCGCTGACGCTGCGGGCGAGGACGCCGTAGCGCCGGCAGGTATCGCGGTTCCGCCGCGGATCGCCAACGTCCACGATTTCGTCGCCGAGATGGTCGTCGGCACCTGGCTCGCGTTCGGGCGCGGCGAGCGCAGCATCAATGCGCGGCTGTCGTGGATCAGCCCGATGCGCAGCAAGTATTTGTTTACCACGCGCGAGCGCTCGCGCGCGATCGTCGTCACGCCCGAGGAGCTGGCGTGGCAGCTGGGGGCGGGCAAGGCGACCCTGGTGGTCGAGCCGGTGCCCTTGTTCGACCGCGCGGTGAGCGCCGCGCTGGACACGCTGGCCGCGCAGAAACGGCCGGGCGAGGCCGCCGCGGCGGCCTGAAGACGGCGCGGCTCCGTCCGCTCAGGCGGACCGGAACAGGCAAGAAAAAAGCGAGCCCGCGGGCTCGCTTTTTTCCTTCGGCGTGTCGCGTCGCGTCAGATCGGCGTGCAGAACGCGACGGCGTTCGGACCGATGCCCTCGGGGGCCCACCCGCGGTTCAGCATCGCGCGGCGCACGGACAGATCGATCGTGTGGCGATGATTGGCGTCGTTGCGATTGTCGAAGAACCGATAGACCGGCAGCGTGCCGGCGCGGCAGTTGCCGGCGGCGTCGGTCGGGAGCACGTAGAACGCGGCGCGACTCTCGAGCAGCCACACGCTGGGCCAGTGCGCGATGACGAAATTGCATTCGTCGGCAAACGCGGTGTAGAAGTGCGAGTCGATCAGCGGCAGCGGGCTGTAGAAGCGGCACACCGGCAGCGCGTCGGGCGGCGCCAGCGCCGGATCGACCCAGGCGTAGAACAGCTCGCCGGTGCGCTGGTAGATGCCGCCCAGGACGGTGTCCACGGCAGCCGCTTCGTCGGGGCTCGCCGTCATGAAGTAATGGTCCTTGTCGGGCCGGTAGTACTCGATGACGGCGACCGTGCCCGCCGGAGCGACACTCGAGCCCGGGAACGTGCTCGTGATCGCAAGCCCGGAATCGAGGAGTCCCGCGCCGCACAGGGGGCTCGCGCTGCAGGTTCCTTCGCCGGCGAACAGCCGCGCCGTTCCGCTGATGATGTCGAGCACGTGGCCCGGCGTCAGATTGGCGTCGCGTCCGAGCATCAGCGAGGCGACGCCGGCGACGTGCGGCGCGGCAGCGCTGGTTCCCGCGGCGGATCGGTAGCTGGGGTTGCCCGGACCCGTCTTGCCGTCGTTGGACAGCGATAGCACCAGGCTGTTGACGTCGCCGCCATCGCCTCCGGGCGCGGAGACATCGACCCGGGTGCCGAAATTCGAATAGCTGGCGCGGTCGCCGCCGCGCGTGGTCGCGCCGACGGTGATGACGCCGCTGCAGTTCGCCGGAGCCGAACCGGCGGCGTCGCCGCTTTCGTTGCCGGCCGCCACCGTGATCACCGCGCCCTGCGCCAGCGCGAGGTTGATCGCGTCCTGCAGCGCCTGCGGGCATGGAGTCGTGCCGCCCAGGCTCATATTGATCACCCGCGCCGGATTGGGGTTGGCGGGTGCGCCAGCGACCGCCACCCCCGCCGCCCAGAGCACGCCGGCGGTAATGTCTTCGAAACTGCCGCCGCACTTGCCCAGCACGCGGACCGGAAGGATCTGCGCGCTCCAGTTCAAGCCCGCGATGCCCGCGCCGTTGTTGGCATTGGCGGCGATGATGCCGCTGACGAACGTGCCGTGCCAGGAGCTCGGTTTGCCCGGCACGCCGTCGCCGCAATCGCCGTCGGACGTCGCGTCACCCGGATCGGACGCATCGTTGTCGCGGCCGTCGCCATCGTTGGCCATCGTCGGATCGCTGATGAAGTCGTAACCCGGCAGGACGCGCCCGGCGAGCTCCGGGTGCGGCGTGATGCCGGTGTCGATGAC
The DNA here is from genome assembly GCA_050742615.1 of Casimicrobiaceae bacterium. Classification (GTDB taxonomy): domain Bacteria; phylum Pseudomonadota; class Gammaproteobacteria; order Burkholderiales; family Casimicrobiaceae; genus PALSA-1003. The sequence continues at coordinate 6,068 of JBOIGD010000097.1, read as the reverse complement.
GGCGACCACGGTCGACGAGGCGCCGGTCTGCAGGTCCCAGCCTGCTGCGGCGTCGACCCCGCCGACCGCGTCGGACAGCGCCCATTGCTGGACGTAATCCGGGTCGTTCGGCACCAGCTTGGCCGTGGCGCGGCGCACCGGATCGGCGTACTGGACGGCGGTGTCGGTCTGCAGCAGCGAGGCCATGGCCGCGAGGCTTCCCTGCGCGACCTGGTCCCGCAGCTTCAATACCCAGATATTGCCGATCTGGTGGTCGACGACCAGCGGCGCGCCCACGAGCGCGCTCCAGCGCGGCAGCAACGTCGCCCAGTCGGGCATCGGGTCGCCGGCGAGCCGCAGCATCAGCTTGTCGCCGAGCTCGCCGGCGGCGGCGCCGGCGACGGCCGATTGCGCGGCCGGCGCCGCATCGGACGACACGGCTTCGGCCCAAAGGACGCTGCGATCGGCGCGCAGCCGGCCCACCAGCGCCGTGACCGCCGGACGGTCGAGCGGCTGGGCGAGATCGAGCTCCAGACCGCCGGTGCGCGTCGTGCCGGCCAGGGTCAGCGACAGGCCGGCCAGCGTCTGCAGCCGGGCCAGGGCGGCGGCGGGAAGCTGTCCGGGCGCCGCGGCATAGGGGTGCAGCATCACGCGGATGCGCGCGATCGTCTCGGCCTGCGCGGTCGAGGCGAGGGCGCCGAACACCGCCAGCATGACAAGCCGTTGCAGCCATCGTTGACGCATGGGTCGCTCCCGGTCCCGGATAGGTGCCCCAGGGCGCACCTGTCCGGAGCGCCTGGTCATTCGCGGCTCATCGTACACAATGACAATGGGATTGTCATGCGAATTGCCCGGCAAATCGGCGCTTTGTGCGCTTTGGGCTCCGAAAAACAACAATGTACGCCGCTCGGGCCGGTAAGCGGCTAGGCCGGATGTTCAGGGTTTGCTGTCGGCTACGGCACCGGGCGACGGCTTGAAAGGGCGGAGCACGTTGACCATTTGCGCAAAAATGCGCGGGTTCGCGGCCACTATCTGGCCGCCGCGCAAATAGCCGCCTTCTCCCGCCAAGTCGCCGACCAGACCGCCGGCTTCGACGATCAGCAGGCTCCCGGCCGCCACGTCCCAGGGGTTGAGCCCCACCTCCCAGAAGCCGTCGTAATAGCCCGCCGCGACGTACGCCAGGTCCAGCGCGGCCGATCCCGGCCGGCGTAGCCCCGCCGTCTGCTGCATCATCGCGCGCATCATGCCGATGTAGGTTTCCAGATCGCTGCCGTCGCGAAAGGGAAACCCGGTGCCGACCAGGCAATCCTTCAGATGATGCCGCCGCGAGACGCGCAGGCGATGGTCGTTGAGAAATGCGCCGCGGCCGCGCGTCGCGGTGTACAGGTCGTTGCGCACCGGATCGTAGATCACGCCCTGCGTCACCTGTCCCTTGTGCTGCAGCGCGATCGAAACGCAGTACTGCGGGAACCCGTGCAGGAAATTGGTGGTGCCGTCGAGCGGATCGATGATCCACAGATGTTCCGAGGCCGCGTTTGCGCCTTCGGCGGTGCCTTCCTCTGCTAGAATCGCGTGATCCGGATACGCGGCCCGCAGCGTGTCGACGATCGCGGCCTCGGCGGCGCGATCGATCTCACTGACGAAATCCTTCGGACCCTTGGCCGTGACGACCAGGCGGTCGAGATCGCGCGCGCCGCGATTGATGATGCCGCCGGCGCGGCGCGCGGCCTTGACCGCGGTGGTGAGCATCGGGTGCATTGGGTTCGCCGCCGGGCGTTGGTGCGCGAGCGGAGCATAAAAGGACAAAACTCGCGCATTCTACCTGCAATCGACGCCATTCGATCCGCATGAAGGGCGCAACCGAGCCCATCGCCGCGAAGGACGGACCCGGAGCGCGCAGCGATGCACTGGCGCGGATTCGCATCGTCCTTTGCGCACCGAGCCATCCCGGCAACGTCGGAGCCGCCGCGCGCGCGATGCGGACGATGGGGCTCGCGCGGCTCACGCTGGTCGCGCCGCTTCGCTTTCCCGATCCCGAGGCCGACGCGCTCGCCTCCGGAGCGACCGCCATCCTGCGCGCGACGCGCGTGGTCGCGACGCTCGACGCCGCGCTGGTCGGCGCGACCCTGGCGATTGGATTCTCGGCGCGCCCGCGCGAGTTCGCCGGGGCCGTGCTGCCGGTGCGCGCCGCCGCGCACGAGGCGCTGCGCTATGCCGAACGCGGCGACGTGGCACTGGTCTTCGGCAGCGAAATGTCCGGCCTGTCCAACGCCGAGCTCGCGCGCTGCCAGCTGGTGGCAACGATCCCGTCGGATTTGGAGTTCAGCTCGCTCAATCTCGCGGCCGCGGTCCAGGTGGCGACCTACGAACTGCGCGTCGCCGCTGCGGGCGACGTCGTCTGGCGCGCGCCCGCGTTCGAACCGGCATCGCAGGACGAGATCGCCCGGTTGTTCGAGCACGGCGAGCGCACGCTGATCGCGCTCGATTTCCTGCGGCCCGCGCATCCGAAGCGCCTGCTGCCGCGCCTGCGGCGGCTATTTGCGCGCGCCCGCCTGGAAAAAGAGGAGGTCAACATCCTGCGCGGCATCCTGGCCCGTATCGACGAACGCCTGCAGCGCGCGCGCAAGGGCGGCGGATGATGGCGGCGCCGGCGAGCCGGAGCGACGCCGCGGCCGGCGCCACGTGCCGCAACTGCGGCGCCGCGGCCGGCGGCGCGTATTGCCCGCATTGCGGCCAGGAAACCCGTCTGCGCCTGCCGACCCTGCGCGAATTCCTGCGCGAAGCGGCAGGACGCTACGTCGCCTTCGACGGGCGCTTCTGGCGCACGGTGGCCGCGCTGCTGCTGCACCCGGGGTTCCTGACGCGCGAATATCTCGATGGCCGGCGCCGCCGCTACATCCGGCCGGCGCGCATGTACCTGTTCGCGACGCTGATATTTTTCGCCGTCTCGCGCTTTTCGGTCGGGCCCATCGATCTGGCCGACGTCCACCCGGACAACGCGGACGAAGCGAAGGTACTGTCCGCCGACAAGGGTTTCAATCTGCAGATCGCGCCGGGACAGTCGATCGCGCCGCAAGCCCTGCAGGAACGCTGGAACCGGTTCAACAACCTGGGCAGGCAGGACAAGGCCGAGCAGCTGCGCGATGGCATGCTGCGCTATGCGCCGTACGCGATGTTCGCGCTGCTCCCGGCCATCGCGATGTTGCTGAAGCTCCTCTACCTGGGTGGCGGCCGGCGCCATCCGCGGCGTCCGCGTCTGTTCGGTGCGCACCTTGTCTTTGCCGCGCACAACCACGCATTCGTTTTCGTGGCCGCGACCGCGATGCTGCTCGTGCGCGCCCTGCCGGCGACCGCGATCGGTTGCTGGATCGTCGCCTACCTGTTCTGGTCGCTGCACGCGGTCTACGAAGGATCGTGGGCCGGCGTCGTCGCGCGGGGCTGCGTCATCGCGACGCTCTACGCGGCGCTGCTTGCCGTGGCGACGGCCCTATTGCTGATGGTCGCGATTCTGCTGCGGTGACCCGCAGCCGGCGCGTGCCGACGGGTGGCGGTCGGCAGCGATCCGCCCGGCGCCTGGCGAAACGACGATCGCGGCCTCAATACTTGAGTGAATCTGTCGGATATGGCAGGATGGCGCCATGTTCGACCGCTTGCGTGAAGACATCGCCGTGGTATTCGAGCGCGATCCGGCGGCGCGCAGCAGCTGGGAGGTCCTGACCTGCTATCCCGGCCTGCACGCGCTGGTATGGCATCGGGCGGTCAGCCATCGCCTGTGGCGCGCCGGCGCCCGCTGGCTCGCCCGCTGGCTGTCGCACTGGGGCCGCTGGCTGACCGGCATCGAAATCCACCCGGGCGCGACGATCGGCCGCCGGGTGTTCATCGACCACGGCATGGGCGTCGTCATCGGCGAGACGGCGGAAATCGGCGACGATTGCACCCTCTACCACGGCGTCACGCTCGGCGGCACGTCGTGGAACAAGGGCAAGCGGCACCCGACGCTGGGCCGCGCGGTGGTGCTGGGGGCGGGTGCCAAGATCCTGGGTCCGGTGCTGGTCGGCGACGGCGCCAAGGTCGGCTCGAACGCGGTGGTGGTGCGCGACGTCCCGGCCGGGGCGACCGCGGTCGGCATACCGGCACGCATCCTGACCGGCGACGATGCGGTCCGGCGCGAGGCGCAGGCGACGCGGATCGGGTTTTCCGCCTACGGCATCGGTCCCGACATGAACGATCCGATGGTCCAGGCGATCCATTCGCTGCTCGACCACGCCGCGGCGACCGACGACCGGCTGCAGAAGCTGATCGAGCACCTGCAGCACGAAGGGGTCGACTGCAGCGATGCCAGGGCGACAGCCGAGGGCTTCGACCCGGACAGGATCAATCGCTTACTTGACTGAACCAGTATGGCTTTTAGTTGACTAATCCAGTCGGGAATTATACAATTTGCGCATGATGCGGGGGCAACCGGGGCGAAGAGGCAGGCGATCATGAGACTGACCACCAAAGGACGCTTCGCCGTGACGGCGATGATCGACGTGGCGATGCACAACGGGCGCGGGCCGGTCACGTTGGCCGCGGTCTCGCAGCGACAGAAGATTTCGCTGTCGTATCTCGAGCAATTGTTCGGCAAGCTGCGCCGTCACGGGCTGGTGGAAAGCGTGCGCGGTCCCGGCGGTGGCTACAACCTGGCCCGTGAGGCGACGGCGGTCTCGGTCGCGGACATCATCCTCGCGGTCGACGAGCCGATCGACGCCACGCAGTGCGGCGGCAAGGAGAACTGCCTCGACGACCGCCGCTGCATGACGCACGAGCTCTGGGCAAGCCTCAACACCCATATTTTCTCGTTCCTGCGCTCGGTCTCGCTCGAGCAACTGGTGCGGCAGCAGGACAAGCCGGAAGTCAACGTTCTGCAGGATCATCGCGCGCGGTCGGGCAAGAAGTCCGAGCCGGCGCCGGTGGCGTAAGTCCAACGGTCGAGCCCATGATGAAAAAACCGATCTATCTCGATTATTCGGCGACAACGCCGGTCGATCCGCGCGTCGCCGCCAAGATGATTCCGTACCTGACCGAGCACTTCGGCAACCCGGCCTCGCGCTCGCACGCGTTCGGCTGGGAGACCGAAAAGGCGGTGGAGGAGGCGCGCGAGGAAGTCGCTCGGCTGGTCCACTGCGATCCGAAGGAGCTGGTGTGGACGTCGGGCGCGACCGAGTCGATCAACCTGGCGCTCAAGGGCGCCGCGCACTTCTACAAGGACAAGGGCAAGCACCTGGTGACGGTCAAGACCGAGCACAAGGCCACGCTGGACACGGTACGCGAGCTCGAGCGCGAGGGCTTCCAGGCCACCTATCTCGACGTCAAGCCGGATGGTCTGCTCGACCTCGAGCAGCTCAAGGCGGCGCTGCGCCCGGACACGATCCTGGTGTCGGTGGTGTTCGTCAACAACGAGATTGGCGTCGTGCAGGACGTCGCGGCGATCGGCGAGATCTGCCGCGGCCGCGGCATCATCTTCCACGTCGACGCCGCGCAGGCGACCGGCAAGGTGCCGGTCGATCTCTCGACGCTCAAGGTCGACCTGATGAGCTTTTCGGCGCACAAGACCTACGGTCCGAAGGGTGTCGGCGCGCTGTTCGTGCGGCGCAAGCCGCGCGTTCGGATCGAGGCGCAGATGCACGGCGGCGGACACGAGCGCGGCATGCGCTCGGGCACGCTGCCGACGCACCAGATCGTCGGCATGGGCGAAGCGTTCCGCCTGGCGCGGCTGGAGATGGCGACCGACAACGAACGCATACGCATGCTGCGCGACAGGCTGTGGCAGGGGCTGTCCACGATCGAGGAGGCGCATCTGAACGGCGACATGGAGCGCAGGGTCTAGCACAACCTGAACGTCAGCTTCAACTTCGTCGAGGGCGAGAGCCTGATCATGGCGATCAAGGATGTCGCCGTTTCGTCGGGGTCGGCGTGCACGTCGGCGTCGCTCGAGCCCTCGTACGTGCTGCGCGCGCTCGGCCGCAGCGACGAGCTCGCGCACAGCTCGATCCGATTCACCGTCGGACGCTTCACGACCGAAGAGGAAATCGACTACACGGTAACGA
>JBOIGD010000096.1:0-4134 GCA_050742615.1 Casimicrobiaceae bacterium | reverse complement strand
TCGAAGGCGAGGTCGACATGGACGTCAATTTCGCGCTCGAGGACTACGAGGTGGCGCGCGGCTTCATCCTGTGCTGCCAGAGCTACCCGGTCACCGACAAGGTGGTCGTCGACTTCTACCAGGGCGCCTAGCCGGCGCCCCGCCCGCGGGTCGCCGCCACGTTCGCTTCTCATAAGCTGTTAAGCTTTCCGATTACCAACGAGGACTATTTTTGTGGCTCATCCGTTATTCGAGCGCCATCGAGCGCTGCTCGACCGGGCCCTGCAGGCGATCGCCGAACGGGGCTACTGGTCGCCTTTCCCCGAGTCGCCGAGTCCCAAGGTGTACGGCGAAGGCGCGGCCGACGCCGGCAAGGCGGCATTCGACGCGCTGGCGAACAAGCCGTTTCCGTTGGCTTTGCCGGGGAGCACGGGCACCATCGGCGGCGAGCGCTCGCCGTACGGCATTGCGCTCGGGATCACCTATCCGCGCGTCGACCTCGAGCAGCTGTTCGCGGCGATCGCCGTCGCGGAAAACTCGTGGCGCAAGGCCGGGCCGGAAGCGTGGGTCGGCGTCTCGCTGGAGATCCTCTCACGCATCAACCGGCGCAGTTTCGAGATCGCGCACGCGGTGATGCACACGACCGGACAGGCCTTCGTCATGTCATTCCAGGCCGGCGGTCCGCACGCGCAGGATCGCGGAGTCGAGGCGGTGGCCTACGCGTGGGACGAGATGCGGCGCGTCCCGGCCCGGGCCTACTGGGAAAAGCCGCAGGGCCGCAACGACCCACTGAGAATGGAAAAGCGCTACGCGATCGTGCCGCGCGGCGTGGGCCTCGTCATCGGCTGCAATACATTTCCCACCTGGAACGGCTACCCGGGGATATTCGCGAGCCTTGCCACCGGCAACGCGGTGATCGTCAAGCCGCACCCCAACGCGATCTTGCCGCTGGCGATCAGCGTCCAGATCGCGCGCGAGGTGCTGGCCGAGGCAGGGTTCGACCCCAACGTCGTGACGCTCGTAGCCCATGAGGCGGCGGACGACACCGCGCAGAAGCTGGCGCTGCGCCCCGAAGTCAAGCTGATCGATTTCACCGGCAGCAGCGCCAATGGGAATTGGCTCGAGCGCAATGCGCACCAGGCGCAGGTCTACGCGGAAAAGGCCGGCGTCAACCAGGTCGTCATCGATTCCGCCGACGACTTCGCGGGCGTCGCGCGCAACATCGCCTTCTCGCTGGCGCTGTACACCGGCCAGATGTGCACCGCGCCGCAGAACATCTATGTACCCCGGGACGGCATCGCGAACGGCGACGGCCATCTGTCGTTCGACCAGGTCGCGCAAGGCCTGGCGGGCGCCGTGCAAAAGCTCGTCGCCGATCCGGTGCGCGCGGTCGAGATCCTCGGCGCGGTGGTCAACGACGGCGTCGCGGAGCGCATCGCTGCCGCGCGCTCGCTCGGCGCTGTCGTGCACGACAGCCAGACCCTGATCCACCCGCAATTCCCCGAGGCGCGCATAGCGACGCCCCTGCTGGTCAAGCTCGACGCCGCCGAGCACGGCAAATACCTGAGGGAGTGGTTCGGGCCGATCGCGTTCGTCATCGCCACCGATGGCACGGCGCAGAGCCTCGACATCGCGCGCCGCGCCGCCATCGAGCACGGCGCGCTGACCTTGTCGCTGTACGCGAACAGCCCGGAAGTGATCGAGCGCGCGATCGCCGTCGCGCAAGACGCGGGCGTCGCGTTGTCGATCAACCTGACGGGCGGCGTGTTCGTCAACCAGTCGGCCGCCTTTTCCGACTACCACGGCACCGGCGCGAATCCGGCGGCCAACGCCGCGTTGACCGACGCGGCCTTCGTGGCCGGCCGCTTCCGCGTCGTCCAGCATCGGATGCACGTCCAGGCGCCGCTGGCATGAGCTACCAGCACATCCTGTTCGAGGTCGGCGGCGCCATCGCACGGCTGACCCTGAACCGGCCGGACCGGCTCAACAGCTTCAACGACGCGATGCACGCCGAGGTGCGCGACGTCCTTGAACGCGTGCGCGCCGGTGCGGAGATACGGGTGCTGCTGCTGACCGGGGCCGGACGCGGCTTTTGTGCCGGACAGGACCTGGGCGATCGCGCCGTGGCGCCGGGCGCAGAGGCGGTTGATCTGGGGACGTCGATCGAGCGCAACTACAAGCCGCTGGTGCTGGCGCTGCGCGCGCTGCCGCTGCCGGTGGTCTGCGCGGTCAACGGCGTCGCCGCCGGCGCCGGCGCCAATATCGCGCTCGCGTGCGACGTCGTCATTGCCGCGAAGTCGGCGAGCTTCGTGCAGGCGTTCAGCCGGATCGGCCTGGTTCCCGATTCCGGCGGCACGTACTTCCTGCCGCGCCTGACCGGCACCGCGCGGGCGATGGGCCTGGCGCTCTTCGGCGACAAGCTGTCGGGCGAGCAGGCGGCGGCCTGGGGACTGATCTGGAAGTGCGTCGACGACGCTGAATTCACGCCGGTCACCGAAGCGATGCTGCAGCATCTCGCGGTGGCCCCGACGCGCGGGATCGCCGCCGCCAAGCGGGCGATTTACGCCGCGGCGGGCAATACGCTGGAAGCGCAGCTCGATCTCGAGCGCGACCTGCAGCGGGAGCTTGGCCAAAGCGCCGACTATCGCGAAGGCGTCGCGGCATTCGCCGCCAAACGTGCGCCGCAGTTCGCCGGAAAGTAAGCGGGAAGTCAGGCCGATGGGCGAGCACCATCCGCCGGCGAGCCCCGCCGAAGCGCAGCAGATGGCGGAGCGCGTCGCCGAGTCGATGTACGGGCGCGACCGCGCTTCGCAGGCGCTGGGCATGCGCATCGTGCGCGTCCGCCCGGGTCGCGCCGAGGTTTCGATGCGCGTGCGCGGCGACATGCTGAACGGCCACCGCACCTGCCACGGCGGGTTTATTTTCTCGCTGGCCGACAGCGCCTTCGCTTTCGCCTGCAACAGCTACAATCTGACGACCGTCGCGTCCGGATGCACGATCGAGTTCGTGGCGCCGGCGCGCGAAGACGACATGCTGACGGCGGTCGCGCAGGAACGAAGCGCCAGCGGCCGCACCGGGGTCTATGACGTCGAAGTCACCAACCAGGACGGCGCCGCGATCGCGTTTTTCCGCGGCAAGTCGTACCGTATCAAGGGACACGTACTCGAAGGCGCGGACCCGGCCGAATAGCCGGCGCCAGCCCCTCGAGGAGGAGGTCATCGGCATGTCCGTCCGGAAACCCGAACCCGGCGATCTCGAACCGATCGAGACCGCCAGCCGCGACGAGCTGCAGGCGCTGCAGCTCGGACGGCTGCAGTGGTCGCTGAAGCATGCATACGACCATGTCGCGCACTACCGCAAGGCGTTCGACGCTGCCCGCGTGCATCCGGACGATTGCCGGTCGCTCGCGGATCTGGCGCGGTTCCCGTTCACCGTCAAGACCGATCTGCGCGACAACTACCCGTTCGCGATGTTCGCGGTGCCGCGCGAGCAGGTCGTGCGCATCCACGCGTCGTCCGGAACGACCGGCAAGCCGACGGTCGTCGGCTATACGCGCGCCGACATCGATACCTGGGCCGACGTGATGGCGCGCTCGATCCGCGCCGCGGGCGGACGCGCCGGCGACATCGTGCACGTCGCCTACGGCTATGGCCTGTTCACCGGCGGACTGGGCGCCCACTACGGTGCCGAAAGGCTGGGCGCGACGGTCATCCCGATGTCCGGCGGCCAGACCGAGAAGCAGGTGCAGCTGATCCGGGATTTCAAGCCCAACATCATCATGGTGACGCCGTCGTACATGCTGGCGATCGCCGAGGAGATGGAGCGGCAGGGCATCGATCCGCGGCAGACGTCGCTCGAGATCGGCATTTTCGGCGCCGAGCCCTGGACGCCGACGATGCGGCAGGCGATCGAGGCGAGGCTCGACATGGATGCGATCGATATCTACGGCTTGTCCGAAGTTATCGGCCCCGGCGTCGCGCAGGAGTGCATCGAGTCCAAGGATGGCCTGACGGTGTGGGAGGACCACTTCTACCCGGAGGTCATCGATCCCGAGACCGGCCAGGTGCTGCCGGACGGCGAAAAGGGCGAGCTCGTGTTCACCTCGCTCACCAAGGAAGCGATGCCGATCATCCGCTATCGCACGCGCGACCTGAC
>JBOIGD010000095.1:0-3801 GCA_050742615.1 Casimicrobiaceae bacterium | reverse complement strand
GGCCGGATTGGCGAACACCAGCTCGATGCTTACCTTGAGCATTCGCTCGAGCTCGACAGCCCACGCCCGCACGAACGGCTCGGCGGTGGCCACACGCAACACCGCGCCTTTCAATTCGACGGGCAGGATCCGGTAGCGCTCGGCGTACGCGTTCGACATCGTGCCGGTGACGGCCTTGAGGTCGATCTTCAGCGGATCGACATGCCAGTAGCGCACGCCGAGCTTGCCGGCGAGCCATTCCACCAGCCATTCGAGCGTCAGGTTCGGATTCGGCGCCTTGGTCGACTTGAGCTTCTGTGCAGCGATCAATTCCAGCGGATGCTCGTATTGGCGCGTGCGAACGCGCGCGAGCTTGTCGGCTTCGGCGGCGGGAATCAGGCCGTCGATGACCATCAGCTTGAGGATATCCTCGATGCGCAGCCGCCGATCCGCACCCGCGGACGGGTCGCGGCTGGGAGGGACCGCCTTGACGCTGGAAACGGGAGTCGCCATGGAGCTACTATAAACGAGCGTTCGCTCCGCGACCACACGTCGTCACCCACCCATGGCCACCCTGGAAGCCCGCCGCGCCGACATCACCCGCCTCAGCGTCGACGCCATCGTCAACGCCGCCAATTCAAGCCTGCTGGGTGGCGGCGGCGTCGACGGCACCATTCACCGTGCGGCAGGCCCGGCGCTGCTCGAAGCTTGCCGGACGCTGGGCGGTTGCCCCACCGGTGACGCCCGGATCACGCCCGGCTTTGCGCTGCCGGCGCGTTTCGTCATCCACACGGTCGGACCGGTGTGGCATGGCGGCGGATCGGGCGAAGCGGCGTTGCTCGCGAGCTGCTACCGGCGGTCATTGCAACTCGCGCGCGAAAACGACGTGCATTCGATCGCCTTTCCGGCAATCAGTTGCGGGGTCTATCGTTATCCGCTAGGCGAAGCGGTTGAAATTGCAGTGCGTGAAGTGCGCGGATTCACAGCGGGCGATCCCACGATCACGCACGTGATCTTCGCGTGCTTCGGTGACGATGTGCTGGCCGCGTACCAGCGCGCACTGGCCGCGCCTGGATAGTCGGCGAATCCGCCCTGCTCAGTCGGACGCCGCCGATTCCGGCACCTGGAAAACCTCGCGCAGATAGGCGACGTACGACGGGTCGTAGTCCATCGACTTCGACGGCTCATCGCTGATCTTCGCCACCGGCTGGCCATTGCAGCGCGTCATCTTGATGACGATCTGCAGCGCCTCGTAACCCAGGTCGTTGGTGAGATTGGTTCCGATGCCGAACGCCGTCAACGCGCGACCACGGAAATATTCGAACAGCGAGATCGCCAGCGGCACGTCGAGCGAATCGGAAAACACCATCGTCTTCGTCAGCGGATCGATGCGCATCCGCCGGTAGTGCGCGATCAGCTTCTCGCCCCATTCGAACGGGTCGGCCGAATCGTGGCGCACGCCGTCGAACAGCTTGCAGAAGAAAAGGTCGAAGTCGCGCAGGAACGCCTCCATGCCGCACACGTCGGACAGCGCGATCCCCAGGTCACCCCGGTATTCGCGCGCCCAGGTGTTGAATGCGAATACCTGCGAATCGCGCAGCCGCGGTCCCACCGCCTGGCAGGCCTGCAGGTATTCGTGCGCCATCGTGCCCAGGGGGGTCAGGCCGTGATCGAACGCCAGCTTCACGTTGCTGGTGCCGACGAACTTCGCGCCGATGCCCTCCTTCAGCGTGCGCACGACCTCGTCCTGCCAGACGCGGGAAAACCGTCGTCTCGTGCCGTAATCGGCGATGCGGAACGCGGGATCGGGAACCGCCGTGATCAGGGCGATCTTGGCGTCGAGGCGGCGGCGGCCCTCGGCCAGATCCGGCCGCGGCTCTGTCTCGCGAAAGTAGACCTCGCTGATGATCGAGAGCACGGGTACCTCGAACAGGATCGTGTGCAGCCACGGGCCCTTGATCGCGATGTCGATCTCGCCCGGCGAGGCCGTCGACGGCGCCAGATGGATGAAGCGCTGGTCGAGGTGTAGGAGTCCGAGCAGGTCGACGAAGTCGCTCTTCAGAAAGCGCCACCGCCGCAGATAGGCGAGCTCCTCCTGCGTGAAGCGCAGGCTGCACAGCCCGGCGATCTCCCGCTCGATTTGCCCGAGGTAAGGCGTCAGGTCGGTGCCGGGCGTCCGGCACTTGAAGCGGTATTCGACCTGCGCTCCCGGGAAGTGGTGCAGCACGACCTGCATCATCGTGAACTTGTACAGGTCGGTATCGAGCAGCGACTCGATGATCATGCGGCAGCGCCTGCGGGCGGCGGGGGAAGAGCCTCATGTTACCCGCTGGCGCGGACGGCGGCCAAATGCATCGGACTTGCCGGCGCCGATCCGCGCCGAGGCGCTGCGACCGGAGCGCCGCGGTGGCAATCGGCGGGCCGGGCCGCTATCATCGTCCATCCACCGCGAAAGTGCCGAGCATGCTGGTCAACTGCGTCGCCTACCAGGAGGGCAAGAAGCTCGCCGATATCCCGAAGGAGGCGATCAGCGACTACCTCAAGCGCCCCGACTGCTTCGTCTGGGTCGGATTGAAGGATCCCTCGCCGGACGAGCTTGCGGAGATGCAGGAGGAATTCAGCCTGCCCGGGCTCGCGGTCGAGGACGCGCGCCACGGCCACCAGCGGCCCAAGATCGAGGAGTACGGCGACTCGCTGTTCGCCGTGCTGCATGCGGTGGAAATGCGCGACGACGAACTGCACGTCGGCGAAATCGACGTTTTCGTAGGTCCCAATTACGTGCTGTCGGTACGTGTGGGCACCGAGCGCGGCTTCGCCGACGTGCGCGCGCGGAGCGAAGGCGAGCCCGACCTGCTGATGCACGGTGCTGCCTACGTCCTCTACGCGCTGATGGACAAGGTCGTCGACCGGTATTTCCCGGTCCTCGAGACGCTCGAAGACGAGCTCGAAACGATCGAAGAGCAGATTTTCATCCGCAACACGGCGCGATCCAACATCGAGGCCCTGTACGGTCTGAAGCGCAAGCTGATGATACTCAAGCACGCGGTCGACCCCCTGATGGAAGCGGTCGGCAAGCTCTATGGCGGCCGCGTCCCGCGTATCTGCGCCGGCATGGGCGAGTATTTCCGCGACGTGTTCGACCATCTGCAGCGCCTGCACGCGTCGATCGAGGGCATACGCGACATGCAGGCGACGGCGATCCAGGTCAACCTGGGCATGATCAGCCTGAACGAAACCGCAGTCACCAAGAAGCTGGCCGGCTGGGCGGCCATCATCGCGGTGCCGACGCTGATCGCCGGGATCTACGGTATGAACTTCAAGAACATGCCCGAGTACGATTTCCTGTACGGCTATCCGGCGTCGCTCGCGGCGATGTTCGGCATCGACTTGGCGCTCTATTTCTGGTTCAGGAAGATCCGCTGGCTCTGACCTTTGAGCTCTGCACTCAGTGCAGGTGCGGCTTGTCGTCCGGGGCGACCGGCGTCAGCGGAATGACTCGCTTGTCCGCCGGCGGCTGATGCCAGACCGGCTGCAAGGTCACGTGGTCGATGCGGAAGCGGTCGGCCAGCAGGCGCTGGACGCCGGCCAGGATCTGCGGCCAGGCCCGGGCGTCGCGGATCAGGAGGTGCGCCGACAGAGCCGTCCGGTCCGAGGTCACATGCCAGACGTGCAGGTCGTGCACCGCCGTGACACCAGGGACGCGCGTGAGCGCACGCCCGATCTCGTCGTAGGAGAGGTGCGCGGGAACGCCTTCCATCAGCACGTGCGTCGACGCCTTGAGCAGGAGCCACGTCGAGCGCAGCACCAGGACCGCGACCAGCA
>JBOIGD010000094.1:0-4433 GCA_050742615.1 Casimicrobiaceae bacterium | reverse complement strand
GACGATGTGGGCGGCGCTGCGGGTGATCCGCCAGCGCGGCTACTCGTTCGACGACGAGGAGCACGCGCGGTCGACCCGCTGCGTCGCAGCGACGATCTACGACGAGCACACCGAGCCGCTGGGCGCGATCTCCCTGGCAGGGCCGTCGTCGCGGCTGTCCGATGAACGGATCCGCCAGCTGGGTCCGCTGGTCGCACACACCGCCGAGGAGCTGACGCGGAAGCTCGGCGGCAAGTGGCCGCATCCCTATTGACGCGGCGCTGCGCCGATCTTCATCCGGCGGCGGCCTCGCGTAGCAGCGCCTTCATCTGCCGCACCGCCTCGCGCAAACCGACGAACACCGCCCGGCTGACGATGGCGTGGCCGATGTGCAGCTCTCGCACGCCGGGCAGCCCCGCGACCGGCTGCACGTTGAAGTAGTTGAGCGCGTGGCCGGCGTTGAAGCGCATGCCGAGCGCGCGGATCGCCACGCCGGCGTCGCGGATCTTCGCAAGCTCGGCCACGACGGCCGGGCTTTGCGGGTCGCGCCCCCTGGCGTGGAACGCGTGCGCGTAAGGGCCGGTGTGGATCTCGCAGACCCGCGCGCCGATCCGCGCCGCGGCGTCGACCTGCCGCACGTCGGCGTCGATGAATACGCTGCTGATGACGCCCGAATCGGCCAGGCGCGCCACCGCCGCCTTGAGACGCTGCTCCTGCGAAGCGACGTCGAGCCCACCCTCGGTGGTGACTTCCTCGCGGCCTTCGGGCACGAGCATCGCCATCTCGGGCCTGAAGGCGCAGGCGATCGCTATCATTTCCTCGGTCGCCGCCATTTCCAGATTGAGCTTGATCTGCACCAGCGCGCGGAGCCTGCGCACGTCCTCGTCCTGGATGTGCCGGCGGTCTTCGCGCAGGTGCACGGTGATGCCGTCGGCCCCGCCCAGGTGCGCTTCGGCCGCCGCCCAGACCGGATCAGGCTCATAGGTGCGCCGCGCCTGGCGCAGCGTCGCGACGTGGTCGATATTGACGCCGAGCTCGATCATGATCGCCGCTCATCGCCTCCGTTGTTTTCCTCGTCCAGCGCCTGCAGATCGCGCACAACGCGCCGGCTGAAGATCGCCCGCTGCTCGAGATAGTGGTCGAGCACCTCGCGCATCAGCCGCTTCGCTTCGGCCGCGGCGTCCGCTGCGCGGTAATCGTGCTGCGCCAGCGCGAGCAGCGTGGCACCGCGCACCAGCGGATAGTGCCGTCCCGGCTCGGCCGCCGCGCTGCGCGGGCCGCGATCGAACGCGTAATAGTACCGCGCCGCCGGATCGACCGGCCGACCGGTATCCGCCTCGTGCGTCAACGGCAGCGCGTAGCCCAGCTCGGACAGCAGCCGTACCTCGAACTCCCGCAATACCGGCGCCTGCGGTGCGCCGGCTGCCAGCCGCGTCAGCGCGGCTTCGTAGTCGCGGAACAGCCGCGGATGCGCGTCCTCGCGCGGCAGGAGCTTCAGCAGCAGCTCATTCAGGTAAAAGCCGCAGAGCAGCGCCGCCCCGGTGACCAGCGGCAGGCCGCCGCGCCATTCCGCGCGAAGCAGCGTCCTGAGTTCTCCGGCGCCGGCCCACGACAGGCTGAGCGGCTGGAACGCCTGCAGCACGCCGCGCAACTCCGAACGCGGGCGTTTGGCACCGCGGGCTACCATTGCCACCCGGCCGTGATCGGCGGTCAGCGCCTCGACGATCAGGCTCGTCTCGCGGTAGGCATAGGCGTGCAGCACGTAGCTATGCTGCTCGTCGCGGCGGTCGCGCAGCTGCTTCATCGGGCCGCTTCCGGCAACGGGATCCGCACGCCGGCCTCAGTAGCCAAGGCGCTCGAGCAGCGCATCGTCGTCGGCCCAGCCCGACTTCACCTTGACCCAGACCTCCAGATAGACCTTGCCCCCGAACAGCTGCTCCATGTCCCGCCGCGCGGCACTGGCGATCGATCGCATCGTCGTGCCGCCTTCGCCCAGCAGGATGGCGCGGTGGCGAGCCTTGTCGGCGTACACGGTGGCATGGATCCGGCGCAATGCGCCGTCGTGTTGGAACCTGTCGACCGCGACCGTGGTCGCGTACGGCACTTCCTCACCGAGCCGGCGGAAGATCTTTTCACGGACGTACTCGGCGGCAAGGAAGCGCTCGTCCCGATCGGTCAGATCGTCCGCTGCAAACAGCGGATTACCGGTCGGCAGGTGGCGTGCGATTTCGGTCGTGAGCGGATCGAGCTGCAGGCGCTTTTCCGCACTGATCGGCACCATGGCCGCGAAAGCGTGCGCCTCACCCAGCATCGCGAGGTAAGGCAGCAGGCGCGATTTGTCGGCGAGCCGGTCGATCTTGTTGATCGCTGCGATCGCGGGGACCCGCGCCGGCAGCAACGCCAGCACCGCGCGGTCGGCCTCGGTCAACTTGAGCGCCTCCAGCACGACGACGATCGCGTCGACGCCGGTCAGGCTGTCGCGCACGGTTCGGTTCATCCGCGCGTTGAGCCGGGAGCGATGCTCGCTCTGGAATCCCGGCGTATCGACGAAGATGAACTGCGCGGCCGCAAGCGACTTGATGCCGACGACCCGGTGCCGCGTCGTCTGCGCCTTGCTCGAAGTGATCGTGACGCGCGCGCCGACCAGCGCGTTGACCAGCGTCGACTTGCCGACGTTGGGCCGTCCGACGACCGCGACGTAGCCGCAGCGAAACGCGGCGGAGGGGTCAGTCACGCGTGGCCTGCTCGTACGCGTCTGCGGCTGCCGCCTGCTCCGCGGCACGCCGGCTCGGGCCCGATCCGGTGGCGGCGATCGACAGCGCCGGAATGCTGCACATGACGTCGAACGTCTGCAGATGCGCCTCGCCCCGGATCGCCGCCACCGTGTAGTCGGGCACCGGCAGCCTTCGGCCCTGCAGCCATTCCTGCAGACGCGTCTTCGGATCCTTGGCCAGTCCGGACGGATCGATCCCGGCCAGCTCGCCGGCATAGGCGCGGCCGATGGCCGCGTCGGCAGCGTCGAACCCGCCGTCCAGAAAGACCGCGCCGAACACCGCTTCCAGCGCGTCGGCGAGGATCGAAGGGCGCGCGGCGCCGCCGCTTTTCAACTCGCCTTCGCCCAGCCTGATGGCGCCCCCCAGGTCGAGCTTCCGCGCCAGGCGGTACAGCGTGTCCTTGTTGACCAGGTTGGCGCGAACGCGCGACAGCTCGCCCTCGGGGACCTGCGGGAAGCGCCGGTATAGCGTCAGCGCGATCGCGCAATTCAGGACGGAGTCGCCGATGAACTCCAGCCGCTCGTTGTGCTCGGCACCGAAGCTGCGGTGCGTCAACGCCTGGCGCAGCAGTTCCGGACGGCGAAACGCGTACCCGAGCGGTTCGCTCTGCGAGAAGGGCGGCATCAACCCCGGAGCATTACTTCGTGACCGTGGCCTCGAAGTCCAGCACCAGGCTCACGTTGCCGACCATATGCAGCTTGTTGCTCCAGGTCGCGGTCGCCACCAGCGAATTGCCCTCTTTGACGACGTCGATGTCGGTGCCGCGGACCGAATCGATGTAGTCGGCGCTGGCCTTCAGATCGAAGTCGCTGCGGAACTTGGCCAGTGAAAAAGGCTCGGGCTCGTCCTGCAGCGTCTTGGCCATCACCTTCTGCACGGTGAAATATTCGATGTACGACGGCATCGTCCGGAACCCGACCATCACGACCACCACGACGACCGCGGCGACGAAGAGAAACCCGAGCATCGACAGCCCGCACTGCGCAGCGCGATTGTTCATTTTCCCTCCCTTCAGCGGATGCTCGTGCCGATCCGCTTGAACGCGAAGCTGCTGAGATCGTCCCAGTTGAACCAGATGAAGAACGCCTTGCCGCGGAGGTGATCGTCCGGGACGAAGCCCCAGTAGCGGCTGTCGTCGCTGTTGTCGCGGTTGTCGCCCATCATCAGATAGCTGCCTGCGGGAACCTTGCAGGTGAACCCGCGATCATTGTAAACGCAGTTTTCTCTCCCCGGGAAAGACCGTACGCCGTTGACATTGACCGGCGGGGCCGCCGGGTTGATCGCGATCGAATGTGCCCGGTCGCCGATCCGCTCAACGACCCGCTGCGTCGTCGCATAGGTCAGCCCCTCGAGGTAGCTGTAGGTGCCATCCGGCGTCTGAGCCCACGGCTGGCCGTTGACGGTGATCGCCTTGTCGCGATAGACCACCTCGTCGCCGGGCAGGCCGACCAGGCGCTTGATGAAGTCCTGCGAGGGATTGACCGGATAGCGAAACACGATGACGTCGCCCCGCTGCGGCCGACCGGTCTCGAAGATCTTCTGCTCGACGATCGGCAGCCTTATCCCGTAGGCGAACTTGTTGACCAGGATGAAGTCGCCGACCTCGAGCGTCGGCCGCATCGACGAGCTCGGGATCTTGAACGGCTCGGCCACGAACGAGCGCAGCAGGAAGACGATCAG